>JBAUSV010000026.1:0-2495 GCA_049581885.1 Gammaproteobacteria bacterium | reverse complement strand
GGTCGTGCTCGCCGACATCAACCCCGCCATGCTCGCCGTCGGGCGGGCACACACCCTGGATGCGGGTCTCGGCGGACGCATCGGCATCGCCACCGTCAATGCAGAAACACTGCCCTTTCCGGACGCTCATTTCGACTGCATCACCATCGGCTTCGGCCTGCGCAACGTCACGCACAAGGATCGCGCACTGGCCGAGATGCGGCGCGTGCTCAGCCCCGGCGGCCGTGCACTGGTGCTCGAATTCTCGCGCCCCAATCCATTGCTGGCCGGCACCTACGACGCCTATTCATTCAAGGTCTTGCCGCAGCTCGGGCGCTGGATTGCAGGCGATGCGGCGAGCTACCGCTACCTGGCCGAGTCGATACGCCGCCACCCCGACCAAGCCACGCTGGCGACGATGATGGAAACGGCCGGCTTCGAGCGGGTCCACTATTACAATCTGACCGGCGGCATCGTGGCCCTGCATGTGGGATACGCACTATGAACAACGAACAACACGGCCTGCCGAACGTCCTCCTGAAACCGGTGAGCAGCATCTTGAACGGCGCCCTGACGGTCGATCCCGTAGCCCGCACCGCCCTCGGCGAACTCGCCGGACGCCGTATTGCGCTACACATCAGCGACTTTGCGCTGACCGTCGTTGCGCACATCACGGCGCAGGGCATCGATCTCAGCGGTCCGGTCGAAGCCCCCGACGCCGAGGTGACGGGCACACTCGCGCAACTCGCCGCCGCCGGGCGCAGCGGTTCGCCCAAGGGCCTGTCGGTCTCCGGCGACGCCGAGCTGGTCCACGGCCTATCGCGCACCATGGCCCGCCTACCGGGCGCGGCCTGGGAGCGCCTGTCGCAGACCATCGGCGACGTCCCGGCCCGCGGACTCGAACGCCTCGGCGGAGAAATGCTGTCGGTGTTCAGGGACACCCGCGAACGCCTCTCCGGCACACTCGCCGAATACCTGCAATACGAAGTGCGCGCGGTGGCCTCGCGTGCCGAACTGGACGACTTCCTGAGCTCAGTGGATCGCCTGCGCGACGACACCGAACGCCTGGTCAAGCGCTTCGAGCGCCTGGAACGCCACTAGTGTCCCCCACCGCAATCAACAACGCTTTTCGCGGCGCCAATTACGGCAGGGGACACCAGTGATCGGGCCTCGCCTCGTCTTTCGATTCGCCTATATCAACTGGGTACTCCTTCGCTACGGTCTGGACGAGCTGATCCTCGGCGCACCCTGGCTGCGCCCGTTCCGCTTCCTGCGCTACCTGCGGCCGTGGGCGCTGCTGCGGACGCGGCGCCAGCCGGCTCCTGTTCGCGCCCGCAAGGCACTGGAAGACCTCGGTCCCATCTTCGTCAAACTCGGCCAGATGCTCTCGACCCGTGGTGATTTTCTGCCTCCTGCCTACGCCGAGGAATTCGCCAAGCTCCAGGATCAGGTGCCACCTTTCCCCGGACGGATTGCACGGCGCAAACTGGAAACCCTGTACGGACGCAAACTCGACAACATCTTCGCCGAGTTCGACGAAACCCCGCTCGCTTCGGCCTCCATCGCCCAGGTTCATGCGGCGCGCCTGACCGGCGGCGAACAGGTCGTCGTCAAGGTGTTGCGTCCGCGCATTACGCGCACGATCGAAGCCGATCTGTCTCTGATGTATCTGTTCTCGAAATTCGCCGAACGCTACATCGACGAAGCTCGCCGTCTGCATGCCACCGAAGTGGTGGCGGAATACGACAACACCATCCACGCCGAACTCGATCTGGTGCAGGAAGGCTCCAACGCCTCGCAACTGCGGCGTAATTTCGAGGACTCCGAGTTGTTGTACGTGCCCGAAGTGCACTGGGATTACACGCGCGCCGGCGTGCTCGTGATGGAACGGATCAAGGGCATCCCGATCGACGATCTCGCCGCACTCAGAACCGCCGGCGTCGACATGAAGCAGCTTGCCGAAAACGGCGTGGACATCTTTTTTACCCAGGTGTTCCAGCACAATTTTTTTCATGCCGACATGCATCCCGGCAACCTGTTCGTCGATGCGAGCAATCCGGCCTTCCCGACCTACATCGCGGTGGACTGCGGCATTTGTGGCACCCTGTCCGCCGAGGATCAGCGCTATCTCGCCGAGATCTTCCTCGCCTTCTTCAACCGCGACTACGACAAGGTCGCGAGACTGCACGTGGAATCCGGATGGGTGCCGAAGGGCACGCGGGTAAACGAGTTCGCGGCCGGCGTGCGGGCCGTGTGCGAGCCGATTTTCAACCGCCCGCTGAAAGACATTTCCTTCGCCCAACTATTGCTGCGTCTGTTTCAGACCGAGCGCCGCTTCCAGATGGAAATTCAGCCCCAGCTCACGCTGCTGCAGAAAACGCTGCTTCACATAGAGGGCCTGGGCCGCATGGTCTATCCCGACCTCGATCTGTGGCATTCGGCCAAGCCGTTCCTGGAGGAATGGATGCGCGAGCGCGTCGGCCCGCGTGGCGCCTGGCGCAACCTCAAGAGCGACC
>JBAUSV010000025.1:0-1915 GCA_049581885.1 Gammaproteobacteria bacterium | reverse complement strand
GGATTCTACGGGCCAGGTGTACCCCCGGTCCCTGGACTATTCTCTTGTCAGCCATCTGGCCTTTATGGGGTCGGCATGTGAAGACTTTGCCAAGGGCATGCGTCTCATGTCCGGCTATGAGCTGGTGACGGAAGGATTCAAGAAAGGGCAGGTGGGGTCAAGCGCCATGCCGCATAAGATGAACACCAGGAGTTCCGAGCGGATTTGCGGCTTTTCCACCCTCATCAAGATGTATGCGGATGGTACATCCCGATTGGCCGGGGATCAGTGGGAAGAGGGGGATGTATCCTGTTCCGTGGTGAGAAGGGTTGTGGTACCCGATGCCATCTATGCCTCGGATGGGTTGTGCGAGACCACCCTCACGGTCCTGGTCAACATGGGGGCCTATCCGGTGATCATCCAAAAAGAGGTGGAGCGATACCTTCCCTTTTTGGCCAGTACGGAGATCCTCATGACGGCTGTCAAGGCGGGGATAGGAAGGGAAACGGCCCATGAAGTCATCAAGCTGCATGCCGTTGCCGAGGCCATGTCCATGCGGGAAGAGGGGACGTCGCCGCATCTCTCCCGAAGACTGGCACAGGATGATCTGTTCAGGGAGGCCGGCGTCACCGAGGAGCAGATCAACAGAATCCTGGAAGATGCGGATCATTTTGCAGGGAACGCCCGGTCGCAGATTCAGGAAGTGGCGGCCAAGGCCGAGCCCCTGTTTAAACGATATGCCGAAGCCGTGAAGTACACACCTGGTGAGATTCTGTGAAAGGAAAAAAATGGAAAAAAAAGAATGTATTTTTTGCCAAATTGTCCGCGGTGAATCGCCGGGGGAACTGATCTACGAAGGAGAAAACCTGGTGGCTTTTAAGGACATTAAGCCCCATGCGCCGGTGCATATCCTTCTGGTGCCGAAAAAGCATATTCGAAGCATCAATGATCTGGAGGAAGAGGATCGTACCGTGCTTTCCGATCTGGTATTCGCCGCAAAAAAGCTGGCTGTGGAACAGGGGATTGATAAGACGGGATACAAACTGGTCTACAATGTGGAAAGGGGAGGGGGGCAGTTCGTTTTCCATCTGCATCTACACCTCCTGGGAGGTTGGAAATAAGAACCAATGAAATATCGAGATCTGCCCATCCAAAGCCTGGGTTTCTTCCCCACGCCCATTACGAAGCTGGATCGACTGTCCGCACATCTGGGCGGCCCTCGAATCCTGATGAAGCGGGATGACCATACCGGCCTTGCCTTTGGCGGGAACAAGACCCGAAAGCTGGAATTTTTGGTCGCCGAGGCCCTGAAACAGGGATCCGATCTCCTGATTACCGGGGGCGCGGAGCAGTCGAACCATTGCCGTCAGACGGCGGCCGCAGCCGCGACTTGCGGGCTTTTGTGCCATCTGGTCCTGGGCGGGGAGGCTCCATCCACCTCAAACGGCAATCTGCTCCTCAACAAGCTCCTGGGCGCCCGGCTCCATTGGACCGGAGAGTTCCGAAAAGGAGAGAAGATCCCCGAGATCGCCCAGGACCTGCGCCGCGCCGGACACAAACCGTATATCGTTCCCTATGGGGGGTCCAACAGCACGGGGGCCGCCGGTTACGCAAGGGCTGTGGAGGAGATTGGCCCGCAGTTGACGGAGATGGGGGAGACGGTTTCGCACGTGGTATTCGCCTCCAGTTCAGGCGGAACGCAGGCGGGTCTGGCTGTGGGAAAAGCGATATGTGGGCAGACCTTCGACCTCGTGGGCATTCGAATTGATAAGGGAGAAGCGGGAGAACTTCCCTACGATCAACATCTTGCCCAACTTGCGGGGGAGACGGCACGAAGACTTGGAATGGACCGGGATTTTTCCGCTTCCGAATTTATTATTCGTGAAGATTTTCTGGGTGAGGGGTACGGCATTGTAGGCGATGGGGAACGTCGGGC
>JBAUSV010000024.1:0-14578 GCA_049581885.1 Gammaproteobacteria bacterium | reverse complement strand
CTGCGTGCGTGCCGGTGGCCAAATTCGCGGCGGAGTGGCCCCGTGTTCGCGCGCCCAGGCTAGCCCGGCTAGCAAACGCACATCGCGGGCCAGCGCCCACAACACCTGCGCCGGTGCTGTGCCGGTTTCGCGAAGACGCACCAGAATGCGCAGCGCCGTTTCAGTTTCCCCCGCCAGCGCTGCATCGGCCAGATCGAACAAGCCATAACGAGCTTCATCAACGGCGGCTGCACGAACCGTCTCCAACGCAATCGGCCCCGCCTCCGCCAACAGGCCGAGACGCTCGACTGCCTGGGCAGCCGCCAGCAAATTGCCTTGGGCGCTTTCGGTAATTAGCGCAACTCCCGCCTCCGGCACGTCCAGTCCACGTGCGGTCAAACGCATCTTCACCCAGCGCACCAACTCGTCCGCACCGAGCGGCCGACATTCGATTACGATCCCCACTTCGGCCAGCTTGCGGGCGGCGGCCGACTTGAAGGTGCGGTAATCGGCACCCAGCACGACGACGAGCAGCAACGTATCGGGCGGCGGGTCGGCTGCAAACTCGGCGACGGCCGCCTGCCCTGCGGCATCAATCCGTCCATTGGCGATCTTGACCTCGATCAGCCGTTTGTTGCCGAACAGCGAGCCACCGCTGGCCGCCTCGGCATGCAGATCGTCCCAGTTGAACCCCGATTCCACGAACAGCAACACGCGCTCGTCATACCCCGCGGCGCGCGCCGCGGCGCGTACCCTATCGGCTGCCTCCTGAGCAGCGCAAGGTTCTTCGCCGAGAATGACATACAGCGGCTTGAGCCCGGCGTCCAGCGCCCTGGTCAATCCAGGGGGGGCGAGTTTCAAAAGCTCTGCCGTGAAGTCATCAGCATAAGTTAATGATAGTCCATCTCACGCAAAACGCCAGTTTCTTAGAACCCGTCTCGAAATACCGCGTTGGCCGCGTTACTTACCATCCTTGTCCACCGTGCACCGACCCGTGCGATGAGCCTTGATCGTGGTGTGGCCCTTGACGTCCTTCCCGCCGACATTGCCTGTAGTGTCAATGACGCCGTGATAGGCGGAGCGCGAATCGATCGTCATCTTGCCCTGCATCGTCATGTTGCCGCCATTCAACTTGCACTTCTGGGTGAAGGTCAGAACGTGGCCAGAGTAATTCATATTTTCCAGGGTACATTGCTTATTGGAATTCGCGAGCCAGTTCTTGCTTTTGTCGAGATCCTTTTGCGTAACGCATTTCTTCCTGGACACCTTTTTGACCGGAATGGCCATTTCCCCTACTTGCATGTTGGCCTCGACCGAGTAGGCCCATTCCCCCGGATCGACGACATGCGACAAATCAGGCACTTTCGCGGCATGGGCAGCCCAGGGTACAGCGGCCAGCAACAACGTGATTCCAACCGTATGCAATTTCATATCCTTTCCTCTCACGTGAACAAAACTCATGTGTCACGTACATGAACAGTAGAATGTTACCGCCGTGACGCAAGCGGCACAAGCGGCCAGTGCCTGGCTGCAGAGCGGAGTGGTTTTCAGCGGCCTGCCGGGTGCGCCTCAAGCCAAAAGGTCACCGGGCCGTCGTTGACCAGCGATACGCGCATGTGGGCGCCGAAGCGCCCGGTCTGCACCCGGGAATACCGCCCGCGCGCCTCCTTCACCAACTGTTCGAACAACACGGCACCGTGTTCCGGCGGCGCCGCACGCCCCAGACTCGGACGCGTGCCCTTGCGAGTATTGGCGGCCAGCGTGAATTGCGGCACCAGCAGCAGGTCTCCACCGGCATCCATCACGCTGTAATTGAGCCGCCCGGAACCATCCGAAAACAACCGGTAACCCAACAAGCGCTCGGCCAGACGCTCGACCTCGGCCGGAGAATCGTCGCGTTCCACGCACACAAATACCAGCAATCCAGCATCGATGCGGGCAATCGTTTCGCCATCCACCTCCACGCCAGCCGTACTCACGCGCTGCAGCAACCCAATCATGCTTTTACACGACACCGTGTGTTTGTATGGAAAATCCTACAGACTTTTACGAAAATTTGTGCCAACCTGTAAGCGAGGATTGCGGGAGGCGCCCGATTCATTGGATCGGGTGAGCCGATTCGAAGTACCTCTTCGAGAATCGCAATCTCCTCCGAGGGGCTTGGCCCCGGTTTCGGCCGGGGCCATTTTTTCATACCCGGACATCGCCCGTCGTCCACTAGAGTTCGAGCATCATCTCGCGCTCTTCCGGCGAGGGCTGGAAACCGCGTTCCCCGTAGTGCTTGAAGATTAACTCCACCACCGCCGTCGGTTCGTCGGCCACCTTCACCAGTTCCAGATCCCCGGCCGCGATGGTTTCAGCCGCCAGCAATTGCTCGCGAAACCATTCGAGCAACCCCGTCCAGAAGGAAGCGCCCATCAGGATGATGGGGATGTGGCGGCTCTTGCCGGTCTGGATCAGCGTCAGGATTTCGAAGAATTCGTCCATGGTTCCGAACCCGCCGGGCAGAATGACATAGGCGGAAGCGTATTTGACGAACATCACCTTGCGCGCGAAAAAATGCCGGAAGGTCAGGCTGATGTTCTGATACTGATTGCCTTTCTGTTCGTGCGGCAACTGGATGTTGAGCCCGACCGAGGGCGATTTGCCACGATAGGCGCCCTTGTTGGCGGCTTCCATCAAGCCTCCGCCGCCGCCGGTCACCACGGAGAACCCGGCGCGCGACAACTCGAAGCCCAGGTCTTCAGCCATCCGGTAATACGGGTGGTCGGAACCGATGCGTGCCGAGCCAAAGATGGACACCGAGGGTCGAATCTGCGCCAGGCGCTCGTAGCCTTCGACGAACTCGGCCATGATCTGGAAAATCTTCCATGACTCGCGCGAGAGCAGGCTGTCCTTAACCGGCGCCTTGCGGGTATGCGCCCCCGGCAACTCGAAAGAGTCGGTCATGACGATTGCCCTTCCAGTCGTTTCAGAAACACTTTCATTTCACGCTCGGCCTGGCGGTCACCGCGCTGTGCAGCCACGTCGATGCCACGCTTCCAGGCAGCACCCGCCTCGCGCTCGCGCCCGGCATTGAGCAACGCACGGCCGTAAAGTTTCCACGCCGCCGAGTAATTCACGTTGAGTTCGACCGCGCGCTTGAGGTTGGTAATGGCGTCGGCGGTGTTGCCGCGTGCCAAACACGCCTGGGCTAGTGACACCCGTATGGGCGCCGCGTCCTTGCCTTCAGCAAGCAAAGCTTGCAATTTCTCTTCTACGCTCATGCGTCCATCATACGGGATGTGCGCGGCGCAGAAAACGCAACGCTAGCAGAATGCCGGCGACCGTCAACCCGGCAATCAGTCCCACCCACACGCCAACCGGTCCGAATCCGAGTTTGAAACCGAAGGCCCAGGCCAGCGGCAACCCCGTGCCCCAATAAGCGAGTAGCGTAATCAGCATAGGCACACGCACATCCTTCAGCCCGCGCAGAGCGCCCGCACTTGCGACCTGCAGGCCGTCGGAGAGCTGGAACGCGGCGGCGAGAACCAGCAACTGCACGGCCAGATCGACAACGCCTTCATTACCCGAAAACAACTGCGCGATGGGTCGGCGCAGCAACAGAATCAGGATAGCCGCCAACAACTCGAAAGCAAGCGCCAACACTATCCCCACCCACCCGGCCCGTCGCACTTCGGCGGCGCGTCCGGCACCGACGGCTTGGCCCACCACCACGGCAATGCCGGTGGCGAATCCCATCGGGAACATGAATGAGAAGGAGGCCACCGAAATGGCAATCTGGTGCGCCGCCGCAGTGACCGCACCGAACGATGCCATAAGCAACGCCACGGCGCCGAACAGGCTGACTTCGGCAAACAGCATCACACCGATCGGCCCACCTAGGCGCACCAGTTCGGCAAGCGGTGCAATGCGTGGCGGATCGAAGCGCGCGAACAAGGCCAACGGGCGGTAACGCCGACCCGCCAGCCCGATATAGGCCAGCATCGCGAAAAACTGCACCCACATCGCAACCGCCGTCGCATACCCGCAACCCACCGCGCCCATCCCCGGCAAGCCCAGACCGCCGTACATGAACCAGTAATCGAGCGGGATATTGAACAGAAACGCCACGAGCGCCACGTAGAGCATGGGTCGGGTATGTCCTATGCCCTCGCTCGCAAAGCGCAACACCAGATACAGATAGATGGCCGGCAACCCCCACGACAGCGCCACTACATAGGCGATCGCCTCCTGCGCAAGGCTGCCGGCAATGCCCGCCACCGCGAATACGGGCGCGAGAAAGTGGAACCCCGTCATGAGCAGCGCCACCAGCGCCAGAGAGAGCCACGCACCCTGGCGCGCGAGCGGACCGATTTCGTGCGTGCGCCCAGCCCCGTGAAGCTGGGCGCTGGACGGACTGATCCCCGCCAGCACACCCAGCACCAGCAAAAAGAACGGGATGAACACGCTGCCACCAACCGAAATAGCGGCCAGATCGTGCGCCGAGAGACGACCCGCCATAACCGTATCGGTGAGCTGCATGCCGGTGGTCAGCAGGTTATTCGCAATCAGCGGCAAGGCAATCGCAACCATCCTCCAGGCCAGCGTGCGGTGGGATTCGAGCGGCGGAGTAAGGCCGTGGCTGGCGTTCATGATGGATGGATCGCAGGCAGACTCACGATGATAACGGCTCTCGCCGCACAGTCATGCGGTATTTCGAGATGGGTTCTCGTGAGCGCTTATAATGAGTCCAACTCGCAACGGAGCGCGCCATGAGCCCGCAAGCGCTCGCCTCCCGGCTCCAGAACGCCGGCATCGGTCCCACACCGCAGCGGCTGCGTATTGCCGAAGTGCTACTCAGCGCACCGCGCCACCTGTCTGCCGACCAGGTGCTGGCGGCAGTTAACCGCGAAGGCCCGTTCGTTTCCAAGGCCACCGTGTACAACACCCTGCGCACTTTCACCGAATGCGGCCTGCTGCGCGAAGTCGTGGTGGACCCAAACCGCATTTTCTACGATTCCAGCGTGGAGCCCCATCACCACTTCTACAACCCCGCCACCGGCGAACTCATCGACATCCCTGCCGAATCCATCACCGTAAGCGGCCTACCGCCCACACCCGAGGGCACTGAAGCGGACGAGGTTGAGGTGATCGTGCGGCTACGGGAGCGCGCCGCAACCTGTTAAAATTTTGCTCCCGTGCCGGAATAGCTCAGTTGGTAGAGCAACGCATTCGTAATGCGTGGGTCGGGGGTTCGACTCCCTCTTCCGGCACCACTAACTAGCTGAAATGCATCCTGCCAAGAAAACCAGCTAACCGTCAGCATGCTTATCGTGGACAATGCAGAGGCTTCTGAAAATTCCGGTTTTTCAACGCACATGGACGCAGTTCGAGACCATCAGTCTGCAGTTCGCGGACGGTTTGCGCCTACTCCGAGCGGGCCGCTTCATTTCGGTTCGCTGGTTGCGGCGCTGGCGAGTTGCCTCGATGTACGTTCGCGCGGCGGGGAATGGTTACTGCGTATCGACGACCTGGACCGCGAACGCGAAGTCGCTGGCGCACGCGAAACCATACTCGATGATCTGGGCGCGCTCGGTTTCACATGGGATGGCCCCGTTTACACGCAATACGAACGCGGGACTCGATACCGCGAAGCGGTGAATCGGTTGCTTGCCGAAAACAAGGCGTTCCCCTGCGCCTGTTCGCGGAGCGAAATCAACGAACAAACCGAAGACGACGAAGCCTGTGCCATTTATCCGGGGACCTGCCGCGACGGGCTTCCACCCGGTCGCGAAGCGCGGAGCATTCGGTTGCGGATACCAGACTGCACCATCGCCTTTGACGACGAATGGGCCGGCCGCATACAGCAGGACCTCGCGCGTGAGGTGGGCGATTTTGTAGTGTGGCGAGTCGAGGATATTGCATCCTATCATCTGGCAACTGTACTCGACGATGCCGACGCCGGCATCACCCGCATCGTGCGCGGTGCCGATCTGCTCGGCTCCACGCCGCGCCAGATACTCCTGCAACGCCTACTCGGTCTACCCTCCCCGGACTACGCCCACTTTCCATTGGTGCGTATGGTCGACGGCCGCAAGCTCGGCAAGCAGACTCATGCGCCCCGTATCGACACCAGCCGGCCGGCGCGAACGCTGCTGGCCGCGCTCGATTTCCTTCACCAGTCGCCGCCGCCGGAACTGGCTTCGGCAACGGTGGATGACGTCTGGAGCTGGGCCCTGTCACACTGGCACCCGGTCGCCGTGAATGGCGGCACATGAACGAGGCGGCCCACCTCACGCACGGGCGCATCCTGGCCTCCGACTTCCGACCGGCGCCAGGACTGGCCGGCCCGCACCGACAAACCTTGGCGGGCGCCGTGTGGCCGGTATTGAAGAGGCCGCGGATTCACCGTGAGCGCTGGGAATTGCCGGACGGCGACTTCACCGACATAGACTGGGTAAGCACCTCCACCGACAACGCGTCCTGGGCGCTGGTGCTCCCGGGGATTCTCGGCAATATCCGTTCCCCCTACGTCGGCCACTTGCTCGGACGTTTGTCCCGCGCAGGCTACCGCGCGGGCATGCTCAACCACCGCGGACTCTCCGGTATTCCGAACCGGCTCGCCCCGGCATACCATGCCGGCTTCACCCGGGACCTCGACCTGGTCGCACGCCGTCTGGCGGACAATGACGGCCCCGGCATCGTCATCGGCTTTTCCATGGGCGGCAGCGTGGTACTCAAGTGGCTTGGAGAAAACGCCACGAATACGCCCGTAACCGCCGCGGCCGCCGTATCCGTTCCCTTCCAGCTGGCTCCGGCGGCGGATTCGCTCCATACCGGCGGCGCCGGGTTCTACGGCGGCTACCTGCTGCGCGGCCTGCGACGTCAGACGGAGCGCAAATTCTCGAAAATCGCGGCTCCCTTCCCGCTACCACCGTCAGAAGACATACGCACCCTGCGCGATTTCGACGATCGCATCACCGCCCCGCTGCATGGCTTCGCCAGCGCAGACGACTACTACACCCGATCGAGCAGTCTGCCCTGGCTGCGCCGCATCGAGATCCCGACATTGATCGTCAACGCCGCCGACGACCCGCTCGTTCCTCGCGACTCTTTGCCCGGGCCTGCCGACATTTCACCCTCGGTAAAGCTGGAACTGACCGACCGTGGCGGCCATGTCGGGTTCCTCGGCCGCGGCCGTTACGGGCGTCCGCGTTTCTGGCTCGACGACAGGCTTCTCGAATTTCTGCACGGCGCATGACCGCCTCGGCGAAGAAATCCTTCAGCCGTCGTCAATCAGAACCCGCTTGAGACGGCCGGAAGCGCCACTCTTGATGGTGACCGCCCTTTTGCTGCAGCCGAAATGTTTCGCAAGCAACTTCACCAATTCTGCATTGGCCTTGCCTTCCACCGGCGCCGACTTGAGCCGCGCCAGCCAGAGACCGTCGGCATCGGGGCCTTCAAGAGCGCTGACCCGGGCGTTGGGACAGGCCTTTACCCGGATCGTTTTCACGCCGCCCCGATCGCTTCAACTTTCCCGGAATTCGGGAATTTCCGGGCAAGTTCTTCCCAACTGGGTCCGAAGGTTTTCTTCGGAAGCTCGCCCGACAGCAACCAATCGTGCAGCGGATTCATCACCCGGTCCACATCAGCCGGATCCATCACGAAGGACAGACCATCCCCCCCTGAAGCCTGGCTGACCATGTGGATGTTGCTGCTCGACACGCCACCGAGCCCGGCCCCGAGTTGATCGATTACGGTATTGATCTGCGAACCCACCAGGCTCACCGAACCGGCATTCTGACTGAAATCCAGCTCGCCGAATTCTTCGAGATCACGGCGCAGATTCTCTTCCTCTATTGGGCCGATCGGCGTCACTGCCGGATCCATGGTGAGCGTCACATGCTGCGGTGAATTGGCAATCAGATCGATCGAGAGTCCGTGACGCTTGAACACCGTGGTTACTTCCGAAAGCAGTCCGGCGATGTGCCAGTTGCCGGGGCAATACAAACGGATCAGATACAGTCGGTGCCGTGTCGCCAGCGCCTTCACTTGCGGCTGCTCGTGATTCGCTTCGCTGGAGATTACCGTGCCTTCCATATCCGGCGCCTGCGTGCAACGAATGTGCAGCGGAATCCCCGCTTCCGACACCGGGCGAATGCAACGCGGATGCAGCACACGCGCGCCCATGGCAACCATCACCTGCGCCTCTTCGTAACTGATCAACCGCAGCAACCGCGCGTCAGGGCGGTCCTTGGGATTGGCGGTAAACACACCTGGCACGTCGGTCCATATCTCGAGCCTTTCGGCCTGGAGCTGGGCCGCAAAATAGGCGCCCGAGGTATCCGATCCACCGCGGCCGAGCAATACCGTGCGCCCGTATTCGTCACGGGCGATGAACCCTTGGGTGATCACCACGGGCGAACCCGCTTTCTCAAGGTCTCGCATCAGTTCCTGGTTGGGCTCGATGCTACATACTGCCGAGAGGTAGCGTCGACTCTGCGTGGCCTCAATCGGCGTCGGCAGCGGTGTCAACAAATCGCGCGCATCGCGCCAGGCCACCTGGAAATTCTGCTTTTCCAGCCATTTGTGGCCGATGGTGGTCGAAAGCAGTTCGCCATGAGACATGATGCGGGCGCGCAGTTCGTCAGTAAGCAGTCCGATCAACTCGATGCCGCGCACCAGCTTTTCCAGCGATTCGACCCAGGGTTCGACAACGTGCGCAGCGAGAGACATCTCATTGCACATATCAAGGTGACGTTCGCGCAACGCCGCGAGCGGTTCGTCCACCGGATCGCCGCGTTCGATGTGCGCGATCAACTTTTCGAGGCTGTTCGATACGCCGGACAGCGCCGAACACACCACAAGCACCTTGTATCCCGCCTTGCGCCGTTCACGAATGACATGCGCTATGGTCTTCCATCGGTCATGCGAGGCGACACTGGTGCCGCCAAACTTCAATACGATCCAGTTTTCGCTAGCGATAGTTCTGCCCGCGCTTTTAACAATGCCTTTTTATGCTAACGCATCGCAAACCGGCAAGGCGCCAAAAAAGGACCGATCCCGGCTGGCGATTGCGTCTTTGCTATGCTGATGGCTGCTTTTCTCCGCGAACGCCTCCGAGTCTCCCACAATGATCGATCGCAACGATATTGCACCGGGCGTCAGCCTGCTCACACTGAACCGCCCACCTGCCAACGCGCTCTCGCCCGATCTGCTGAGTGCGCTCGACAAGGCCCTTTCCGAAGCCGCCCGGGCCGATACCCGCACGGTAGTAATCGCGGGCCGTCCGGGCCTGTTTTCGGCCGGTCTGGATGTGCCGCTGCTGCTCACGCTCGACCCGGCCGCGATGCGTGCCTTCTGGGAGACATTCTTCGGCGTGTTGCGTACCCTGGCGCTGAGCCCCATTCCAGTCGGGATGGCGATTACCGGGCACTCCCCGGCGGGCGGCACGGTGCTGTCACTGTTCGCCGATTACCGCATTGCGGCGGCGGGCGACTTCAAGCTCGGACTGAATGAGGTCGAGGTTGGCCTGCCGATGCCGCCGATGGTGTTCTCCGCCTTCCGCCGGTTGATCGGCCCGCGCGCGGCGGAACAGTATGCCGTCGATGGTCGCCTGATCTCCCCCGACGAGGCTCTGGCCTGCGGGCTGGTGGATGCGGTGGTGCCCGCCGAAGACGTGATCGAGCGGGCCGTGGAGCGGGCGAAATTGCTGGCCTCCCTGCCGCGCTCCGCGCTGGCCGCCACCCGCAAGCTGGCTCGGGCCGACCTGGCCACCATGTTCGAACGGCTTGATGCCGATCTCTACGAGCAGATGAACGCCGTCTGGTTCGGCGATGAAACCCAGGCCGCGATGCGCGCCCTGGTAGCGCGGCTGGCCGAGCGCAAGAAAGCCCGCGAGTAACCGCCTTGCCGGCTCAGTGGCTGCGGCCACGCTTGAGGGCGGCGGCCACCTCGGCGACGTGCTTGCCTTGGAAACGGGCGATGGCGAGTTCGTTTTTGCTCGGCCTCCGACTACCATCGCCGGCGATGGTAGTCGCACCGTAGGGCGTGCCGCCGGTGATCTCGTCCGCGGTCATCTGGCGGGTTTCGCTGTAGGGCACTCCCACCACGATCATGCCCAGGTGGAACAGAGTGGTGTGGAAACTGGTGATCGTGGTTTCCTGGCCACCGTGCTGGGTGTTGCTCGAGGCGAACACGCTGCCCACCTTGCCTTCAAACGCGCCCTTCATCCAGTAAGGGCCGAGCTGGTCGAGAAAGTTGCGCATCTGCCCGCACATGTTGCCGTAGCGTGTGGGCGTGCCGAAGATGATCGCATCAGGCTCGACCAATTGCTCCGGTCGGGCGACGGGAACATGCTTGAAATCGGCGCGCGCCTTGTCGGCACCCGACTTCGCAAGCACAGCTTCGGGCACCAGTTCGGGCACCTGCAGCACCGTCGCCCTGGCGCCTTGCAGTTCGCAAACGCCTTCCGCCACGGCCTCGGCCATGGTGCGGATGTGGCCGTACATCGAATAAAAAACGATCTGTACATTGATTTCCATTTCAATCCTCCTCAATCCCTGGACGCCGAAACCGCATCGGCGTTGATCACCAGATGCACATCATCGGGAATCATGCCCGGATCACCGGAGACGCCGAAAGCGGTGCGGTCTATCTTCGTGCTGGCATCAAAACCGCAGCGCGTGCCTCTGCTGAACGGGTCGGGCCCGCAGTGTATGCGCGTCACCTTGAGCATCACGGGCCGGGTCTGGCCCTTGATCGTGAGCTTGCCGTAGACCGTGGCCGCGTCCTTGCCGTGATACACCACCTTGGTCGATTTATAGGTGATGGAAGGATATTTCGCGGCATCGAAAAAGGACGGTGCCTGCAGATCCTTGTCGCGCTGGGCATTGCCGGTATCGATCGAATCGACGGCGATGGAGACCTCGATCGAACCCATCTTTTTCGCCCGATTCATGGTGATCGTGCCGGTGGTGTGATTGAACTGCCCGTGCAACATCGAGAAATTCAAATGGCGGATTTCGAACTGCGGGTAGGTGTGCGCGGAATCGATCTGGTACGTCGCCGCTTGCGCCAACGCGGGAACGGCAACCAATGCCATCAGGATCAAGCCGGGAATTTTTTTCATGAAGCTCTCAGGTGATTGAAAACGAATCCAGTGTACGCTGCCGATCCGATTCTTTCCAACCACGATGGCGCGTAAAGTGCAAGCTGTGCAGCATGAGCTGTCTGATTAAAATGCCGGCATGCGCCGATTGCCTGACAGGGACGCCGGGCTGAACCCGGAGCAACTCGCCGCCGTGCATTACGTGGGCGGCCCTCTGCTCGTGCTGGCCGGCGCCGGCAGCGGCAAGACCCGGGTCATCACTCAGAAAATAGCGCACCTGATCCGCACCGCCGGCTATCGCCCGGAACAAATCGCCGCCGTCACTTTTACCCAGAAGGCGGCGCGGGAAATGCGCGCCCGATGCGCGGCCCTGCTCGGCCAGCGTGCAACCGATGTACACATCAGCACGTTTCACAGCTTGGGCCTGCGTCTGTTGCGCGAGGAACGCGGGACGGCCGGTCTCAAGCGCGGCTTTTCGATCCTCGACCCGGAATCGGCGCGCGTGCTGATCGCCGGCGAACTGGCCGCTGACGCCAAAAAGAACGATGCCGTCAACGCCGCACAGTGGAAAATTTCCGAATGGAAATCGGCACTGCTCACGCCCGCAGACGTCGCGGGCGAACCCTGCGCGGCGGCCTATGCCGGCTACCAGCGCCAGCTCGAGGCCACCAGCTGCCTCGACTTCGACGACCTGATCGCCCGCCCCGTGTGGCTGCTGGAACGCGATGCCGATCTCCGCGAGCGCTGGCAGTCGAGGCTGCGCTACCTGCTCGTCGACGAATACCAGGACAGCAACGCCGCGCAATACCGCTTGCTCAAGGCGCTCGCCGGTCCGCGCGGCGCCTTTACCGTGGTGGGCGATGATGACCAATCGATCTACGCCTGGCGTGGCGCACGACCCGAGAACCTGCATCAGCTGGGCGCGGACTACCCTCCGCTCAAGGTCGTCAAGCTGGAAACCAACTACCGCTCGACAGGCACCATCCTGGGGGCGGCCAACGCGTTGATCGCCAACAATGCGCACCTGTACCAAAAAACCCTGCGCAGCGCACTCGGCGAAGGCGAGCGCATCCGCGTCTGGAGCGTGGAAGACGGCGACCAGGAAGCGGCACGCATCGCCGCCGAAACTCTCGACCTGGTGCGGCGCAAGCGCCTGCCCCATGAGCAGATCGCCATACTCTACCGCGGCAACCACCAGTCGCGCCGACTGGAAAAGGCGCTCGCCGAGGTGCGCATCCCGTACAAAGTCAGCGGCGGCATCGCCTGGTTCGACCGCGCGGAGATCAAGGACCTGCTGGCCTACCTGCGCCTGCTGGCCAACCCCGAGGACGATGCCGCCTTCCTGCGCATTGCCAACATCCCCCGGCGCGACATCGGCACCGCCACCCTGGAACGGCTGGGTGCCTACGCCCGCGAGCGCGACATCGCCCTGTTCGGCGCGTGTTTCGAACTGGGCTTGGCAAGTGCGCTACAACCCCGGGCGGTGGAAGCCGTCGGTCGTTTCGCCCGCATGATCTCGCGCCTGGCCGAATGCGCCGAGCGCGAGCCCGCGCGCGAGGTATGCGAATCCCTGCTGGAGGCCACCGACTACCGCGCCTGGCTCGACGACCAGGCGCGCGACGAGCGCGAACGGGCCAAGCGGCGCGACAGCATGGAAGAGTTCCTGACCTGGATCGGGCGCGGCGCCGAAAACCTCACCCTCGCCGAGCGGCTGCGCCAACTGGCCGTGGCGGAACTCGCTGCTCGCGACGAGGGCGACGGCCGCGGACAGGTACAGCTCATGACCCTGCACGCCGCCAAGGGCCTGGAGTTCCAGGCCGTGTTCCTGACCGGGATGGAGGAAGGACTGCTACCGCACCGCACCAGCATCGAGGACGACGACATCGAGGAAGAACGGCGCCTGGCCTACGTCGGCCTGACCCGCGCCCGCTCGCACCTTTACCTGGTGCACGCCGCGCGCCGGCGCCGCTTCGGACAATGGGAAACGGCCGAGCCCAGCCGCTTCCTCGCCGAACTGCCGGAAGATCTGCTCGACTGGGACGACCCTGACAGCGAAGCCTCGGCGGAACGACGCGAAGCCGCCGCCAGCCATCACCTCTCCGCCATGCGTGCCCTGGTCGCCGACTGATTCAGCTCCGCCGCGCCCCGGGGCGAGTTTCTATTCCCAGTCCTGCACGGCTTTCTCGGCCGCTGCGTTTGCCGGGCGCGCGAGCAGACCGGTGACGCCGAGGCTGACGCGGAAAGCGGCTCCGTCGCTCATCGGCAGATAAGTTGCCGTGCCGTAAGCGGCATCGACGAACGGTAGCCAGCCCGCTTCACGGTGAGCGATATCCCATAGGCTCACGCCCGGCTCTTTTGCCAGTGCCACTGCGGTAACCGGCCGCGACAGTTCCTCGCCGATCCGGGCATAACGACCGCTCAAGCGCTGCAGACGGTAGAGCGGCTTGAAGCCGAGCACGGTCGCGACGCCATTCCACTTGATGATGCGGGCGTCCAGTTCCCATTCATCGCCCGCGAGCATCGTATGCACCACGCGTCCGTCGTGGCGTACCAGCGTTACGGCATAGCGCTGGGGGGACACGACCCGAAAGCTCACGGTCGCCACCGGCCGTTCGGCGGTGAAACGCGCGTAGGTAAGCAGGTTGATGCCGACCAACATAGCGATAGCCGCCAGGCAGCCGATCACGAGGCCGCTCAAGCCATTCATGCCACCGCGCACCAGACGCCGGCGCCGGACGTGACGCGCCCCGTTGACGAGCAACAGCAAGGCCACGAACGCAGCCAATGCCACGCTCATATCGAGCCACAGTGCGGCACTCATGCGCCAACGGCTCCGACTGTGTGCGCCTGTCCCATGCGCCCATTATGCGCACAAACAACACCATCGGTACAAAATGCAGTTATATCTGGCGCTCAGCGACCCGTGAGTGACCGCTTTGAATGTTTAGCTCTACGACTTGGTACGGCCAGAAACGGTCAGTCGATGACGATCCAGAAACTGGACACTCGCACTCCCAAGCGACAGGCGGCAGGCGGCAGGCCATAACTATCAGCAGACCTCGCCCAGGACCGACAGAAAATCGGCCCGATCGGTGTCATGCTCGTAGATGTCTTCGCGTCGGTCGCCCCGGGAGGTGATGTGATACAACGCCCCCGCGAACTCCAGCCGCAGCGGTCTCGCCATGTCCCGCTCCCCGGTCTAACGCTAGCAGCAGTCTACCCACCCCATAGGCAAAAGGCAAGACCTGACCCTGTTTCTATGCTCCAGGTGGTAGTGGTTGCTCATCAGGCAGTAGGCGTGGCAGAGCCAGTTAAACCGCTCCACCACCTCCGAGAGCACCTCGAGAAAGCGCTCGCGGTCCGCATCGTCTTCGTAGATGGCCTCGCGCCGATCCCCGCGCGAAGTCACATGATAGAGCGCACCGTTGAATTCAATGCGCAAAGGCCTCGCCATGACTTCAACAACTCAACCCAAAGCAGAGACCATGTTAGCATGCGAGACCTGAC
>JBAUSV010000023.1:0-56797 GCA_049581885.1 Gammaproteobacteria bacterium | reverse complement strand
GTGGCCAAGAGCCTGATCGGGCACCTGCTCGGGGCCGTTGCCGGACGGGCGCAGTACATGCAGGCCTCGTTCCTGCTCGAAGCGGCGGGTCAGCGTGTGCTGCCGGAGTGGGCATCGATTGTCGAGCGCCCGCATCTGGCGCGTGCTGCCGGCAGTCGGGCCTTCGACGACGAAGGCGTGGCGACCATAGAGCGTGCGCTGATCGAGCGCGGTGTGCTCGCCGGTTATCTGCTCAGCAGTTATTCCGCACGCCGTCTCGGCCTGGAAACCACCGGCAACGCGGGCGGCATCTCCAACCTGGATGTCGAACCCGGCGGCGAGCAACCCGATGCACCGCTCGCCGCGCTTGGTACCGGGCTTTACGTCACCGAACTGATCGGCCAGGGCGTGAATCCCGTCACCGGCGATTATTCGCGTGGAGCGGCCGGATTCTGGGTAGAGCAGGGGCGCATCGTGCAGCCGGTCGAGGAGGTGACGATCGCCGGCAACCTCAAGGACATGCTGGCGGACATCGTCACTATGGGAGCGGACGTGGATACCCGCGGTAGCATCCGCACCGGTTCGATCCTGATCGGAGAGATGACGCTCGCCGGCGAGTAGTGGCACAGAGGCGTATGCTGAAAGGCGAACGGATTGCCGTGAAGCCGAGGTTTGTAGTGGCGGAGAAAAACGAAGCCGAACCCGAGCAGATCGTGCTCATGAAGCGCTTGGTCAAGATGTCGGCGGATCGTTCCGAGATGTCGGCCGCGCGCAATTATATGAACGCCGAGCGTACGTTGTCGGTCTGGGTGCGCACCGCGCTGGCGCTGATGGTGTTCGGTATCGCCATGGATCGGTTCGGTTTACTGCTGCATCGTCTACCCAATGCCAGCAATCATCTGAACCCGAATCGACTTTCGACCTGGGGTGGAGCCGTGCTGGTGGCCTTGGGCGTGATCGTGGCGGTGACCACCGGTATTCGTTTCCTGACCTATGCCGTTGCTTATCGGCGCAACCATCAAGTCCCGGTTCATCATGGCCCTTTTCTGGGACCCTTCTTCGCCTTGAGCACAGCCCTGTTCGGGCTGGCGTTGCTGATTCTGTTGCTGTTTTTTACCGAGTGACGGCGGTGACGCGTCCATGAGCGAGAGCCGACTGTTTTCCCCCTTCACGCTGCGTGGGATCGCGTTCCGCAACCGCATATTCGTCTCGCCCATGTGTCAGTATTCCAGCCACGACGGCGCGCCGATCGACTGGCATCTGGTGCACCTCGGCAGCCGTGCCGTGGGCGGCGCGGGCCTGGTGATGGTTGAGGCGACGGCGGTGACGCCTGGGGGGCGCATCTCGCCGGAGGACTCCGGCATCTGGGACGATGCGCACGTAGCACCGTTTCGCCGCATTGCCGAATTCATCGAGGCGCAAGGCGCGGTTCCGGCCATGCAGTTGGCGCACGCCGGGCGCAAGGCCTCGACGGAAGTGCCGTGGCAGGGGGGCGGTCCACTACCGGTGGCCGACGCTCGGAGTTGGAGGCCGGTTGCACCGAGCGCCATGCCGTTCACGCCGGACCATCCGCTGCCGCATGCGCTCGAAGCCGACGAGTTGGACGAACTGGTCAAGGCTTTCGCCGCGGCGGCCCGTCGAGCCTGGGATGCGGGGTTCAGGACCATCGAACTGCACGCGGCGCACGGCTACCTGCTGCACGAATTCCTTTCGCCGCTCTCCAACCGGCGCGGGGACGAGTACGGCGGTTCGCTGGAAAACCGAGCTCGTTTCCCTCTTCGCGTGGTGCGGGCCGTACGCGAAGCGTGGCCGGACACGTTGCCGCTGTTAGTGCGCATCTCGGCGACTGACTGGGTCGAAGGGGGCTGGGATCTGGAACAGTCGGTGCGCTTTTCCGCCTGGATGAAGGACGCGGGCGTCGATCTCGTGGACTGCTCGAGCGGCGGGCTGGTGCCCGACGCGAAGATTCCGGCCGGCCCGGGCTACCAGACGGCCTTCGCCCAGCGCGTGCGCGACGCGACGGGGATCGCGACCGGCGCGGTGGGGCTGATTACCGAGCCCGTGCAGGCCGAGCACGTCATCCGCACCGGCCAGGCCGACGTGGTCCTGCTCGCCCGCGAAATGCTCCGCGATCCTTACTGGCCGCTGCGCGCCGCCCGTGAGCTGGGCGTGGAAGCAGCCGCTTGGCCGCCGCAGTACGAGCGTGCCAAACGCTGAATTTTCACCAAGGGTAAGATAAAAAATCCTGCCAGAAAACAGGTCATGCAGTTACGTTTTTTTGCTGCCGCAGTCGCCGTCCTGGCGCTGGCCAGCGGCGCCTCCGCGGAGAATCCAGCCATGTCCCAGAACCCCATTGCGATTGTGATTCACGGCGGCGCGGGAACCATCGATCGCGGCGACATGACGCCCGCGCAGGAAAAGGCGTACCGCGCCAAGCTGACCGAGGCACTCGAGGCCGGCCATACCGTGCTCGAAAAGGGTGGACGTGCCACCGATGCCGTGCAGGCTGCAATCGAAGTGATGGAAGACTCTCCGCTATTCAACGCCGGGCGTGGCGCGGTGTTCACCCGCGGCGGATTGAATCAGCTCGATGCGGCAATAATGGACGGTTCCACGCTTGAAGCAGGTTCGGTAGGCGCCGTCGAACACATAGCCCATCCGATCAGACTCGCCTATACGGTGATGACAGAGAGCCCGCACGTGATGCTCGTCGGCCGCGGCGCCGCGGATTTCGCCTGGGCGCACGGCTTCAGGTTCACGCCGGCGAGCTGGTTCTACACCGAGCGGCGCTGGGACTCGCACATTGAGGGGTTGAAGAAGCTCCCCTCCGATTCGCCGGGCACGCCGGAGCTGATCGCCGGCAAGCGTGGCTGGGCCTACGGTACGGTCGGCGCGGTGGCGCTCGACCGCGAGGGCCATATCGCGGCTGGTACCTCCACCGGCGGCCTCACCAACAAGCTCGACGGGCGCGTGGGCGACTCGCCCACCATCGGCGCCGGCACCTATGCCGACGATGCCACCTGTGGCGCCTCCGGTACCGGGGTCGGCGAGTTCTACATGCGACTCAACCTCACCAAGTCGATTTCCGATCTGATGGAAATGAAAGGCTGGTCGCTGGAAAAGGCCGCCGACACCATGGTCAACAAGCGGCTGGTGAAGCTCGGGGGCGAGAAAACCGGCGGGGTGATCGCGCTCGACGCCAAGGGCGATATTGTGGCACCGTTCAACACGCCTGGCATGTACCGTGGCTGGATCGGCACCGACGGCAAGCTGGTGGTCAGGATCTACAAGGACGAATAAGCCTATCGACTGACAAATCGATCCGGGCGTACTACACTTGATCGAGGGATCAGTTCCCGGGCTTTGCGCGTACAAGGAGTGCAGGTATGAGTCACCGGCGGCATTTCGGGTCGAATCACAAGGAGGCACCATGAACATCACTATCGGCTCGTTGATTATCTTCCTGATCGTGGGCGCTCTCGCCGGCTGGCTGGCGGGGCTGATCGTGCGCGGTTCGGGCTTCGGCATCCTCGGCAATATCGTGGTCGGGGTGGTCGGCGCATTCCTGGCCGGGTGGCTGCTGCCGAAAGTGGGGTTGTACATCGGCGGCGGCTTTGTTGCCGCACTCATCAATGCGCTGATCGGTGCGATCATCCTGCTCTTCGTGATCGGAATCCTGCGCCAGGTCTGGAAAAAGAGCTGATAAACGAACCCTGCAGCTACCGGGAGGTATCGCATATGCCCGCCATCAGAAAAGTCATCGGCCTGGCCCTGCTTGTCGCCGGCATCGTACTGCTGGTGTTCGCTTACCAGGCATCGCACTCCGCTGCTTCGGACGTATCCCGCTTCGTGACCGGCAACCCGACCGATCGGGCCATGTGGCTGATGATCGGCGGTATCGTGTGCGTGGTGGTTGGCCTGGGAGCGACTCTTCTGCCCTTAAAGCTTTTTCGCCGTTGATGGCTCGAGCCGGCTCACAGCGGTTTTGAGTCGAATGCGGGAAAGATGATAGATGGGCAAGTTAACGCACAAACAGCGCGGTGCCTTGGTATAGACTGCAGCCACGGGCAATAAACGCCGTGTCGTGGTTTGACGGCACTGGGTGCGCGGAGTAAATTACAAATCCCGATTTACCGCTTTCATGTGATGGCGGTGTATCGACTCCTCATGGCCGTCTACGGCCCCGCAAGTCCAAGCCCGGGAGAAAAAAATGTCGAAATGGATTGTATCCGCCCTGATTCTGGTAATCAGCGGAGTGGCCAACGCTGCTGGCCACAATAATTTGCTCCTGCTCCGCTATCCCACGATGTCGAAGACGCAAATCGCCTTTGAGTACGGTGGCCAAATCTGGGAAATGCCCCGCGCCGGCGGTCAGGCCCACGTGCTGGCCAGCGGCATGGATCTGCTCACCAAGCCGATTTTCTCGCCTGACGGTTCCATGGTGGCGTTCACCGGCACCTACGACCACAATACCGATGTCTATGTCGTCCCGGCGGACGGCGGACAGCCCCGGCGCCTGACGTTCCATCCCGGCCCCGACGTTGCAGTGGGCTGGACGCCCAACGGCAAGGACATCCTGTTCCGCTCGCATCGCTACAGTTACTCCGATCCCAACCAGCTTTATACTGTACCGGTGACCGGCGGATTCCCCAAGGAATTGCCGTTGTCGAAGGCAGAAGACGGGTCGTATTCCCCCGACGGCTCGCACTTGGCTTACGTGCCGGGCTTTCAGTGGGAAGCGTTCTGGAAAGGTTATAAGGGCGGCCAGCATACGCAAATCTGGATCGCGCGCCTGTCCGATTCGCATACCATCCGCATACCCGATCTCGATTCCAACGAGAACGATCCGATGTGGGTCGGTAACACGGTCTATTTTCTGTCCGACCGCGATGGCCCCATAACCCTGTTTGACTACGACGTCAAAAACGGCAAGGTCAGCAAGCTTATCGACAATAGCGGCTTCGACATCACCTCGGCAGCAGCGGGTCCCGGTGGCATCGTGTACTCGCAATTCGGGCAGTTGCACCTCTACGACTTCGCGACCGGACAGACCCACGCTATACCAGTGACGGTGGCGGGTGACCTGCCGCAGCGCCGCTCGCACTTTATCGATGTGGCCAAGCAGATTACGGATGCGGCGATCTCGCCGAACGGCGTGCGCGCAGCGTTCGTGGCGCACGGCGATGTTTTTTCCGTTCCGACCAAGCACGGCAGCATCGTCAACCTGACCCACAGCCCCGGTGCTATGGACCGCGGCGTTGCGTGGTCGCCGGATGGCGAATCGATCGCCTATTTCTCCGACCGCGCTGGCGAGTATGATCTTTACATCCGCGCCCAGAACGGCACCGGCCCGGCGCGCCGAATCGCGCTCGGCCAGAACGATGCCTATTATTACGAGCTTACATGGTCGCCGGATAGCAAAAAAGTGCTTTTCGCCGATCAGAAAGACCAGCTTTGGATGGTGAACCTAAAGGCGCGCAATCCCAAACCGGTCAAAGTGGCGACCAACAGCTTCAGCAACTCGTTCGATGCGAACTGGTCTCCCGATAGCCGCTGGATTGCCTATACCGAGTCGTTGCCGAATTACATGGATGCGGTATTCGTCTATTCGCTGGCCGATGGCAAGACACACCAGGTCACCGACGGTGCGAGCGATTGCGGGTCGCCAAGGTTCGATCCCAACGGCAAGTATCTTTACTTCATCTCCAGTACCGACTCGGGCCCGACCCACGACTTCGATCTCGCGTCCTTTGCACGTCCGGTTATGAGCCATGTCTATGCCATGACGCTGGAACCGGGCACGGCTTCGCCTGTCGCGCCCGAGACCGGCTTTGAAAAGACAGAATCATCGACCTCTACGAACGGCGGTAAAGGCAAGTCTGCCGCAGACAAAAAATCCAAGAACAAGCAGCCGGAGAAAGTAGTGATCGACTTCAGCGGTCTGCAATCGCGTGCGGTCGCGCTGCCGATTGAGCCCGAGAATTATGTCGGGCTGACGGTGGGCAAGAGCGGCGAACTTTATCTCCAGAAAGCGCCGCGCGTAATCATGGAATCCGACATGACGCCGTTCGGCGTCCCGATGTCGATCAGGCTGTTCGACCTCAAGAAGAAAAAGACGCAGGACGTCATTGCCGGCGTGACCCAATTCGAATTATCCGCGAACGGCGAGAAGATGCTTTATCAGCAGGGGCCGAACTGGTTCATCGCCGACGCCAAGCCCAAGGCCAAGCCGCAACCGCTCCATATCAAAAACATGCGGGCCTTCGTGGTGCCGCACGAACAGTGGGACCAGATGTATCGCGACGCCTGGCGCATCCAGCGGGCCTTCTTCTACAATCCGCTTTTCGATGGCCTCGACATTGATGCCGCGGAGAAGGAATTCGCGCACTACCTGCCGGGTATTGCGAGCCGCGACGGGTTGAGCTTTCTATTCCGCGAAATGATGAGCTACATGTCGGTCGGGCACATGTTCATTTACGGCGGTTATGTTCCTAAAATGCAGGAAATACATGTTGGTCTGCTCGGCGCGAACTACGCCATCGAGCATAACCACTACCGCATCACCCACATCTTCACCGGCGGGCAGTGGAATCCGCATCTGTATGCGCCGCTTGCCCAACCGGGGCTGAAGGTCAAGACGGGTGACTACGTTCTCGCCGTGAATGGTATCCCGATCACGGGCGATGACAACATCTACCAGGCGTTCGAAGACCTGGCGAACCAGGATGTTACGCTGACCGTCGGTCCGCAGCCGAACATGAAGGGTTCGCATCAGATCACGGTCAAGACCATTCCCAGCGAGCGCAAGCTACGCAACATCGCGTGGATTGATCACAACATGGAGCTGGTGAACAAGCTCTCCGACGGCAAGCTCGGCTATGTATATCTGCCCGATACCACTTGGGGCGGCTACACGAACTTCAACCGCTATTTCTTCTCGCAGGTGAACAAGCAGGGCGTGATTATCGACGAACGCTTCAATCACGGGGGTTCGCTTTCCGATTACATCATCCGTTATCTCCAGCGTAAACCGATGGCGCTCGGCGTCGTCCGTTGGGGTAAACGCACCACCACGGTGATTCCCCAGATGCAGATTCCCGGACCGAAGGTGATGATCATCAACCAGTTCTCCGGTTCGGGTGGCGATGCCCTGCCGTGGTACTTCAAGATGGACAAGGTGGGCACCCTGGTCGGCGAACGCACTTGGGGCGGATTGGTCGGCATCGGCGGTTATCCGCAGCTAATGGACGGCGGCGGCATCACCTCGCCACGCGTCGCGGTGGAAGGCCTGCATGGCACGTTCCCGGTGGAAAACCACGGTATCGCTCCGGATGTCACTGTATGGCAAAACCCGCAACTGATGCGCGAAGGCCACGATCCGCAGCTTGAGCGCGCGGTCGAGATCGCGCTCAAGCAGCTCAAGGAAAACCCACCGCCGCATTACACGCGGCCACCGTGGCGCAACTACCATCCGAAGCTGCCGCCGCTGCCGACTTCGACCACCAGCGGCGGTTGAGTGCGATGCCGTCCCCCGGTGACAGCCGGGGGACGGATCAGCTTCTCAGGTAGCTGGCGCCGTTGACGTCGATGATGGCACCGGTGGCGGAAGGCATGTCCGGGTCGGCGAGAAACAGGACAGCTCTGGAGATCTCGTCTGCGCCGGCCACCCGGTTGAGCGGGCTCTGGGCGCGTATCGCGTCACCGCGCGGGCCGTTGAGGTAGGGATCGGTCATGTCGGTTTCAACAAAGCCGGGCGCAACCACGCCGACGGAGATGCCGTACGGTGCGAGTGCCACCGCGAGTGACTGGCTCAGCGCGTTGAGCCCCGCCTTGCTCGCACCGTAGGAGGGCGATTCCGGTTCGCCGCGGAACGCACCGCGCGAGGAGATGTTGACGATGCGCCCGCCGCCGTGTCCCTTCATGTACTGCGCGGCCAGGAAGCACAGGTTGGCGGGTCCCGTCAGATTGGTCGCCAGCGTGTCGCGCCAGGTGGCTTGCCACTCGGTGTAATCCTGCTCCAGCACCGGGCGCGTGAAATAGATCCCCGCGTTGTTGACGAGCACGTCCAGTCCGCCCAGGCGTTCTGTCGTTTCACGTACCAGACGCTCACACTCGCCCGGGTCGGCCACATCGGCAGCAATGCCGACATGACCGTCTCCGTTTAATTCGGCCAACGTGGTCTCGGCCGCGTTGGCGTTGTTCCGGTAATGCACCGCAACGTGTGCGCCCTCGTCGGCAAAAGCCCTTGAGATCGCACGGCCGATACCGCGCGAGGCGCCGGTGACCAAGATGTTCTGACCGCTGAATCTCATCGTGCTGTTCATTCTTACCATGTGCTGTCCGTTGCTGTCAGCATGCAGTCGAATAGGTGGAAATGCAAATCAATTCCGGCCACCGGCTTTAGCCTTGGTCCCAAATGTCCCGCAATGAGACTCGCGTGCGGGACGTTGCGAGCGGCGCTTGAATCGGGCGCCGCCGTGCCGATCAGATCAGGTGCGACTTGCCTTCTTTTTTGGCTTTTTTCTCGGCTCGTTTCTCCTTCAGATTCTTTGCCGGTTTTTTCTTGTCTTCCCTCTTTTTGTCCAGTCCCTTGCTCATGTCCGTTACTCCTGGGAATCGGGGTCGAGGCAGCAACCCCGGCGCGGATTTAATATGGCTGACTCCACGTCTATTCTAGATCGAAATCGGGTGGGAAAACCGGGCCTGTGGGGGACGCAATCCGCTCAGTGCCTGTTCTTTATGACGGTGAGCAGACTTCCGGTGAGGACCATCTCCACCTGGCGCGGGCTGAGCTGGTGTTCACAGGTGAACGTGGAGTCCTTCGTCTTGTTTTTCACCGTCACTTCATTACCGTTCGCTATGGCGTCGCGCAGGTTCTCGATCACGAGTTCGTCGTCCTGATCTATCGAATCGTAGTCCTTCGGGTTCTCGAAGGTGAGCGCGAGGATGCCGAAGTTGGCGAGGTTCTGCCAGTGGATACGGGCGAAGCTCTTGGCAATCACCGCCTTTACGCCGAGGTAGCGCGGGGCGAGCGCCGCGTGTTCGCGGCTCGAGCCCTGGCCGTAGTTCTCGCCGCCGACGATGAAGTGGCCCTGATCCTTGTGCTTGAGGGCGCGTTCGGGGTAGTCCTCGTCGATCTGGCGGAACACGAACCGGCTGATGCCGGGGATATTGCTCCTGAACGGCAGTACCTCGGCGCCGGCGGGCATGATCTCGTCGGTGGAGACGTCGTCGCCGGTCTTGATCAGCACCGGCCCGTCCAGTGTGTCGGGCAGCGGCTCGAACTCCGGCAGCGGCTTGATGTTCGGACCCTTCTCCAGTTCCTTCTGTTCGCCTTCGGGCGGCGGCGCGACCAGCATATCGGTGTTGACGATGAGCTCATCCGGTTCCTGGTATTTCGGATACGGCATGTCGAGCGTGCTCGGATCGGTGATCTTTCCGGTGAGCGCGGAAGCAGCCGCCGTTTCCGGGCTGCACAGGTACACGCTGTCCTCCTTCGTGCCCGAGCGGCCCGGGAAATTCCGCGGCACGGTGCGCAGGCTGATGCGCCCGGTTGCCGGCGCCTGGCCCATGCCGATGCAGCCGTTGCAGCCGGTTTGGTGCAGGCGCGCGCCCGAGTGCAGCAGCGGCACCAGCAGGCCCATCTGCGAGAGGTTTTCCAGGATTTGGCGCGAGGTCGGATTGATGTCGAAGGAGATGCGGTCGTGTACCTGTCTGCCGTTCACGATCATCGCCGCGATGCCGATGTCGCGCAGGCCCGGGTTGGCCGAGGATCCGATGTAGCACTGGTAGATCTCCTGACCGGCGACTTCGCTCACGGGTACCACGTTACCCGGGCTGGAGGGCTTGGCGATCAGCGGTTCGAGTTCGGAGAGGTTGATTTCGTCGTGCTCGTCGTATTCGGCGTCGTCGTCCGCGAGCAGCTCCGTCCAGTCCTCGGCGCGGCCCTCGCCGGCGAGGAAACGCTTGACCTCGTTGTCGGAGGGGAACACGGTGGTCGTCGCGCCGAGTTCGGCGCCCATGTTCGCGATCACGTGGCGATCCATGGCCGAAAGGTTGTCGAGGCCAGGGCCGTAGTATTCGATGATTTTGCCCACGCCGCCGTCCACGCCGTGGCGGCGCAGCATCTCCAGGATCACGTCCTTGGCGCTCACCCAGTCGGGGAGCTTGCCGGTGAGTTTCACGCCCATTACTTTCGGCATCTTGGTGTAGAAGGGTTCGCCCGCCATTGCCATCGCCACTTCCAGGCCGCCGGCGCCGATCGCGAGCATGCCGATCGCACCGGCCGCCGGGGTGTGGCTGTCGGAGCCGAGCAGGGTCTTGCCCGGCTTGCCGAAGCGCTGCTGGTGGGTGGGGTGGCTCACGCCGTTGCCGGGGCGGCTGTACCAGGCGCCGAACTTGCGGCAGGCGCTGCGCAGGAAGAGATGGTCGTCTGCGTTCTTGTAGTCGGTCTGCAGCAGGTTGTGGTCCACGTACTGCGCGGACAATTCGGTTTTCACTCGCGGCAGGCCCATGGCCTCGAACTCGAGCATGACCAGCGTGCCGGTGGCGTCCTGGGTGAGCGTCTGGTCGATTTTCAGCCCGATTTCATCGCCCGTTTTCATCTCGCCCTCGACGAGATGCGATTCGATCAGCTTCTGTGCGACGTTCATGCCAATGATTCGCCTCCTATGCGTCAGTCAGTGTCCGTTTTCACTTCCGGTGCTCTGTTTCCACCATAACGCCAATGCCGGTTTAAAACAATGCGGGGCGGTCAGGTGAGGTTACTTGGTGCCTATTTAGTGTCATTTTCGAAGACGTTTTCTGCAATCTCTTTTACGGACTTACGCCGGGTACGGTTCGCGTGCGTCCGCGGCCCGGCTCCCGTGAGGGAGACGGGCGAACCCCCCGGGTGCATCGCAAAATTACTGTTCGGGGCCGCGGCGGCTTGGGGTAGACTGACCGCGTTGCGTGAACGCGCCGGTGGAGACAGTTCTCCCGGCTCAGAGGATTACTCTGTCGGGGGCAGGGAGCAACATGCACGACGCGCATTTTTCCTTCATCCCGCTGTTGGTTGTCGTTGCTCTGGCCTTCCTGGTGCCGGTGCTGCTGTCGCCCATCAAGCGCTTCGGTATCCCGGTAGTGGTGGGTGAGATCGTCGCCGGCATCATTTTCGGCCGCAGCGGGTTCGATGTCATCAAGACCGGCATCGTGCTCCAGGTGCTCTCCGTTTTCGGCTTCGCTTACCTGATGTTTCTCTCCGGGCTGGAGATCAATTTTTCGGAGGCGGCGGCAGGTCGGCGAGGACTGGGCCGCCGACGGTTGGTGCGCAATCCCTTCTTCGTCGGCGGCACGATGTTCGTGCTCTCCGCTGCCCTGTCCCTGCTCGCCGGTTTCGAGCTGACCCGCCAGGGCTTGGTGGGAGACCCTTGGATCATGGCCTTGATCCTGACCACCACGTCGCTCGGCGTGGTGGCACCGGTTCTCAAGGAACGCGGCCTGACCGCCAACGAGTACGGCCAGACCATCCTGGTCAGCGCCCTGCTGGCCGACTTTGTGACGATACTTTTGATCAGTGCCTACGTGCTCTATATCGGCCATGGCGCGAATTCGCGAGTACTCCTGGTGCTGGTGCTGTTCGCCGTGTTCGTCGCTGTGTACCGCATCGGCGCCCGCTTCAAGCGCCATGCCCCGGCGCGGCGCATCATGCAGGCACTGTCCACCGCCACCGCGCAGATCCGGGTGCGTGCTGCGTTCGCCGTCGCGCTGGTGTTCATGGCGCTCTCGGAAAGCCTGGGCATCGCCAATATCCTGGGCGCCTTCCTGGCCGGGGTGATCATTTCGCTCCTTTCCGGAGGGGGCGGCGCGAGCATGCTGCGCGAGAAGCTTGACGCTATCGGCTACGGTTTCTTCATTCCCATCTTCTTCATCATGGTCGGCGTGAAGTTCGACCTGGCTGCCCTGCTCGGTTCGCGCACGACCCTGCTGCTGGTGCCCATCCTGATCGGCCTGGCCTATGCGGTGAAGTTCGCCTCGGTGCTGGTCATGGGTATCGGCTACCGTTGGCGCGAAACGTTCGCCGCCGGTGCTCTGCTGAGCGCAAGGCTGTCGTTCATCGTGGCGGTGGCCACGATCGGGCTGGAGATGGGCGTCATTTCCGAGGCGGTCAATTCGGCGATCATCCTGGTGTCGGTGGTGACCTGCACGCTCTCTCCGATCCTGTTCAGCCTGATGCTGCCGCGCAAGCATCGGGCCGGCGACCAGGTGTTCATCGTCGGCGCTCGACCCGAAGCGGAATCGCTGGCCCAGCGTCTCAAGTCGCATGATCTCGATGTGGCGCTGGTGAAGGATTTGAAATTGCCCGGCGCCGCGGAAGGCGCCGGAGAGGACTCGCGGGCGAACTTGCTGGAACGCATGCGCGAGGCGGGCATGGCCGATGCGGCCGCGGTGGTTGTAATGGCCGAGGACGGCGCGGATAACCTCAATATCGCTCGGCTTGCACGCGAGGTGTTCGCCACCCGCGACGTGATCGCCTGGGTCGGTAATCCCGCCGACAATTCACGTTTCCGTGAGGCGGGCGTGCGCATCGTCAATCCGCAGTACTCGACCCTGCTCATGCTGGAGGGGCTGGTGATCAACCCGGCGGCCCTGTCGGTCGGCGCTGATCCGGGTGAAGACCAGGACGTGCAGGTGGTCAAGCTGCAGAACCAGTTGCTCGTTGGACGCCAGATCAAACAGTTTGGATTGCCGGCGAGCGTTCGGGTGCTGCGTATAGAACGCGGCGACGCGAGCCTGGTGCCGGAGATGACCACCGTTCTCCAGGCCAACGACACGCTGACGCTGAGCGGAGAGAAAAGCGAGCTGGACGCCTGCGCACGACTGTTCGCTCGCCGCTGGTAGCTACTGCGTCAGGATCGGCTGCTTGGCCGGGGTTTATCTGATCTCTTTTTGATCTGAGTTAAGTGGTCTTCGCCGCCGGCTGCTTATACTGTCGTGTGCCTTGAAGGACGGTTCTGGTTTGGCGTCCGGGGCACAGGGCCGTGAGGCCTTGTTGCAGGCATTGCCTGCAGGAGTTGGTGGCATGAGTAGCGTGCGAATGTCACGTAGGGCGTGGTGGATCACCGGGGTGATGGCGGTTGCCATTATCGCGGGGCTGATCCTCTGGCTCGTGCCCTGGGGCGGGGAGGCAAGCGGCTACGAGACGGCGCCCGTCCAATACGGCGACATCACGCAGACGGTGACTTCGAGCGGCACGCTCAATCCGGTCAAGATTGTCAATGTGGGCGCACAGGTCTCCGGCATCGTCAAGACGATCAACGTGGATTTCAACAGTCGCGTCAAGGCGGGTGAAGTCCTGTTGACCCTGGATCCCACGTTGTTCAAGACCCAGGTGGGTCAAAGCCGGGCGAACCTGCACGCCGCCGAGGCCAACCAGCTGCTGGCCCTGGCCAACCAGCAGCGCTCGCAGGAAATGTTCAGGCAGCATTACGTGTCGCGCTCCGACCTCGATCAGGTGATAGCGGAGCGCAAGGCCGCCGATGCGCAGGTGGAGTTGGCGAAGGCGCAGCTCGAGCAAAGCGAAACCAACCTGGCCTACACCGTGATCCATTCGCCGATCGACGGGGTGATCATCAATCGCGTCGTCGACGTGGGGCAGACTGTTGCCGCGAGCTTCCAGACGCCGACCCTGTTCCAGATCGGACAGGACCTGAAGAAGATGCAGATCGATGCGACCGTCGATGAAGCCGACATCGGCATGATCAAGACCGGGGAAGAAGCCAGCTTCACGGTGGATGCTTATCCCGGCATCCATTTCGCCGGCATAGTGACACAGGTGCGTCTCAATCCGACCGTGGTGCAGAACGTGGTGACGTATGACGTCGTCATCGCGGTGGACAACCCGGACGAACGCCTCCTGCCCGGCATGACCGCCTATGTCGGCATCGCGGTGAACAGGCACGAGCATGTGCTGGTGGTTCCGAATTCGGCCTTGCGCGTTTCGCTAGAGCCGGTCGGCTCGACCGCGCCGGTGGAAGGACCGGACCGGGGCGTTGTCTACGTGCTCACACCGGACGGCCCCAAGCTTACCCAAGTCACCGTCGGCATCTCGGACAACCGCCGAACCGAGATTTCCGGCAACGGGGTGAAGGCAGGCGACCAGGTGGTCGTGGGGCTGGCGCGCGTTGACAAGGTCAGGAACTCGCGTTCGATGTTGCAGGCCCATTGATGGCCGACGTCCCGTTGATCCGCACCGTGAACCTCGGCAAGCGCTATCTGCTGCCGTCCGGGGTGCTGCAAGCATTGTGCGATGTCAATATCGAGATAGCCGAGGGGGAGTTCGTCGCGGTCATGGGGCCATCGGGCTCGGGCAAATCCACGTTCATGAATGTGCTCGGCTGCCTCGATGTGGCGAGCGAGGGTGAATATTACCTGCAGGGCCGGTCCATCAGCACGATGAACGTCAACGAGCGTGCAAGGTTGCGCAACCAGCTCATCGGTTTTGTCTTCCAGATCTACAATTTATTGCCGCGCCTGAGCATACTCGACAACATTGGTCTGCCGTTGGTCTATGCGGGGATTGCCGCCGCCGAACGCACCAGGCGTTCCCAGGCGTTGCTGGAGCAGGTCGGGCTGCCCGAATATGGCGACTTCTTTCCGCCGCAGTTGTCCGGTGGTCAGCAGCAGCGCGTGGCCATAGCGCGCGCATTGATAAACGATGCCCCGCTGTTGCTTGCGGACGAGCCTACCGGCAACCTCGATACCCGGACCTCGGAGGAGATCATGGCGGTATTCGAACGCCTCAACTCGGAGCAGCGGATCACGGTGGTCCTGGTGACGCACGAGCCGGACATCGCCGCGCATGCCTCACGCCTGGTTCGCTTTCGCGATGGCCGGGTGGAGTCGGATGCTCGTACGGATCCGTCCGGCGCCCGGGAGCCGCTGCAGGCATGAAACTGCGACCCCTCCTGGGCGAAGCCCTGAACGCGATGCGCGTCAACCGGCTGCGCACCATGCTGACGATGCTGGGGTTGATCATAGGCGTTGCCGCCGTCATCGCCATGCTGGCGGTAGGTAACGGGGCCCGCAATGCGGTCAATGCCGTGGTTGCCTCGATGGGCAGCAACCTGATCATTGTCCTGTCCGGACCGCAGCACTCGGGCGGCGTCCGCTTTGCCAGCGGCAGCTCGCCCACTCTGACGCTGGAGGATGCGGACGCGATACGAACCCTGCCGGGGGTGGTCGCGGTGGCCCCGGGCAGCGGCGGGCCGGGGCAGATTGTCTACGGCCCCAATAACTGGAGCACCATGGTCATGGGAACCAATCAGGATTACCTGAAGATCCGGGATTGGCCGCTGGCTGACGGCTCCAATTTCTCTCCGAGAGAGATACGCAGTGCCGGACGCGTTGCGATCATCGGCCAGACGGTGGCCGCGAATCTCTTCGGATCGGCCGACCCGGTCGGACAGGTAATCCGGATTTCACGCAGCCCTTATCTGGTCATCGGTCTGCTGTCGGTCAGGGGGCAGAGCTTCGGCGGGCAGGACCAGGACGATACCGTGCTGGTGCCGGTCACCACGGCCCTGCGCAAGCTGTTTGGGACACAGTTTGCCGACAGCGTCCGCTACATCATGGTGCAGGGTAGCGGCCCCACGGTGCTGGACCAGGTGCAGGCAGAGATTGATTCGCTTCTACGCCAACGCCACCACATCTCGGCTCACAAGGAAGCCGATTTCAATGTCCGCAACCTGACGCAGATAGTCAACGCGGCCGCTTCCACCACCCGCATCATGTCGCTTCTGCTGGGTGCGATCGCTTCCATCTCGCTCATCGTGGGCGGGATAGGCATCATGAACATCATGCTCGTCTCCGTGAGCGAGCGCACCAGGGAGATCGGATTGCGCATGGCGCTCGGGGCCCGTCCGGCCGATGTGCTGCAGCAGTTTCTCGCCGAAGCGCTGCTGGTATCTCTTGGCGGCTGTATCCTGGGCCTTGTCCTCGGGGTCGGGATCATCGAAGTCGTCAAGCTGATTTTCCACCTCAACAGCCAAGTGACGCCGAGTTCGGTCCTGATCGCCTTTGTAGTCTCACTCTCGGTGGGCGTGTTCTTTGGTTGGTACCCCGCACGAAAGGCCGCGCGGCTCGAGCCGATCGACGCGCTTCGCTACCAGTAGGAGCTACTGCGGATGTTCCGTCTCCGGCGTGTCCGTATTGGGCGTTTTGTCTTGCGCCAGGTCGGCTAGTGTGGTTTGCCCTAGTGCCTCGATGCGTGCCGTGTGCGCCTTGCCAAGCAAGTCGTCCATCAAGCCGGTTTTCGCTACGGACACTTCGCCGCGGGCCGCATTGAGCACTTCGGCCACGGTGATTTTCTCCGCGCTGCGCGCCAGTGCATAGCCGCGACCACCCACGCGAAACAACAGGTCGGCTGCGACCAGATGGTCGAATACCGGTTCGAGACGTAGTCCGGAAATGCCGGTGCGCCCGACACAGGTCCCCATGGTGAGCGGCGCTTTGCCATCGGCGAAACGTTCCGTGGCGGCAAGCATGATGTCGAGTGCGGTGGCTTCGGCGCTGGCGGGCGCAAGCGGTTGGCGATCGTCATGCGGCCGCCGCCAGGCCGGATTTTGCACGTAAAATCCGATGCGTGCCCCGAGCAGCAGAATCAGCCAGCTCAGATACAGCCAGCTCAGGAACAGGATCAGTATGGCGAAGCTCGAATACACCGCAGAAAGTCGAGTGGATTGAGCGGTCAGCAGGGCGAAAATCTGCCCTGCGCCCTGCCAGACGATGCCGCCGGCGATACCCGCAGCCAGTGCCGCACGGAATTTGACGCGCGTGTTCGGGGTAATCAGATTGATCAACGTAAAGGCAGTAATAGCGATCAGATATGGCAGCAGTTTGCCCAGAGCCGGTAGCACCGCGCCAATGATCGACAAGTGCTGCATCACGGATCGATTAGTCAGCGTCGCAGTGACGCCGAAGGCGGCAAACAGGAACACGGGGCCGACGATCAGTAGGCTGATGTATTGCATGCTGCGGGACAGCGCGGGGCGCGATTCGTTGACTTGCCAGGCGGCGTTCAGGCCGGATTCGATTTTTCGCAGCAGCGAGATGGCGGTGAAGGCCAGCAGCAAAATGCCGAATATGCCGAGCACGCTCACGTTGACATTGCCGACAAAGAGCAGGATTTTGTCCGAGAGTTCGTGTCCGGCGGAGCCCAGGGGTTCGAGCAACCGGTTCAGCGAAGGTCCGAGCACGCCCTTGATGCCGAGACCCTTGAGCGCGGCGACGGCGAAGGCAAGCAGAGGCACAATAGCGATGAGGGTCGAATAGACCAGGCTCATCGCATACAGGTTCAGCCGGCCTTCGAAGATATCGCGTACCAGCAACCAGGCAATCTGGCCGTAGGTGCGCAGCCAGTGTACCGGCCGTTGTTCGTGGTCGTGGCGAGCGAACAGGCTGCTCTCGATCGTTTTCAGGTTCATCGTCCCGGTGGCTCCCTCCGAGGCCTGTCTACTTTAACCCGCAGCGCGGGTCTGGCGTTATTCTGTAGACATGGCACGCTATCCGCAACGCATCGTCTGCCTCACCGAGGAGACGACCGAAACCCTGTATCTGCTGGGAGAGCAGGATCGTATCGTAGGCATCTCCGGCTTTACCGTGCGCCCGCCCGAAGCGCGGCGTGAGAAGCCGAAGGTATCGGCCTTCACCAGTGCGAAAATCCACAAGATACTGGCGCTGGAGCCGGACCTGGTACTCGGGTTTTCCGATATTCAGGCCGATATCGCCGCCGAACTGGTGCGCCACGGTATCGAAGTGCATGTGTTCAATCACCGCACCGTCGAGGGTATTCTACGCATGGTCGAGACGCTCGGCGCCATGGCCGGCTGCGCCGAAAGGGCCCGCGGGCTGGCGAAGGAGCTGGAAACGAACGTGGCGCAGATAGAAGGCCGGGCCTCGACGTTAAGGCGGCGCCCGCGGGTCTACTTCGAGGAGTGGGACGAGCCGATGATCACCGGCATCGGCTGGGTATGCGAACTGGTCCGCAGCGCCGGCGGCGACGATATCTTCCCCGAACTCTCACGCGAAGCGCTGGCGAAAAACCGCATCCTGGCCGAGCCGTCCGCAGTGATCGAGCGCAAGCCCGACATCATCATCGGTTCCTGGTGCGGCAAGAAATTCCGTCCGGATAAGGTTGCGGTGCGCCCCGGCTTCGAGGCCGTGCCCGCCGTGGCGAACGGCGACCTCTACGAGGTGAAGTCCTCGATCATCCTGCAGCCGGGCCCGGCCGCCCTCACCGACGGCATCGCCGAGCTGCACCGTCTCATTGCCCGCTGGAGCCGGGCCCGGGGCTAACCCGGATTATATTACGAGGGCGGACGGTGTTGACAGGTAAGTCGTTGAGGGCTAGGGAGAACACGGTGATTTCATGGGTTTTTCAGCATTAAAGCCTGCTTTCCGCGCCGTCCTATTGCGGCGCTTACGGTGCCCCGCTTGCTGCGAATTCCGCGCTCACTCGCGATCCCTCGTCAATGATCCGGGCTAATTCAGTCGTTGCTGACCGTGAAGTGGAATGCATGCGCCAGGGAGTTGCCGATCTGAACCTTCGCCGCGTAGTTGCCGGGCGTGAGATGCACATTGTTTCCGTAGTGCATGGTGCCGCGACTCTTGCCCTTGACGTACATGCGCGCGACGGGCAGCGTTTTCCAGTGTTCGGTCGGGGTGTCGAGTGCGCGGTAATGAATGCGGACCGTGGCATTCTCGACCGGTTTGCCGTCCTTTGCGACAAATACGACCAGGTGATGGTTGGGATGCGACTTCGAACCTACCAACTCGGGCCTGGCACCGCCGTCCCACGCCATTTTCTCGTCCGCACCGGTGAAGGCTTCCGCGGGCAGCACCTTGAGCGTCACCTGGTAGGAGCCGATGGTGGCGGATTGGCTGACGGGTTTTGCCTGTGCGACGCAGGACGCGAGAAACGCGCCCGACGCGAAGGCGACGGCTGCAAAAAATAACAGTATCTTGCGCATGATGACCTCCTTTCGATCAGGGGTGTGTCAGGCGCCTGCGCGCTTCTTCGTAGCGCGTAGCGCTCTGGTTGATGATGTCTTCGGGCAGGTGCGGGGCGGGTGGCGTCTTGTTCCAGCCGCTGGCCTCGACCCAGTCGCGGATGAACTGCTTGTCGAAAGACGGCGGACTAGTGCCCGGTTGCCAGCTGTCGAACGGCCAGAAACGCGACGAATCGGGCGTGAGCGCTTCGTCGATCAATACCAGTTTGTCGTTCTCGTCGAGGCCGAACTCGAACTTGGTGTCGGCGATGATGATGCCGCGCTCGCGGGCATGCGCCCGGGCGAAGCGGTACAGGGCGAAGGCGGCGGCTCGTACCTGCTCGGCGAGTTCGCCACCGATGAGTCCGGCGCAGGCATCGAAGGAGATGTTTTCGTCGTGGTCGCCCGCCTCGGCCTTGGTGGCGGGCGTGAAGATCGGCTCCGGCAGTTCGTCGGCCAGGCGCAGCCCGGCGGGCAGTTCGATGCCGCACACCGCGCCCGTGGCTTGGTAATCCTTCCAGCCGGACCCGGCGAGGTAGCCGCGCACCACCGCCTCCACCGGCAGCGCGCGCAGGCGGCGCACCACCATCGAGCGCTCTGCGACCAGGGCGCGGTCGGCGGCATCGGGCACGGCCTGCTCCAGCGTCATCCCGGCCAGGTGATTGGGCACGATGTGGCGGGTATTTCCGAACCAGAATCGTGAGACGGCCGTGAGCACTTCGCCCTTGCCGGGGATCGGGTCGGGGAACACCACGTCGAAGGCGGAGAGGCGATCGCTCGCGACCAGCAGCCAGTGATCGTCGTCCACGGCGAAAATGTCGCGAACCTTGCCGCCGTGTACCTGTTTCAGGCTGTTCAGTTCGATGCGGTAGATACCCTGTTTGCTCAATTCCGCTTACCTCGCATGAATTTGGTTCAATCGGTGAGCGAGTCGGTTCAGGTACTCGCGGACCCGGGCCGCGTTCTTGCCGAGATCCGACAGGCCCAGCCGCGATTCCGAACGCACGTTGACGACGCTGCCGCTGCCGACAGGCATGACGTTGATGGCGATGTCGTCGGTGAAACCGAACCAGGCCGTGGTCGCGCTGGCCTCGATATGGCGGGCATCGGCATCCGAAGCGGCGATCTTCCAGCCCATGTCACGCGCGGTGGCGAGCGCGGCGCCGTAGGCGGTGGCCGGCTCGATGCCGGGCGCCGGCAACGGTCGGATGCCGGGGTAATAGGCATCCTGAACCGCGGCGAGGCAGGCGGGGCTCCAGCTCGTGCAGGCCTTGGCGACGGACTCGTGTTGCGGGTTCTTGCGTCCGGCAGGGGAATCGAGGAATTTCGCGAGGGAGGCCACCTCGGCCTTGGCGATATGAGGTCCCCCGCCGCCGTAATCGAGCCCGTTGGGAGCTTTTGCCCGCGCCTGGGCGAGCGCCAGGAAACGCGGCGGATGGGCGGTATTGGTCGAGATGTCGTGAATCGGTGGCACGGCTTCGGCGTGGCGCAGCATCATCCACGGCCAGGCGAACGAGCCGAGCCCCAGGGCCAGGGCCAACACCCCGACCAGCGTGGCGCTCACATGGCGGATCAGCAGGGCGCCGATCACCCCGATGACGGCGGCCGCGACCGCCGCGACACCGACCCAAGCCCCTTGGCGGAGCAGGCCGAAGGCGGTACCCAGTTGAATCGCCTCGTGCTTGTACAGCGGACCGGCCACGGCCACCATGACCGCGGCGACCAGGCCGGTGATCAGGGCGAGTAGCGCCCACAGCAGCACGATGCGGCGGATATTTGAAGTCGAGCGAGCCATAAGTCCATCCCTCTCTGAACGCGCGGCAGGCTGGATGCATAGTGTACTGCGCCCGCTGTCCGGCCGTGTCCGACCGCAACAGCGGGCCGTCGATGCGGCGCCGTAAGTGCTGACGTTTCGTGCATACTGTGACGCACGTTAAGGGAGGGAAACAGAGTCGATGAGCATGGTGCAAACGGGCTGGCGGAGCTGGCGGCGGGAATGGCCGTTGCTGATTCTTTTCGTCATTTTCGTCGTGGGCGAAATCTTCAAGGGCACCATCGGAGCTGGAAAGGCTGGGTCCGCCGGAGAAATCATTGCTTTCTTTGCCTTTTTCGGTGGGGCGCTGACGGGGGCCTTCGCCGTGGTGCGCCACGCCGAAGAACTGGCGCATCGCTTCGGGGAACCCTACGGCACGCTGATCCTCACCATTTCGGCGATATCGATCGAGGTGGTGGTGATAGCCACCATCATGCTGAATGGCGCCAACAACCCCAAGATCGCGCGTGACACCATGTATTCGGTGGTGATGATCGTGCTTGCCGGCGTGGTCGGCATCAGCTTGCTCCTGGGAGGTTTCAGGCACCGCGAGCAGGGCTACAACCTGCAGGGCGCAAGTACGTTCCTCAGCGTGCTGATCCCCCTGTCCGTGTTGTCGCTGGTGTGGCCGGATTTCACCCATTCCACGGTTCAGGGTGAGCTCTCGTCCGGCAAGTCCTGGTTTATCATGCTGGCCTCGGTGGCACTGTATATCGTTTTCCTGGCGGTGCAGACCGTGCGCCATCGCAATTATTTCGTGACCCCATCGGAAGCCGTGTCGGCCGGGGAAGATCCCGTGGGACACACGCTTTCTGGCTGGTCGTTTCACGCGGTGATGCTGGTGGCGTTCCTGTTGCTCGTCGTACTGCTCGCGGAACTGTTTTCGCTGCCGCTCAATATCGGGCTCGACCGCCTGGAGTTGCCGGCCGGACTGGGCGCATTTGCCGTGGCGGCCCTGATCCTCGCGCCTGAAAGCGTTGCCGCGATTCGGGCGGCGCACGCGAACCACATGCAGCGCGCGGTCAATTTATCGCTCGGCACGGTGCTGGCCACGATCAGCCTCACCGCGCCCGCCGTGCTCGCGATTAACCTCTTTACCCACCACGCAGTCGTTCTCGGCCTGGATCCGGCCACCGCCACTCTCATGATCCTCACGCTCGGCGTGTCGATCATCACTTTTTCCAGCGGGCGCACGAACCTGCTGCAGGGCGCCGTGCACCTGGTTCTGTTCATCGCCTACATTGTGCTGATCTTCTCGCCCTGAGGGGCCGGAGATCCTGCGCTTCCACGGTCGGCACGCGCTCGGATAGCGTCTGGCCGAATCGGAGCCGCTTCCCGACGGGTCAAATTTCCCAATAATTAACAATTGGTTGGATGAAAACCGATCCGGGAGATTGCATTCCTCTTCGGCGCGCTCAACACCATGTATGCGGCCGTCTCGGCCCGCACCCGCGAGATCGCGACGCTGCGCGCGCTCGCCGGTCGTCCTCTCGGTGGTGGTCGAGGCCCTGTTCCTGAGCGCAGTCGGCGGTGTTGCCGGCGGTGCGATCGGTTCCTTGCTGTTCAACGGCTTCAAGGCCACCACCATCGGCAACGGCGGCATGCTTGCGTTCCAGTTCGCCGTGACGCCGGCACTGCTCGCCACTGGCTTGATTTATGCCCTGACGATGGGGCTCGTCGGCGGGTTGTTCCCCGCCATCCGCGCGGCACGGTTGCCGATTGCCATGGCCATCCGCGACGTCTAGTCACCGGCCTGGGCGCCCCTGTCCATGCGATAAAAAAGCGGTGGAAGCTCTTTGCTCCCACCGCCTCCAGGCAGCGGGCCGGTCAAGGAGATAGGGGTGGCTCTAGCAGGGGGAGATATCGGACGCTACCAGGTAAGAGTGGCTCCAAGCGTTACTGCGCGCGCCGGCATTACATAGAAAGAGTCCGGGCCGAGCTCGCTTTCCGCGACGGCCACGCGGCGGTTGGTCAGATTTGTGCCGTCGAGCCGTACCGTCCAGTTACCGAGGCGGTAACCGACGCCGGCGTTGAGCGTGCCGTAGCCGGGGGCCTGGATCTGGTTGTTCATGTCGTAGTAGCGCGTACCCACGATTTCGAGGTTGGCATAGGCCAGCCAGCCGTCACCGGAGGGCATGCGGCTCACGCCGGCCTTGAACAGGTGGCGTGGCGACATCACGATCATGTTGCCCGCGAGCTGCACGTAGTTGCCGCCTTCGTTGACGGCGAAGTTGGTGTACTGCGCCTCGTGATAGGAGTAGGTTGCCGTCCAGCGCCAGTCGGCGAACAGTCTGCCGTCAAGTTCGGCTTCGATGCCGCGCAGCCGCTGCTGGCCGCCGTTCTGCGTGCCCGGCAGCCCGCCCACGTTGGCGGGTATCACGACGTTGGAGAAATTGACCCAGAACAGGTTCATGTCCCAGCCCAACCCGGGGCCGGTGACGTAGCCCTTGAGGCCCGCCTGGTAGGACTGGGCTGTTTCCGGCTGCAGAATACCGGTTTGATATTCGGGACCGAAGTCCACGGCGGCCGGCTTGAAGGTGTTGCCGTAGGAGGCGTACGCTACGGCACGGCCTGAGTTGTCGTCCCACAGCGTTTTGCTGAGGGCGATCTGGCCGCTGAAGCGGGTGTTGGTCTGGCTCGCCGAATTATGCTGGGGCTGACCGGTCCCTGTCGCGGGCCACAGGGCCGTGTTGCTGGTTTCCATCGTGCGGTTCAGTCGCAGTCCGGCCTGCAGGTCCCAGCTTGGTGCGAAGGTCCAGTCGGCCTGCGAGTAGGCTCCGAAGAACGAACGGCGGTCCTCGAGTTGGGTCTGTTCGTCAACGTGAAGGGTGTTGCTGTTGGGCGGATTACCGCCGTTTGGCTGCACGTAGTATTCGTAGTTGTTGCTGTTTTCCTGGCCCCAACCGTACAAGTAATTGAACCCGGTCACCATTTGCAGATTGGTGCCGAGCGGGTAGGTGTAGTGGCTGTCGAGGTAGATGCCCGTATTGCTGACGCTCTGGTTGTAGCCGTCGGAATTGGGCGTGCCGCCGGTCTGGTAGGCGTCTGCGCGCAGGAAACCGCGCACGTTGCGCTGGTGCTTGAACGTGGTAACCAGCGTCGTCGACCAGGTGCCGTTGCCGATCTGGGCGTCGTAGCCGGTGTTGACCTGGTAGCGCTCGGTATTGATTTCCGAGTTGCTGGGGTTCTGGTTGGAGTCGACCGGCACGTATGGGCTCAGGCCGCCGGAGGCGGCGTCCAGGGGGATAGGGCTTTGCGGCTGCTGATGCAGGTTCATCGCGTCGAAGTCGAGGTGGAAGACGCCGTTTTCGGTGTCGAATGTGCTGCGGTAGAGCAGGTGCTGACGGTTGTAGCCGGCGCGGTAATCGCGCATGCCCTGGCTGGAGGCGTCCACGGCCAGCGATTGCTTGAATGGGCCCTGGGTCGTAATCGGCGTGGCGAACGACACGCTGCCGCTGTCCCAGCTTCCGACGCTCGCGCTCAGGGTGTGGGTGGGATCGCCCGTCGCACGGTGGATAATGTTGATGATGCCGACGAACGAGGTCGCACCGTACTTCACGGGCGCCGCGCCGCGGATGACCTCGATGCGGGCGACATCGTTGAGGTCGATGCTCGGCAGATCCGGGTTGAAGGCGCCGCCCCATGGCACGCCGTCCACCAGCAGCAGGAAGGCGTCGAATTCCTGCAGTCCCTGGAACTGCGGCACCGATCCGGCCGGTCCGCCGTCGCCGCCGGGGGCGATATACACGCCGCCCACGAGGGAAAGCGCGGTGCGCAGGTTGGTTGCGCCCATCCTCTCGAGTTGGGCGTGGGTGATGATCTGGACGCTTTTGGGTACGGTCCCGACCTGTTCGGGTACCGGCGTCGCCGTCACTTCGATTTTGCTGAGTTGAACGGGGGATTCGCTCGGTTTCTGGTTCGTCGCCGGTGCGGCGGCAAGGGTATGACCGGACGCCAGTCCCGCGAGGCAGAGTGCGGTGCCGGCAGCTCCGAGGCGTAGCAAGTTTCTCATCGCTGGGTCTCCCTAAGTTAATATGCTATTAGTGGAATTCCCTACATTACAGATTTGTAATTTTCATGTCAATCCCCTGGATTTGCCGGCAAGCGAGGAAGCGAAGGCACTCGTTGTCCGGGGCTCTTGCAGCGAGATGAACGCTCATGTGGCGGCTTTGACTGCTCGCAACTGGCGCCGGGAATGCCCGCTTGCGATTCTGGTTGTTATTTTCATCGTGGGCGAAATTTTCAAAACAATCTTCAGTGAAGACAGAGCGGGTAGCGCGGGCGAGATCATTCTCCAGCGCGCTCACGAACCTGTTGCAGGGCGCGGTGTACCTGGTTCTGTTTCTTGCCTATCTGGTGCTGGTCTTCTCGTTCTGACGACAGCAATTCCAGATGACTAGGACGCCGGATACACCCAGACCAGGTGACTGTGCCCCAGCTTGAAGACGACTGTTTCCTGAATGCCGCAGCTACGTACGGGGTTATCGTTCACGGTCTTGGGCCAGTACTTCCATATCTGGAGCATCTGCACCGCTGTCTGGTCGAATACACTTGCTGCCTGCGATTTGATGGTCGTGGCGTCACTGACGGAACCCTCCTTGTCGATGCAGAATTGCAGCGTGACTCGTCCCTTCGGTGGAATCTTGCCCTTGGGCAGGGACAGGTCCCGGGTCGGGATGGCGGTGGGCCGCTGGTTGATCACGGCGGGACCGCGTGCCAGGCTGGCCGTGCCGATGATGGGAATGTGGTAGCGCAAACCGCATGTCTTGACAGCCCAGGCGCTATTCTTGCGGCCACTAAAGCTCCAGCTCTTGAGTGCTGCCAAAGCGGCCCGATCATAAAGACCGTGCGGAGAAGAGCTCGTTATGCTTGTGTCCGTAACACGACCTTTCGCGTTAATACAAAAACCAACGTCTACCCAGCCATTTTTCAGCAGCGTGTGGTGAGGATCGGGCATCCGGACCACGTCAACCCATTTATCGCCCTTGCTCTTCAATATTCTTATCCCGGCAGATGCGGTGCCAGAAGCCACGACGAGTGTTCGTGGCGGTGGTTGATGGCAAATCCAGTTGATAATGCTATAGGCGCGCGTGGTAGTGCCATACATCGAGAAGATTATGGGTTGAAATAACGGCACCGCGCCAGCGGTTGTCAGTTGACCTTGCCTATCGGTGACTCGGAAAAGCCACGTGGCGACGGTTTGAATGGCGGCCTGATCGAATACGCCATTGGGGGCGCTAGCCCAAGCCTGCAGATGCGTTGGGCGGCCCTTGTGGTCGAGATAAAACTCCACGTCTACACAGCCCTGAATGCCCTGGTCTTGCGCCTCGGCTGGATACCGGGGCGGAACGCGGCGGATGGGAACAATGCGGATGCCCCCGGCCGCAGTGATCACGAAGGGACTCTTGGTCGCTTTTTTGTCACCCTGGGCGGGGCTGGACGCAGCCCGTGCCTGCGGCGCAACGCCGCCCAACATTGCGGCAACGATTAGAGCAGATATTAACAGGCGCACACCGAAGTGTAGCCGCAAAATTTTACATTTGCAGAAGGCTTTCTATGTTCGATGATTGCGCTAAGAGAGCAGCAGTTAATCCATCGCTCATTTAGCAGCGCTTTCCGGCATCGCCGAGGAGTGGTGGTCCATGATGCACCATTTCCCGTGCCGCTTCTCGTAGACATAGGTATAGCGGGCCTGAACGCTGGAGGTCTTGCCGTCCTTCGTCAGGGTGAAGGTGTAGATGCCCGAGTTGATTGCCGTATCGGGACCAAGCACGCGAATGTAGCTGTGGTCGATATGACCCACCGGTTTTGATTTCAGGAAGTAGGCGAAGTAATCGACAATCCCTTCGTGGGTGGTGCGGACGCGGTTGGAGACGGTCGGCAGCAGGACGCCACCGGGCTCGCAATAAAGTGCGGCCACGGTCTTCGGGTTTCCGGTTTGCAGGGCGCCGTTCCAGATATTGAACTGATTGGCGATCTGGGCCTTTGTAGGCCAGCCGGCATGTGAAGCAGGTGCCGTGGCAGCGACTGCGGGAACAGCGGATACTAACAAAGCGAGAAATATAGTCTTTTTCATGGTTTGGCCTCATGCAGCCGATTGGTTGAATTCGCACCGGATTCGAATAATCCGCCACGTTCGTTTTGGCTTGCGAATGAAGTATAGATGATTTTTTCGGAGATTGCCGTGATTTTCACTGAGCTCGTTATAGTGGCCGCCGGAGTCTCCACTCCTATTGCCCGCCTGGTTCCGGGTTCATGCCGTTGCCCACCACTTTGCCATGCATCTCACGCGTCATGGCCTCGATACGCTCGCTCAATTGCCTGGTCAGTTCGGTCAGTTCCGTGTTCTGCTTCATCAGTTTTACCAGTTGCGTGGTTTGTCGGACCGCGTGTGCCTGGTTCTGTTCGGCGGTCAGGGCGAGCGCTTCGCGGTGTTGGGCGTCCGCCAGGGCGAGTGCCTTGTCACGGTCGACCTGCCGTGTCTGGGCCAACAGGATCAGCGGTGCCGCGTAGGCCGCCTGCAGGCTGAACATCAGGTTCAGGAGGATGAACGGATAGGCGTCGAACCGGGTCCACCCGACCACGTTAATGGTGATCCATATCCCCACGATCAGCGTCTGCCCGAAAAGGAATCCCGGCGTTCCGAAGAAACGGGCGAATTTTTCGGACTTGAGGCCGAACCAGTCGTTGCCGAACACAGAATGCAATCCCAGGGTCGAGCGATGAAACCTCAGGGGAATACGTTTGCTGAGCTCATTAGCGGTGGGGGCGTTTTCCGTGTGCGATTGGGAATCGGGGTTTTCGGGTGTGGGGGTAGGGTGTGTCATGTCATGCTCCTGTCACGGGTTCCGGCAATCAGGCGGGGTCGATCGTATTCGTCTTGCAACCAGGGAATCATGGCCGGTACGTTCGCTTCAACATTCACCTGAAGTATAGGAGCACGGTCATGAATGGGTAACTATTCCAGTGGCATATTCCGGTATCCGGTGACTGGCCCGGCTGCTTATTCACTGTGCGAGGACAGCGTACGCAGGTTTCGCGCGATGTTGGTCGTCCCATGTGCATAACCGGGGTCGTGATTGCGAGCACCGGCTTTCACGAATGCGTTCGTGCGCGCATCGAGCTCGCTGTTCGCGATCCGGCCGGCGGCTATCAGTGCCCATAAATAATCGTGTGCGCGAACCGATATCCGTTGCGCCTCGTCCTCTTGTCCCTTGATGCCGAGCTCGAACGCTGACGTTCCCTGCTCAGCGGAGATTTCCTGTGCGCGTCGGCGCAGCCAGGCGATCATATTGTGCAAATCGTTGATCTTGCCTGCCCGGTCCTGGCTGTACTTCACCTGCCTCAAGACACGCGCAGCCTCCGGGAGTGTCCCGCTCAACGGTTCCATGAGGTAGTGCACGCGCTTGACGGCAATGCGGTAGTGATGAATTTGCACCGAATTGGCCTCCGCAGCCGCGGCGCGTCGACGATCGGTGGCTTCGGCAAGCGCCAGCTCCAGTGCTTGCGCCCACGTGCCCCCGAACGCCATGGCATCGTCGGCGTCGGTTGCCCGATCGCTTAGTTCCTTTCCAAGCCGTCTGGCTACGCTTTCCCAATCCGTGTGCGCATGCTCGGCGAGTGACTTGTTGGTGTTGTCGAGCTCTTTTGTGAGTTCCTTTTGGACTGTAACGAGGGCACTGGAGGAGTGCGGATCGGTGTCGCGCCCCGGCTTTTCCAGCCATGCGAGTGCCGCCTCGGCATCACGTGCGCGGTTGGTACGTCTCGATAATCGTCTCAGGCGATCCCGTGTGCCTCCACTCACTGCGAGCACAGCCTTGAAGCTGCTCAGCCACGCGCGTAGACGACGCAGCGCCACGCGAAAATCGTGGAGGGCATGGGGATCGGAGGAGTGCCTCATCCGCGTCAACGAGTTTTTGGCCTGCTCCATCAAGTTTCTCGCTTCATCTGCTGCCGCCCTGCCCGCCGGAGATGTCAGACGGGCAACCCATTCCGGGGGTATGGTGTCCGCTTTTTCGTGCACTGCGAATTTCTTTTTGTTCACATTAATCGTCGCTATAGCCGAAGCCGCGCTTCGACGAGTTCGGTACCGTCCGAGTCGAGCTCGAATCCCAGTTCACGGCAAAGTGCGAGCATGGGTGTGTTGGATTGCAGCAATTCCCCGAAGATTTCCTGTATGCCGATGCGCCGCCCGTAGTCGATGATTACTTCCATCAGGCGACGCCCGACACCGTGTCCGGCCACCTCGTCAATAAGTGTTATCGCGAATTCGCCGCGTTCGCGGTTGGCATCGCAGATAAGCCGCACGCCGCCGAACAGTGCCGCATCGCCCGGCGGTTTGTCCTCGGCGATCACGAACGCCATCTCGCGATCGTAATCGATCTGTGTCGCGCGTGCGGCCAGTTCATGCGGCAGTTCCGCCAGGGTTTGGAATAGGCGCATGTAGCGGTGTTCGGGCGAGAGTTGACGGTAGGCTTCGCGCATCGGTAGTTCGTCTTCGGCGCGGATCGGGCGCAACAGACAGTGCCTGCCGTCGGGCAGTTCGAAGGATTGCTCGAGTTCGCGCGGATAGGGCACGATCGCGAGCCGTTCCACCGCAGGGCCGGCGGCCCTTTCCAGGCGGATGCGGGCATCGAGCACCGTAACGCCTTCGGGACTGGCGAGCACGGGGTTGAGATCGAGATCCACGATTTCAGGAAACTCGCATACCAACTCGCTCAGACGAATCAGTAGGGCGTTGATGCCGTCCAAGTCCACCGGCGGCAATCGTCCACCTGCACCCTCGAGTACGCGATGAATGCGTGTACGCTCGACAAGGTCGCGGGCGAGATTGGCGTCGAGCGGCGGCAGGGCGAGGGCGGTGTCGTCCATTGCCTCGACGGCCACGCCGCCCGCGCCGAACACGATGACGGGTCCGAAAATCGGATCGAGCGTGAGCCCGGCGATCAGTTCGTGGGCATTGGCGCGGCGCACCATCTGCTGCACGGACACGCCGGCGAGGCATGCCTTCGGATAGCGTTTGCGCAAACGTTCGATCATGCGTTCGGCCACGCGCCCGACTTCCTCCGCCGTTTCCACGTTGAGCGCGACGCCGCCCACGTCGCTCTTGTGCAAAAGATCGGGTGACAGGATCTTCACGGCATAGGGTGGTCGCAAGTCCCGCGCCGCGTCCACCGCCTCCGCGGGTGTCGCCGCGCGGCGGGTTTCGTTCACGGTGAAACCGGCCGTGGCGAGCAGGCGTTTGGCGTCCGCCTCGTCCAGCCACACCGGGCCATGATCGAGTTTCGCGTCGATCAGGTGCCGCACCCCTTGTCGGTCACGTTTGCCGCGCAGTGGAAACGCCGGCACGGTCCGGCTGAGAAAGGCCTGCTGCCGACGTCGGTCCACGAGTTGCATGAAACCACGGGTCAGCGCCTCGGGCGTATCGAAGTTGGGAATCCCCGCGTCGGCGAACCCTCGTCGTGCGGCGTCTCCCGCCTGGGGGCCGAGCCACGAGGCCAGCACCGGCTTGTGTTCACGGTGTTGGTTCAGTTCCGCGAGCACCCCGGCGGCCGCCGCTGCCGGGTCGCCCAGGCCCGTCGGGCAATACATTGTCGCTATGGCATCGATTTCCGGCGCGTCCAGGAGAATCCCCAGCGCTGCCCGGTACCGATCGGGACCCGCGTCGCCGACGATGTCCACAGGGTTGCCATGCGACCAGGCGGCGGGCAGCACTGCGTCCAGCGCGGCCCGTGTCTCTTCGTTCAGCTCAGCGAGACGGCCTCCGGCCGTGATCAACTGGTCGGCCGCGAGCACGCCGACGCCTCCACCGTTGGTCAGCAGTGCCAGGGCGTCACCGTGCAGCGGCTGGGTATGGGCCAGTGTTTCCGCGGCTTCCAGCATCTGCATCAGTGTCGGTACGCGCAGTGCCCCCGCGCGGCGCAGCGCCGCGTCGAACACTGCATCGCGTCCCGCCAGGGCGCCGCTGTGTGAGGCTGCGGCCTTGGCGCTGGCGGGAGCGCGGCCCGACTTGAGTACGATCACCGGTTTGAGGCGCGCCGCCTGGCGCGCCGCGGACATGAACTTGCGTGCCTCGTTCACGCTTTCCAGGTACAGCAGGATGGCGCCCGTCTTCGCATCCATCGCCAGGTAGTCGAGCCAGTCGGCCACGTCGACGTCCGCCATTTCTCCGAGCGAGACCAGCGAGGAGAAGCCGATGCCGCGTGCCGTCGCCCAGTCGATGACCGTGGTCAGCACCGCGCCGGATTGCGACAGGAAGGCGACGCGTCCCGGGGTCGGGAGGCGCTGGGCGAAACTGGCGTTGAGCCCGGCGCGTGGCGCGAGCATGCCGAGGCAGTTTGGTCCCAGAATGCGCAGTCCCGATGGCCGAGCGGCTTCCAGCATCCGTGCCTCGAGCGCTTTGCCGGCGGCCCCCGCCGAACTTTCTGAAAACCCCGCCGAGAGCACCACCGCAGCCCGGGTCCCCAGCTTGCCGAGCGCGGCAATAACGTCGGGTACGCTCGGCGCCGGCACCGCAACGACCGCAAGCTCTGGCGTTTCCGGCAACTGATCGACTGTGGGATAGATGCCAGCGGTCTCGTCGCGCTCGAGGTGATGGTTGACCAGAAAAACCCGGCCAGCGAAGTTCATCAGGTTTTTTGCAACGACCGCACCCACCGAGCCGGGGCGGCGGCTCGCTCCCACCAGAACGACCGAAGCCGGGGTCAGGAAGGCGTCGAGATTATGCGTGCTCATAATCCACATTGTGCCTGTCGGCGGGGAGGAATAGTTTGCGCCGGATCAAGAATCGGAACTGTTATACGCCGGCAGGCACGGCGCCGTAGCGCCTTGCATGATCGGTCACCATAGTCAGGAAGGGGGTCGCCGAGGGGGGCAACTGCTTGTGAGGGAGGGTTAGCCGGTACAGTTCGCGGTGTGCGGAAGGGCCGGATAGCGGGATATGGACCAGTGTGTGGTTGGCGAGCTCGTTGACGACGGTGAGATTGGAGGCGACTGCGAGTCCGGCACCATTCTGCACGGCGCGCTTGACGGCCTCGGGACTGCCGAGGGTCAGGTTGAATTGATGTTCCCCCACACCGGCTCGATCGAGCAGAGAGTTCAATGTGGAGCGAGTTCCCGACCCTGGTTCCCGCATCACGCATCCGTATCGGCACAGTCGGCTGAAAGGCATGGAGCCACGGCCTGCCAGAGGATGATCCGGAGATGCGATGACTATCAGTTCGTCATACATGAATAGATTGGCGTCGAAATCGTCGGTATTGAACTCCCCTTCCACGAAGCCGATATCCACCCGGTTGTGCCTTACCGCATCAAGGATGAAATCGGTGTTGCCTACTTCCAGGAAGATCTCGATCTCTGGGTGTTTACGGTGAAATGCGGCAATAACCTCGGGCAAAAAGTAATTGCCCAGACTCATGCTGCCGCCGAGTCGTAGAGTGCCGGTACTCATCGAGCGCAGGTCGGCGAATACGCCGCTCGCCTGGGCTTCGATGGCGAAAAGACGGCGCGCGTAGTCGTCCAGGATTCGTCCGGCGTCGGTCAGGCGTACCCCCCGGGGGAGGCGTTCCAGTAACGCGACGCCCAGTGCATCTTCGAGCGACTTGACCTGACGCGATACGGCGGGTTGGCTGATCATCAGGCGCTCGGCGGCCCGATTGATGCCGCCGGATTCGGCGACAGCGTGAAAAACGGACAGGTGATGCAGGTTCATATATGCCTTTTATGCATGTAAATAATGCTATTTATGTATTTGTAATATATTACAAAAACAAACAATAATGCACGGGAAACTAATGTCCGGGTACTGAGGGGTTCCGCGAAGGGATCGACGGAAAGGCCGGCGTATGACTGTAAACAGGGCCCGTGAATCAACCGGGCGCCCACACCAAAGGGGAAAACAAACCATGAATAGACGAGTGACTCGATTGACGGCGATATCGATGTGCCTGATGTTGGCCGCCCCGGTGGCTCTCGCCCAGCGCGACGATGCCAGCGCTAATTTGCCCGCCTGGCTGGCGACCTTTAATGGCCAGGTTCGGGTGTACGAATTCGACCGGTTCCACAACAACAACCTGGATAATCCATCCGTGCGCAGTGCGTTTGCCACCGCGGCGAAGCTGTTCGCGCAGACCAAATCCCTGTATGGCTTCAGCACCGGACTGGGGCTTTATGCCGCCTCGAATTTCGGCCTCAGCCCTCTGCCGGCCAGTCGCGATGGTTCGCTGATGGGTAACGGCGATTCATTTGCCACGCCCGCGGAAGCCTTCCTGCAATACAACTACGGGATTTTCCAGGCCCGCCTGGGCAACCAGTTGCTGAAGACACCGTGGGTGTGGGGCTCCGATTCCCGTGTCATACCGGCGGCTTATCAGGGGCTGACCGCGTCACTGCAACCGCTGAAAAACCTGAACATTGAAGCGGCCTATATCCAGCGTTGGAAAAATCGGACCAGTCCGGATTTTTCCACGACCAACCTGTACGGAGTTGATCCATCAGACTTCTGGTATGCCGGTGCGGTTTACGGCATGAATGTCGGCGCCAGCGATTTGAAGTTTCAGGGTTGGATGTATAGCTTTACCGATATCGCCAACATGGCTTATCTGCAGGCCGATTACCGCTACCGTACTGGTGGGGTAATTGATCCCGTGGCGGCAGTGCAGTTCGCGCATGAATCCGATACCGGGAAGGCATTGCTCGGCAAGGTCAATGCCCAGGTTTGGGGTGCCGAGGCAGGTGTCGCCGCGGGACCCGGCACATATACCGTGGCCTACGATGTCGTCCCTTCGAGTACGGGCGCCTTCGAGAACGGCAACATCGTAACGCCGTACACCCATTCTTATGCTACGGATCCCTTGTTCACGACCTCGATGACGCAGGGCCTGGCCGACCAGACCACCAGCGGCCATGCCTGGAAAATCAAGGGGGTCTATTTCTTTGGCGGCAACCGAGCCTGGCGTTTCATTGCCAGTTACGCTCGCTACAGTCAGGCCCAGTTCAATCATCCGAACCAGACGGGGAATCCCTCGGAAGTCGATATGGATGCGACCTATTTCTTCAAAACGGGACCCCTGAAGGGTTTTTCCATCCGTGACCGGCTGGGGGTTTTCAGTTATTCCGGGCAGCAGGCCACATTTGTCTATAACCGCCTGCAATTCCAGTACGATTTTTGAGTGTTCATGCCCATGGGGGCCTTTTTGTGTATAAGGAGTAAGAAAGATGAAATCATTGTCTATCAAAGCACTTGGTGCGGCTGCCATGCTGGTTCTGACCGGCGCTGCCTTCATGCCCTCGGCGCACGCTGCCGATATGCAGTGGAGCTACCCGGCTATTGCCAAGTACGGCCCGGTGCATCCGCTGCCACATGCTGCGGTTCAGCCCAGCAAGAGCCATGTCTACAAGGCGCTGTTCGACGTGACCTCCGGCGCCAAGAACCCGTCCAAGCCGGAACCCGGCCTGGTGCACGTGGCCCGCGCGGTCAACGTGTTCGCCTCGGCCGGCGTGCCGCTCAAGAACCTTCATTTCGTCGCCATTTTGCATGGCCCGGCGACGCCCGCCATCCTCAACAACGAGGCCTACAAGAAGAAGTACGGCATGGATAACCCGAATATTCCGCTGATCAACGCGTTGCGCAAGGCAGGTGTCCATGTGGATGTCTGCGGGCAGGCACTCGCCGATCTCGGGTTCGAGCATTCCGAAGTGAACAAGGAAGTCCGGATCGACTTGTCGGCTCTGGCGACCACGGTCATCTACGGTGACATGGGCTACGCATACATGAAGCAGTAATAACTGCGCATTACCATTCGGGAGGCAGCGCCGCCCGTTCGCCATCAGGAGAGGAATATGTTGGCAAGATCTTTACGTTTCGCACTGATTGGCGCGTTCGCGGCGCTGCTTCTCGGCCCCCTGCGCCCCGCTTTCGCGGCGGGGCAGCAGCAAGTGGATATTTACCACAACTCCCGCTACATGCAGGACTTCCCCAAGCAACTCCTGGAAATTCAGCCGCCCTGGAGTACACCGATCTACGGCGGTACGGAAGTGACCGTTCCGGGCGTGGAAAACGTGCCCGACATCCACGGCGACATCAATAATCCGCAACTGGTGGTTTTCTTCGCGGGTAACCAATACATGCTGGTCAACCGCCTCATGCGCGCCTTCATCAAGGCGCATCCCGAATATCCGCGTGTAGTGGCGTTCACCTTGCCGCCCGGCCGCCTGATTACATCGGTCGAACGCGGGCAGGGGATCCTGATCGGAAATATGCGTGTCACGCTCAAGCCCGACATTCTTACCGCCGGCCATGGCAGCTTGATGGCGCTCCAGAAAAAGCACCACTGGTTCGACCGTACCGAGGTGTATGCCAAAAACCGTTTGGCCATAATGGTCTACAAGGGCAACCCGAAGCATGTGGTTGGCCTCAAGAGCTTGGCCGAGCCAGGCCTGAGGCTGTGCATGCCTAACCCGGAATGGGAGGGCATCGCCAAGCACGCCATCATCCCGGCCCTGAAGGAAACGGGCGGCGAGGCCCTGGTGAATGCCGTGTACAAGGAGAAGGTCGGGAAGGGCACTTCCTTCCTGACGCATATCCATCATCGCCAGACCCCGATTCGCATCATGGAGCACAAGTGCGATGCCGGTGTCGTGTGGTACACCGAAGCGTGGTTCCACGACGATATGCTGCATCACCCGATTTCCACGGTGACCATTCCGGACAAGGACAACAAGGTGGTCGGGTATACCGCGGGGCTGATGAAGAATGCGCCGCATCCGGCGGCCGCCAAGGCCTTTATGGACTTCCTCATGAGCCCGAAAGGCCAGGCGATCTATCGCGAATACCAATTCATGAAGCCCTGATGGCCTGATGCCATCCAGTCGCTAGGGGAGAAACAGCATGTCGAGATCGGGAGGATTTTTCACGGCCCTGGGTGCGTTGGTTTTCTGTGCCGGTTTTACGGCTGCTGCCCACGCCGCCCCCAGTGGCGATCAGGTTGTTGCCCAGAAGGGTTGCGCCGCCTGTCACGGGGCCAAGGGCGAAGGGAACCCGCAGGCAGGATTTCCGCGCCTGGCCGGGCAGTCCGCAGCTTACATCGAGGCCCAGCTCAAGGCCTTCGCGAGCGGCGAGCGTGCCAATGCCATCATGCAGGGCCCGGCCAAAAGCCTGAGTCCGGACGAGATGCGTGCCGTTGCCGAATACTACGCATCACTCAAGGAACCAGCTGCGGCAGCCGGCGGGGTGGACAAGAAGGTGCTGGGCGAAGGCCGCGAGATTGTGGTCAACGGGCTGTGGCAGAAAAACATCCCCAGTTGCGAATCCTGTCACGGCCCGGGTGCGCGTGGCCTTGAGCCGTTTCCCGCCCTGGCCGGGCAGGGCGCCAAATACATTGAGGCCCAGTTGAAGGCCTGGCAGGATGGCAAGCGGCCCGGAGGCATCGGTAATCTGATGAAGCACGTCGCGGATTCGCTCGATGCCAAGCAGATTCACGCCGTGGCCGAATACCTGGCGTCCCTGCCCCCGACCGGGCCGGTCCCCGCCGACACCCAACCTGATGTCGCGCCGTCCGTGGCCGATGCCATGCCGGGCTATTTCCAGCCGCCGTTGCTCAAGGATCTGCCTGACGGCAAGTTCGGGGAATCCGTGAAGCGAGGCTACCTGGTTTTTACTCAGACGCCGAAATACGCCAGCGATTACATCGGCAACGGCCAGAGCTGCAGCAATTGCCACACCAATGCCGGGCGCCAGGCCGATTCCGCCCCCATGTGGGCGTCCTGGGGCATGTATCCGGCCTACCGTGGCAAGAACAAAAAAGTGAATGACATGGTGATGCGCCTGCAAGGCTGTTTCACTTACTCGGAAAACGCGCAGGCTTCCAAGTCCGGCAGCCCGCCGCCGGCCGATTCTCGAGTCATGATCGATCTGGAAAGCTACATGTACTGGATGTCGCACGGTGTGCCGGCCGGCAAGGAAATGAAGGGCCGTGGCTATCCGCGCCTGGCCGATCCGCCCAAGCCGTATTCGCGCGAGCGCGGCAAACAGGTCTATGCTGCCGATTGTGCCGTGTGTCACGGTAACAATGGCCAGGGCCGGAGACTGGCCGACGGCTCCTACGCCTTCCCACCGCTGTGGGGATCGCAGGCTTATAACTGGGGTGCCGGTATGCACAGCCTGGAAAAGGCCGCGGCCTTCATCCACCACAACATGCCCTTCGGCTACGCCGGCAAGTTGAGCCTGCAGGAAACCTGGGACGTGGCGGCCTGGATCGATAGCCACCCGCGCCCTCAGGATCCCCGGTACAAAGGCAACCTGGAAGAGACGATCAAGCAATTCCACCACAACCGCAAGATTGACTACTACGGCAAGAAAGTGGACGGGCGGGTACTCGGTGCCCCCGGGACGCTCGAAGCTTGGGAGAAGGCCCAAAAGTCGGGCGATTGATTACAGGCGGGCCGGGCTTTGATGTCCCGGCCCGCTTGAAAATTGGATAGTATGGGGGGTTATTCCATGCCGCATCGCAGACTGGTACGCAGCGCCGGGATGAACGTGGTTAAGGTGGTCGAGGACGTGGGCCTGTTCCTGATCCTCGTCGCCACGCTGTTCGCGGCCGGTCAGGAAATCGCGGGCATGGTGGCCGCTCGCCGTGTCGGCGTATCCGACCTGCTGATGCTGTTCATCTTTCTGGAAGTGATCAGCATGGTGAGCACCTATTGGCGCCTGGACAAGTTGCCGGTCCGGATGCCGCTCTATATCGCCATGGTGTCTCTCGCCCGTTACCTGATTCTCGATACCGGTGATTTGCATCAGATCCAGGCCACCCGAGATATCTATATATCGTTGGCGATCTTCGTGCTGGCCGTTACCGTCGTGGTGGTCCGCTACGGGCACCTCAGGTTCCCGTACCCGGAATCCGAGGAACCGCCCCACTATTGACGCGGGCCGGTTTTACGGCGTTCCCTATGCCGACGGCTACAAGTTGCCCCGACGCTGGTTCCAGGCAATCAATGCAAGCCCCGCGATCAGGGCGATTGCGCCGGCGCTTTCCCAGGCGCCCGGTTGTTCCCCCAGTTGCGCCCAGTCCGCGAGGATGCCGATGACCGGGATGATCAGCGAGGAGAGTCCGGATACGCTGGCGGGCAGGCGCGAGAGGATGAACAGCCACATGAACCAGGCGAGGCCCGTGCCGAGCACCACGTTGTAGGCCAGGGCCAGGATGAATGGCGTCGTCCACTGGATGGGCGAGGCAGGCAGAACGAGCGCGACGATCGCGATCGGCACCGCGCCAACCAGGGCCTGCCAGGCGTTGAGCGAGAGCAGGCTCCAGGTACCTTTGACGGGAATCTTCTTGGCAATCATCACCGCAATGGCCCAGTCGAAACCCGCGCCGAGCGCCAGCAGTAGCCCCAGGAAGTCGTTGTGGGCCGTCCAGGGCGAGAGAATCAGGATGACGCCCGTCAGGCCGAGCCCACCGGCGATTGCCTTGGCGCGCGTGATTCGTTCGCCGAGCACCGGCGCGGCGAATACGAGAACCCAGAACGGCATGGTGAAGGCCAGGATGGCCGCTTTGCCGGGATCACCAATATAAACCGCCATCGTGGCCAGCGAAACAAAGAACGTGGTCTGGAACAGCGCGAGCAGCAGCATACGTCCGATGACCGGTGGGCGCATCGGTTTGCCGAAGACCGCCAGCAGGGCGAACAGGAACAGCGCAGCGCCGCCGGTGCGCATCGCCGCAAAGGTGAACGGCGGGGCGTAGCCGAGGGCGATTTTCATCACCACCCAGTTGTAGCCCCAGATCACGGCAAGCAGCGCGAGGGCGATAAACGCGATTTTCCGGCCGCGGGCCTCGTCGGATTGCGTCAAGGGATGCGGGTTCCGTGGAGCGAATTGAGGACGGACAGCGCCCTTTGGAGGGGGGGACGCGTGCTGGTATTTTAACGCCGAAAGCCTTTGATCGGGGTTGATTCCTGGTGGCCTATATAATCCGTTTCCATAGGGGCACTATAAATTAATTCGTCGCTCCGGCTTTTTCCGGGGTGACGGAGTAGATGGAAGTCGGGGAAGGTCGGGGTCTCGGCTTCGACCAATTCAGGAGAGTGACGGGTTTATGAAGCACGACGTGGTTGCGGCATCAACACCAGCAAATACGGAAGCAGGCGGGACGGTGGTTTCGATCTCGCACCTGTCCAAGACCTACGGCTCCGGTTTCCATGCGCTGAAGGACATCAACCTGGATATCCGCAAGGGCGAGATTTTCGCTCTGCTGGGGCCGAACGGCGCCGGAAAGACGACCCTGATCAGCATCATCTGCGGCATCGTGCGCCCGGGGAAGGGCAGCGTGCGCGTCAACGGCTGCGACATCGTCCGCGACTACCGCAAGACGCGCACCACGATCGGGCTCGTGCCACAAGAGCTGACGGTGGACGCCTTCATTACACCCCGCGAGACGGCAACCCTGAGCCGCGGCCTGTTCGGCAAGCCGGCCAATGCCGGCCACATCGAGCGGACACTCAAAAGCCTGTCGCTCTGGGACAAGCGCGACACCAAGATCATCATGCTCTCCGGTGGCATGAAGCGGCGCGTGATGATCGCCAAGGCGCTCGCGCACGAGCCGGACATCCTGTTCCTGGACGAACCGACGGCCGGCGTGGATGTGGAGCTTCGGCGCGATATGTGGCAGCTCGTGCGCCGGCTGCGCGAAACCGGCGTGACCATCATCCTCACCACGCACTACATCGAGGAAGCCGAGGAGATGGCCGACCGCGTCGGCGTGATCCACAAGGGCGAACTGATCGTGGTCGAGGAAAAGGACGAGTTGATGCGCAAGCTCGGCAGGAAGCGACTGATCCTGCACCTGCACGAGCCGCTGGGGCGCGTTCCCGACGAGCTGAACGCCTACACGCTCGAACTGGCTGCCGGCGGCAACGACCTGGTCTATACCTACGAAACCCATGCTGAGCGCACGGGCATAACGGCGCTGCTGGGTGCTCTGCACAAGGCAGGCATCCGCTTCGCCGACCTGGAAACCAAGCAGAGTTCGCTGGAAGATATTTTCGTCAACCTGGTGGAGAACGGCCGATGAACTTCCGCGGCGTCTGGGTGCTGTACCGCTTTGAAATGGCGCGCATGCGCCGCACGCTGGTGCAGAGCGTTGTCTCTCCGGTTATCTCGACGTCGCTGTATTTCGTCGTGTTCGGCGCCGCTATAGGCTCGCGCATCACGCACATGGACGGCATCAGCTATGGTGCGTTCATCGTGCCCGGCCTGATCATGCTCTCGTTGCTCACGACCAGCGTCATGAATGCCTCGTTCGGCATCTACTTCCCCAAGTTCACGGGCACCATTTACGAGTTGCTTTCGGCGCCGCTGTCGCCGTTCGAGGCGACGCTGAGCTACGTGGGCGCGGCGGCAACCAAATCCATCATCCTGGGGCTGATCATCCTCGCCACCGCGACGGCGTTTGTCACGCTCCACATCCAGCATCCGGTAGTGATGGTCGTGTTCCTGCTGCTGACGGCCTTCGCGTTCAGCCTGCTCGGGTTCATCATCGGCATCTGGGCGGACAACTTCGAGAAGCTCTCGGTGGTGCCGATGCTTATCATCACTCCGCTCACCTTCCTCGGCGGCAGTTTCTACTCGATCAAGATGCTCCCGCCCGTGTGGCAGACGGTCTCGTTGTTCAACCCGGTCGTGTACCTGGTCAGCGGCTTCCGCTGGAGCTTCTACGGCTCGGGCGACGTGAGCCTGGCGATGAGCCTCGGCATGACGCTGTTGTTCATGTTCGTCTGCCTGGCCATCATCTACTGGATCTTCCGTACCGGGTATCGCCTCAAGACCTGAGAGGCCGGACCGGTGGAACGTCGGGTTTCATGGCTGTTCGTGCACACAGGACAAACTGTCAGTAATGGTGGGATTTGTTCCGCAGCAGGTAGCGCGCGACGACGTTGATGGCAAGCACCATGAATACGATGAGAAACGCTGCGGCATACGCCAGCTTGTGCGCGGAATCGTAGGGCTCACCGATGTAGCTCCAGATAACGTAGGTGAGGTAGGACACCGGCTCGTTGGTGAAATGGCCCTGCCACATGTAGTTCGACCAGTTGGCCGTGTAGATGAGCGGTGCGGTTTCGCCCAGGGAAATCGACAACGATAGCAATACACCAGTCAGGATGCCGGTCCGGGCCGCAGGCAGCATGATGCGCAGCATCACCCGACCTTCCCCGGCACCCAGGGCGTAAGCAGACTCGCGCACCGCATGCGGCACCTCGCGCAGGGCCATCTCGGTCGTTCGCGCGATGTAGGGCAGCATCATGATGGCCAGCGTGATCGAGGCCGCCAGCAGTGAGAATTTCCAACCCGCGTACACCACCATGGTGATGTAGCCGAAATAGCCGAGGATGATTGAGGGCACGCCGACCAGCACGTCGGTCATGAAGCGGGCGATGCGGCCCACGAACAGGGTGTAATCGTATTCGGCGAGGTAAATGCCGGCACTGAGGCCGACAGGGACTGCCATGACCAGGGCTAGGCCGGAAATGAGCAGGGATCCGACGATGGCGTTCCTGAGGCCGCCGGCGATGCCCTGCGTGTCCTGGGTGAAGGTGGTGAGGTTGAGTGCACCGGCGCCATGGAAAAACACGAAGCCGAGCAGGTACAGGAGGCTGAAGCCGAGAATGAACAGGCTCAGGCCGGTCACGGCCCACCAGAAGCGGGACATCCAGCGCCGCTTCAGCAGCAGGACCGAGGGTTTGGCGGAAACGTTTTCTGCCAGGGCGTTACCGATCATGCCTTCACCCTCCCCCTCATACCGGCAAGCGAGAGCAGGGCGCGCGCCGCTGCGTTCACCAGGATTGAAATGAGCATCAGCACCAGGCCCACCTCGGCCAGCGACATGACCGCCATGCCGGTGGGATCCTGCAAAGCGCTGTCCAGCTGGGAGACGATAAAGGAAGCCATGGTCGAGACCGAACTGTATACGTTGGATGGCAGGACGTTCAGGGCATTGCCGCTGACCATCAGTACAGCCATTGTTTCGCCCAGTGCCCGGCCCAAGGCCAGGATGGTTGCGCCGATCAATACCTTCCTGTTCTGCGGCAGCAGGATGTGCAGGACCACTTCCATGCGGGAGGCACCCATGCTGATGCCGGATTCCCGCAGCGCCCGGGGCGTGGAGTTGAGCGCATCACGCAGGGTGGCGCTAATCAGCGGCACGATCATCAGGGTGAGAATGAATCCCGCCGTCAGCAGGCCGTAGCCGCTGCCCGACTCGCCGCCGAACCAGGGAATGTAGCGCCCCACGGTGTGGGACAGAAGCGGATAGACATGGTGGCCCAAGAAGGGTATCAGTACGATGTAACCGAACAGGCCATAGACCACGCTGGGTACTGCCGCCAACAGCTCCACCAGGAACGAGGCGGCTTCCCTGAGCGGGCCTTGCAGGCCTTCGGCTATGAAGATTGCAGAAAATATGCCGAGCGGCAGCGCCAGGATGATGGCGATCAGGGACGAGAGTAGCGTTCCGACGATGAGGAACAGAATGCCGTAGCTCGCGCCGGGCAGTATTGTCTGCCCATCCTTGACGATGGGGTTTCCGTACATTCGGCCCAGGTCCCAGTCGTTGTGCAACAGGAAGCCCCAGCCGTTGAAATGGATTGCGGGCCAAGCATAGGTCGTCAGGAAAGCGGCTATGGCGACCAGGCTCAGAGGGAGGATGACCGCCATCGTCATGACCGACCACCTGAAGGTGTTTTTCCTGATGTTCACCCGAATGTCCTCGCGTCAGTGGCCGCTTTTTCCGGAATGTCTTTTATGTGGGTTAAAAACCGGCAAAGTTCTGTAAATAAAAAGCACCGGCAACACCCTTGCGGGTGTCACCGGTGAGCGTTGGAGGCTTGTCAATGGAATTAATGACTGATTTTTGAGATCTGCTCCATCGACTGCAATGCCGCACTGGGAGGCAGCGGCACGAAGTGCACCTTCTTCATGAAGGGCATGGCATTACCACCCGCGGGGGAAATTGCCCACACCAGGAACTTGCGCAGACTCTCTGCCATTTCCTTGGAGGGCTGATGCGAATTCACCAAGGCGTATTCGTAGTTGATGATCGGGTAGCTCCATTTGCCCGGGGCGAAAATCAGGCTGATGCGCTGATCGGCCGGAGTCTTGGGTACCATCGCCGCAGCTGCGGCCTTCACCGTACGCGGCTCAGGCAGCACGAAGTTTCCATCACGGTTTTCGAGCTTCGCTTCGCCAAGATTGTACTTGTCGATCTGGGCCTTGTAGCTGATGCCTACGTAGGCGATAGAGTAGTCGTTGTTCTTCAGCGCATCGACCATGCCGGGGTTGCCCTCAGCGCCGATGTTGCCCGAAACCGGAGCCCAGCTGACGGTTGTGCCGTAGCCGTACTTGCTGTTCCACCACGGGGTGGACTTGCTCAGGTACTGGGTGAAGATGAAGCTGTCACCGGAGCCGTCGCTGCGATGGACGGTAATGATGCGATGATCGGGTAGGTGAACGCCGGGGTTAAGTTTTTCGATCTGTGAGGCGTTCCAGCGGGTGATCTTGCCGGCATAAATATCGGCGAGCACCGGGCCGCTCAGCTTGATGTGCTTGCCATTCAGATGCGGAACATTGTAGTTCACCATCTGGCTGGAAATGGCGGTCGGGATGTTGAGCATGCTCGGATGCATGCGCATCTGGGTGTCGCTCAGGTAGGCATCGGAGGCGCCGATCTGGACAAGGCCATTCATGGACTGGGCCTGGCCCGTGCCGCTACCGGTGCTTGCAGTGTTGATCTTCACATCGGGATGGACCTTGGTGTAGACAGGCTGCCACAAATTGAACAGGGGATAGAGCAGGCTCGAGCCCGTTTCATTCAGGGTTGTCGCCATGGCTGCCCCCGCAGCCAGAATCAGACCCGCGGTGGCAAGGCCAGCAGCCAGGGCCCGCGTATGTTTGCGTTTCGAACTCTTTGCGATCATGACTATGATCTCCTTGGATTAAATTTGATCGGACGTAAATGAACCCCAGCCGTGATTGTCTGGGAATGCGCGGGATGATCCTAGTCCGCTTTTGTTACAAGTGTGTGAACAGCATGCTGCATCTGTATTTTTCTTTTGAAAAATGACTCGTACCAGTATTGAAACAACGCCCGTCTTAATAGATAATTTGGGCGACTTCGTGCGGGGTATTCGTCACGCAGGGTTCGGTCGTGTCCATCGTCTCATCTATGGGTTCGTCAGCGAGCAACAGGAACACTGAACTCACGGGCGCGAAAAGGTCGATCATGTCCCCGTTATTGTCGAACCAAGCCAGCTTGCGCATGGGGGATCGGTGTCCCCTGCACTTCGATCAGGTAGTTCGAGATGATTTTTCGGGTCGTTCTCGTAGGAGAAGTTCTTCAGTGCCCCGACTTTGCCTGCTCGCATTCGGCGATGAGCGCATCGTCGATTTCGCGGGCACGTACGGCGGCCGGCCGTTCGCTGAGCCGTGCCCAGTACGCCTCGAATGCGGGGCGTTTTTCTATCGTGCCGAACAACATTCCGAATCCGAGATGGGAGCAGACATAGAGGTCCGCCGCAGTGAAGCGGTCGCCGGCGAGAAAATCATTTCGGGAGACGGCGTCCTCGAGTGTGTTGAGTGCGGTGGCGTAAGTGCCGTAGCCGATCATTGGTTCCCGCTCCGGCGGCACGGCGAACCCGAGGGCCTTATTGCTCACGGCGGCCTCCAGGGGGCCGGCGGCGAAGAACAGCCAACGATAGTAGGGGCCGCGGAGCGGGTCGCCCGGCGGCGGCGCCAGTTCCGCCTCGGGGAAGGCGTCGGCGAGGTAGGCGCAGATAGCCGCAACCTCGGTCACCACCGTGTCGCCGTGGCGTAGCGCCGGCACTTTGCCCATCGGGTTGATCGCCAGGTATTCCGGGCTTTTCAGCGTGGTGGCATACTCGAGGATCTCGGTGTGGTAGGGCTGTCCCACCTCTTCGAGCATCCAGCGCACGATCCGTCCCCGCGATTGCGGGTTGGTGTAGAAAACGATTTCCTGGCTAATTTGCGTATTCCTCGGTTTATGCCGCCGGTCAGCCGGCGGCTAGATGAAGGCGCCGGTCCAGTGCTGCTGCTTCAGGTGTTCGATGGCGCAGGCAAGGATCATTTGGTGGGCTCCGTCGTTCGCGGGAGCTCGACCTCGAGCATCTTCACCATGGCGCGGTCGGCAGCAAGCGCCTGCTGATTTTGCTCAATCACGACGTGAGTCATCTCCTGCACGGTAGATACGGCACCGATATAGGCAGCGTCATGACACAACGTGGGGAAATCGAATACGATCTGATCAGATGAAGGGCCGGCACCCTCGAAGCCCCCCGGCGGTTGCAGAAGTACGGTTCTGGCATCAATGTAAGCAATCTGTGGTGTTGCGCGCGCGACGATGTAGCCGAGGATTTCCGAGTTTCTATCCTGCGCCTCGACGATATTGGAAAGTCCTTGCCGCAATTTGAGGTTGCGGATGATTCCCATCCGCCCGGTTGACTGCAGTTCGTCGATGGTGCCGCGGACCAGCGTCGGTGCTTCGAACCTGCCCACCCGAAAGACCCCCTTGGCGAAATCGGCGCGCTGGCTGTCATCGAGGCGACATGCGCGCAAACGGGCGACCATGCGTCCTTCCAGCACAAATTGCACTTTCATGCTCGCGATATTCTTTTCGGCACGCTTGATCGAGAGCGCGAAATCGTCATGAAGGCGCTGGATGTATTGACGCTCGAGCGCCCGGTCGTGCCGCGCCTCGTTCCAATTGTTGGCCTGCAGGCCGATGAAGACACCGAGGATGACGATCGCCAGCTCGATGAGGGCGCCCGTCCAGTGCTGGTGTTTTATGTGTTCGGCGAAGCGGGAGAGGATCATGATCGATGTCCCTTCAGATACGCGAGTGTCTTCGCCTTGACCGTCTCGGTCATCTTCTTGATGTGTATCGCGATGCTTTCGTTTCTCCCGGCGATGACCGCTCGCCAATTAAGCTGCTGGCGCAGCCGGTCCCAGAACGGGTCGCCCGGCGGGCGGTCTAGCTCGGGATTGCGACCCGCCAGGATACGGTTTCCAGACTGCGAATGCATCAGCTTCAGGTAGGCGTCTGCAAACTTGGCCGGCAACGCCGAGGGCTCATGCATGACCGCCGGATTCCAGAGCACGAGCTCCACGCCATGCGTGCGCAGGAAGACGTCGAACCCGTCGTCGACGAACGCCTCGTTGTTGCGGTCCAGTGCGGATTCCCAGCGCTGGACCTGGAAGAAATACTCGACAATGCTGCCGCGCAGGGCCCGGTCGCGGATCAGGCCGAGGTGGCCCGAACTCTGCAGTTCCCGGAAGGTCGGGCTCTCGATCTTCAGCGTGCTGCGCGCCACCAACTGGCTCAACAGCATGCCCAGGCGAAGCGTCCGGTTCTTCGAAGGCGGCGCATCGATCTCATCCAGCGACTGGTTGGCGAAATGTATGATCTTCGTTTCGAAATCGACTTGCGCCTGGACCGAGGTCTCTATGGAATCCAGATCCTTGGCTAGCGCCCGCAGATAGACGATCTCGGCGGCATGGTTGTGCCGCGCCTGGTTCCAGTTGTTGGCCTGCAGGCCGATGAACACGCCCAGCACGACGATCGCCAGTTCGATGAACGCGCCGGTCCACTGTTGCTTTTTCACATGATCGACGATGCGGGAAAAGATCATGGCCGGCTTCCGGCAGGTGCTTCGCTTGCTCCCAACGCGGCGAGCGCTTTTTTGATGATCAAGATGACGGCCTTGAAATTCGGGACGCTCGAGGCGAGCAGGGAATACTGGTAGCGTAGGGCCCCGGCGACCTTCGGGTCGGCCCTGAGCGCCTGCGCCGTGGAACGCAGCAGGGACGGATCCGCTTTTACCCTGCAGCTTTTCCTGAAGCGATAGGCAAAGCCTTCGCTATCGCGCACATCGCTGCACCCGGCGCGTATTGCCGCCTGGATGCTAATGGGAATAATCGAGCGAACGATTTTCCGGTAGGGCGCGCTATTGAGCAATCGGTAGGCATCCAGGGTGACGTTATAGGAATAATACTGCGCCAGCCCGCCATCGACCGCACCCCTGGGCAGAAGTTCCAGGCGCCCGGAGGAGACGATCTGGTCCCAGGTCGCCTCATTGGGCGCCTGATAGATCACCTCGGTGGCCCGGTAAGCGGATATGACCAGTTCCCGGGGATCGGGATCGGGCGCTTTCAGCAGTGTGGCCATGCGCTGGACGGCTTGAAGCACGCTGGCGTAATAGGCGGCCTGCTCATGTGCCTTCACCAGGTCGCCCCGGAGATCGAGCGAAAGCCGCCGTACATAGTCGGCACCGAGACGCTTATCCGCCTGCGCCTTGTTCCAGTTGGACACCTGGATGCCGAGGAAGACACCGACGACCACGATGACGAAGTCGATGAAGAACGCCAGCCAGTGCTGGCCCTTCATCTGCCGGATAAAGCGCGAGAAGATCATTCGCTCCTCCCGAGACCGTGGTCGACGATTTGCAGCAGTGTCTTGAAATGCAAGTCTTCCGCCCGATTATGCATGATGACGCGGGAGAGGATCATTTCGTATCCTCGGCATCGCGCGTGATCGCCGCCTCGGCGGCCTTGGCGAGCAGGTGCGATTGCGGGTAGAACGTGAGGGCCAGTATGTTCTGCCCCAACCAGTATTGAAGCTCCGGAATCAGGGCGTTGTCCGTGCGGATCTCGCGCAGCATCGCCGTCGTGTCCAGCTTTTCCAGTGCGCGCGCGCAGCCATGCGGCAACTCCTCGAGCCCTCCGGCGGGCCGTCGCCAGCATCCTTGCCAGAGTGCCTCGGCAGCCGCGGGGGTGAAGTGGCCGCGGACGCGCGCTCGATAAGCGGGCGGTGTCTGGTTCACCGCCAGCCATCCGCCGATGCTCTTGTAGAAGGCCTCGACTGCGCGCCGTGTCGATGGGTTCGAGGGGTAGCCGAGGCGCTGCGCCTGCTGATACCGCGTTTGATCGTAGGGCGCTCCCCAGACCTGCGAGGCGTCGAAGAAATCGATGAGCAGCCCGTCACAGCCGGTCGCGCAATCCTTGCCGCCCTTGAGATAGGCGAGCGCGCGGCGCCCGCTCGCGACCACCTGCGCGACATAGCGCGACTGATAGCGCAAGGCCTTGTCGTCGCCGGCGATCTCCTCGCGCAATTGCAGCAGAAAGGCGCGTTCGTCCGCCCGATGGACCCGCGCCTGGTTCCAGTTATTGGCCTGCAGGCCGATGAACACGCCGAGGATGACGATCGACAGTTCGATGAACGCGCCGGTCCAGTGCTGCTGCTTCAGGTGCCCGGCGATGCGACGCAGGATCATCGTTGGGCCTCGCGTTTCTTGAGGGTGGCGATCAAGGTGTCGGTGCTTTGTTCGAGTTTCTTCGAGGCGTCGAGTATCTCGGTCTCGATCACGAAACGCAGCACCATCATGTTGTCGAATTCCTCGCTCTTTGCGAGTTGGTCCATGTGGTTGCGGAAACGCGACGGCGCAAAGCCCCGGTCTTTGAATGCGCTGAGGTGCTCGATGTGGGCGGCGAGCGACATATGCCGGGCGTAATAGGGCACGACGATGGAATCGCGGTACGCCAGTGCATCGCGGTCGAGACGCTGGACCTGTGCCAGGCCGAGCTCCCAACGGCTGATGTCGCGTCGCAGTGGCGTGCCGCTCAGCTTTCGCAGGCCGCCTGAATCGGCGAGGTCTCGGTAGGCCGCGAGTTCGGGATGCAAATTCTGGATAACGACTATATGGAACAGAAGCGAATTGATATGACCAGGATTGGTATTTCCCTTGCCAGTAGCAAGCGTTGCGCGCACTTCGTTGATGGCTGAAACCTGGCTTGCGGCATATGTGCGGTAGTGCTTGATCTGCACGAGGTTGGTCTCGAGCTCGGACTCGAAGGCGGCTAGTTGCTGATCCAGCTGATTGTGCTCGACTCGCGCCTGGTTCCAGTTGTTGGCCTGCAGGCCGATGAACACGCCGAGGATGACGATCGCGAGCTCGATGAGCGCGCCGGTCCACTGCTGCTGCTTCAGGTGCCCGGCGATGCGGCCCAGGATCATGGTGCAGCCTCGCCGGCGCCCCGTTTGGTTTTCACGTCAGCGCTCCATGGGATCGCGCGTTCATTTCAGGTTGTCCGAGCTCTGGATGAAGGCCTTCACGTTGTCATGCAGCAAGGCGAGCTTGGATGGCGTCACGTAGACCATGTGCCCGGATTTGTAATAGTGGAACTGGATGTTCTTGCGCAGCGAGGCGGGAATCGGAAGATGCTCCAGTTCGTACTTGCCGGAGAAAAACGGCGTGGAGACATCGAAATAGCCGCCGTTCACCATGACCTTGAGATCGGGATCCCTCTTCATCGCAGCGGCAAGGTCGGGCAGGACGTTCGGCAGTGCGATCAACGGGTGCGATGCGCCGGGCGGCTGGTGCCGGTAATCCCAGCTTTCGTAAATGGGGATGCCCGCCTTGAAGGTCTCGCCGGCACCGTATTTCAGCGTCTTGCGCACATAGGTGTTCCACGCGGCGATATAGGCGGAGGAAATGGCGGCACTCTGCGGATCGTACTCGGCGATCTTCGACAAGGGGTCGAGGGTCGGGCCGACGAAGCGCGTGTCCAGCGTGCCGGTGGTCTCGTCCCGGTCGCTCAGGAGCTGTTTCTGGAAGGCGCCGTACTCGATCCGAAGGTTGGTCTTCAGGAGGTAGGCCACCGACAGGCCGGTATAGGCGTGGAGCTTCTGCGCGATTGCCATGCGGCTCTTCGCGTCCAGGCGATCACCGAGCATCAAGGCATGGGCGTAATCACCGATCGCGAAGTTTTCCACTTTGGACAGGAACGGACGCAGGTGTTCGGGGCGATCGGGGAGCTTGTGGTGGTACCAGGCGGTCGCGGCGTAGGTCGGCAGGGCGACGATGTAGGGCGCTTCGATGCCCGGGTTCAGTTCGGGATCGTCGGGAATCAGGTCCCAGTTCAGGATGTCCGATAGCAGGATGACGCCGTTGAGGTCGATGTTCTCCCGCTGCAACGCATAGGACAGGCCCGCGGCGCGCATGGTGCCGTAGCTTTCGCCGAAAACGTATTTCGGCGAATTCCAGCGGCCGTATTGGCTCAGGAACTCGCGAATGAAGACGGCGAAGGCATGGATATCCTGGTCGACGCCGTAGAACGCCTTGACCTTGTCCTTGCCGGCGATGCGGCTGAAGCCGGTACCCGGCGCGTCGATGAAGACCAGGTCCGAGGCATCCAGCAGGCTGTAGTTGTTGTTGACAACGCTGTAGGGCGCGGGCGGCACGTGCTTGACGCCGTTGGTGAGAACGCGCACCGGGCCGAACGCGCCCATGCGCAGCCAGACCGTCGAGGAGCCCGGCCCGCCATTGAATAGGAAGGTGATCGGGCGGTCGGCGGCCCTGGCGCCCTTCTTGAAATAGGCCGTGTAGAACATCGAGGCGACGGCGGTCGGGTTTTCGTGGCCGCCATCCATGGCGCCGGCGGGCGCCGCGTCGTCCCAGCCCCTGGTGTGCACGATCAACGTCCCGGCCACGGCGCGGTAATCGATGCGCTTGCCGGCGACCGTGACCGAGCCATCCGTGACGACCGAAGTCGGCTTGAACTCCGGCGTGGCCGTTTTGTGGCCGGCGGTGTCGGCGGCCAGGGCGGATGACAGGAGGCATCCAGACACTGCGAAAAGGACAAACAGTTTCTTCAGGAATTCAATGGAGTGCACAAGGTTTTCCTCGGGTTGGTGTGGTCTGACTCTCCAGGGCCGGGTCACGCCGTGCCGTGTTCCAGCTCTTGGGTTGCAATTCGATAAATAAACCGGGAATGACGATGGCCGGCTCGATGAAGTCGCTGGTCCAGTGCTGCTTCTCTACGTGCTCGTTCATGCGGATGGGGATCAATGTGCCGGGGCCTTGTCGAACAGCGCTTTGAGACCGGTCTGATCCAGAAGTATGGTTAGATTGGCGGTTTCGGTGTCTGCGACGGCCGACTGATACCGCAACGCCGGAAGTATGCGCGGGTCATTGCGCAGCGCAGCGACGGCCTTTTTGACGGCGCCGTCATCGACCGAGAGCTGGCAGTCATAGCTGATGGTGAATGCGCCGGACACACCGCCACTTGTCGTATATTCCCGATCGCCACAATCCCTGCGCAGCGCCATTTCCACCGCCGGATCGACCAGCTGGAAAAACAGTGCGCGATATTGCGAAGCTCTTACGTCGTCCTGCATGAGCTGGAATGTTGTGGCACTGTTTCCATAATAAACGACGGCCGTCTCTCTCAGTTGCGGTTTCGATATCAGATCGAGTTCGCCCGAGGAGAGCAGCTCGTCGTAGGCTGCGCGGTGCTGTTCAAACCATTCATACTGGGTTGCCCTGAACGCATTGATCAGGAGCTTCCGGTCACCCATCGTCCCGGGCCGGGTCAGTCCAATGAACGTCGCCAGGGCCGCTTTCTTTGCAGTGGTCTGGTAATCAAGCAACGACAGGTCGTGCTGGTACTCGATATACAGGTCCTTGAGCAGTCTTTGGGAATAGACATGGGACTTCATCTTCGTCTTGTGGGCATCGTTCCAGTTGGTCACGTTCGTGCCGATGAACACGCCCAGCACGACGACGACCAGATCCAGGAACACCGCCGTCCAGTGCTGATGCCTCATATGCTCGATGACGCGGGAGAGGATCATGCGATTACCCCAAACCTGGTCTTGTGATCGTTGTGTAGTTCTAAACCTAGCACATCCGGGGCGACACTGCGTCAAATGTCCCTTGGCCCCGCTGCCGGGTCAGCCCACCGCGTAGTCTTCACCGTAGTACTTGCTGGTGATGCGGGTGTGGAACTTGATTGCCTCGATCGGCTCGTACTTCGGCTCGCCCAGCCCCGGCAGCACTTCCAGGATTTCCTCTTCCCAGACGTAAATGGCCATGGGGAAGCTGATGCGGGGTTCGTTGCTCTGTAGCGACTCGGGCCGGCTCACCCGGTGGGTGGTGGAAGGCAGGCGGTCGTTGGTGATGCGTTGCGCATAGTCACCGGTATTGAGGATGATGCTGCCCGGCGGGGCGTTCAGCCGTATCCATTTCATGTTGCGCCGGTTGAGCACCTGCAGTCCGCCGAGCCGCGGCGCGGGCAGGAAGGTGAACAGGTCGATGTCCTCGTGCCCGAGCATGCGCCCGCCTTCGGATGCGCCGCCCTCGGGCAGTGATGGATAGTAGTTGAGGCGGAAGCCGAAGTTCGTCTTCGTCAGCTTGCGGTCGTAGAGGTGCTGATCGCAGCCAAGGTAGCGGAGGATGCTCTGCATGACCGGCAGGATCAGTGTCTCCTGCTCGCTACAGATGCGGCGGAAGAACGGCTCGAACCCCGGTTGCGGCCAGAAAGCCTTTTCATCCAGGCTTCCGGTGCCGTCCATGTCGAAGGCGCGGCGGCAGAACACCCAGCCCTCGACCAGGTCCGGGTGGATGATCGTGGTTTCCTTGACCGGAAAGTAGCCCTGGTTCACCGAGCCCTGGCGTTGGGCCAGGTAGGGTGTGCGCGCCGCTTCGGGCGTCGTCTCGAAAAAGTGCTTGACCTGCCGTTCCGCCTCCTCGTAAAGGGCGGGGTCAATGCCGTGGCCGGTCAGTATCGCGAAGCCGATGCCTTCCAGCGCCTCGCCGAGTTCGCGGGCAAATTCGGCCCGGCCTTCCTCGCCGCCGTAGAAGAATTTGTCCATGTCGCAGGTCTGGATCTGGTATTCGGTATCGAACTCGTCGCTTTCGGCGTCTTCGGACAGGCCGTACACCTGTTGCTTGTCCACCTGCTCGTAGCGGCGGAATGCCTGGTTGAGCGAATGGATGCCGTCTTCCCGCGATCGGTTCATGGAATTCGTGCCTCGTTTGGATGGGTAGCGGCTAAGTGATGGCCTGGTAGACATAGCCCGCCAGCGCCAACAGCAGGATTCCCGGAACGGCCCAGCGCAGCCACTGGAAATAGCCGCCCCGCCAGCGCCCCGCCACCGAGCCGAATAGCTGCCTTAGTGTAGCGCTCCGGCCCAGTCCCCAGGCCAGGCCGATGATCGCGAAGGCGCAGCCGAGCGCCTGCATCCCCGAGCCGAAGATTAGGTCCAGGTAGGCGATCACCGAGGGGTGGAAGGCACTGGGGATGATCAGCACGGCCAGCAGCACGCCGATCACGAGCAGGCGCCGCCCGCCGGTCATGTGGCGGCCGGGCAGGTCCTCCGCGCCGGCATAGAGCACTTCCAGCGCCGCCGCGTTGGACAGGAAGGCCACCATGACCAGCCCGCCGAGGAACGCGGCGCCCAGCACCTCGCCGAAGGGCAGCCGGTGGAACAGGTGCGGCAGTGTCTCGAAGATCAGCCGGGGGCCCTGCGTCATGTTCATGCCGAACACCAGCGCCGTGGGCACGATGAACAGGGCGCTGAGCAGTGATGCGCCGGCGTTTCCCGCCGCGGTGCCGATCGCTGTCTTCGCGATGCTGGTGTCGTTGGCGATATAACCGCCGTAGACGACCATAAACGTCCCCCCGAGTCCCAGCGAATAGATCGATTGGCCCATGGCGGCAAAGAAATCGACCGGGCGCATGGCGGAGAAATCGGGCCGCAGGAAAACCTCAACCTTGGCAAGTGCGCCCGGCAGCGACAGGGCGCCGACGATCAATGCGATCGTCGAGAGCCAGAAAAACGGTACGAAGATCGTGCTGATCCGCTCGATGCCCTTCTTGAGCCCACTGTGGATCACGTACAGGCTGATGATGAGGATGCCGATGGCGATGGCGTACTGGAGTAGCCCGTTCGAAAGCCCCGTCTGGAGCTGTGTCTGGGCTGCGGGGCTGAAACCGTGGGCGATCCCGACCCACAGGCTATAGGCCACGTTGGCGATGACGACGACGTAATAGGAGTCCGCCACCAGGATCGTGATCAGCAGCAGCAGCCCGATCGGCAAACCCGCCCGCGGACCGAATGCATCCGATAGCGCGCCGACCGGGCCTTTTCGCGTCGCCCGGCCGAGTGCGATTTCCCCGCTCAGCGCCGGGATCGCGAACAAAATGGTGAAGGCGAGATAGACGAACAGGAAGGCGCTGCCGCCATAGCGCCCCATCATGTACGGGAAACGCCAGACGTTGCCGAGCCCCACGGCCACGCCGATCAGGCTGAGCACCGTGGCCGTGCGCGAGGAAAACAGTTGCTTCGGCTGGATCGTCATTCCGTGTTCGGGGCTACCATGGTTGGGTGACGGGGCCGGGCGGCTTGCGGAGTGATTATCCTACGCCCATCATGGATGCGTCGAGTTGAAACGAGTCGCCGGATCGGGGCGTCGCAGGCTGCAACCGGAGAAACCCATCATGATCGGCACCGATACGATGCGCAATGATCTCGACGGATTGGGCTATGGCGTTGTCCGTAACCTGCTCTCGAAGCAGGAATGCGGGGAGTGGATTTGCGCCTACGGCGACTCCCGACTCTTCCGCAAGAAAATCATCATGGAGGCACGCTTATGGTGCCGGTGAGTACCAGTATTTCCGCTACCCTCTGCCCGGTCCGATCCGGGCATTGAGAACCGAATGGTACGGGCTGCTTGCGCCGATCGCGAACGAGTGGAACCAACGCCTGGGCATCGCGGCGCGGTATCCGGCCACGCACGAGGAATACCTGGCCGTCTGCCACGCGGCGGGGCAGGAGCGGCCGACGCCGCTGCTGCTGAAATACGAGGCGGGAGGCTTCAACCGTCTGCACCAGGACGTTTACGGCGAGCACATCTTCTCGATGCAGGCGGCGATCCTGCTTTCGGAGCCGGGAGCAGACTTCACGGGCGGTGAATTCCTCCTGTCGGAGCAGCGTCCGCGCATGCAGTCCCGTGCCGAGGTGGTGCCCCTGGGGCAGGGTCCTATGTAAGCTTCCCCGTCAAGAGGACAGTTCTAAAGTGGAGTTTCTGAGGGCTTCGAGCGCGTGGGTCGAGAGGGTATGAATGACCGGTTGGGGGACACAGCTGCAAGTTCTGAATCAGCCACAAACCGCCATTCATCTATCGTCCGGAAACTGGTCATTCCCACACGTTCTTGGTCAACTTCCGCCCTTCCCAGAGCCGCTCCATTTCAGCCATATAGTTATGGCGCCTTGCCCCAACCGCACTGGCCTGCAGAATCAGGGCTTTTCAATCTACTGCCAAGGGCGCGCCAAGGCTTTTACTATAGAAGCCGGATTGATCAAAGCAGCACACTCGTAGCTTTCCAGAGGCCAACATGTCGCAAGCATTATCTATCCGACGCTTGCGAGTCTTCTCTTGTTTGGCAGTCTCGATCCAGTGGATCCAATCCACACGCGCGATGGTTGTAGTCTCATCCCACACTGCTTTTGCCTTCGGGGAGGCGATAAGTGCTTCGAGCAAGTCGGCCGGCACTTCGGGTTCTGGCTCTTGCTTCACGGGAGTAATTTCCAGCGTCACCATCTCCCCGGCATTCACTTGACAAGTTTCGCGCAGCTTCTTGTCCACTCTCAGCCAATGGCTGAGTTGACCATCCGGCTCGAGCGTGGCTTGAAACGGATGATCGTTAATGGTGCCTTCCACTGTAGTCCTGCCACGCCTAGGAAGCTTCTCGCTCGCAGCCCTGGGTAGTATCAGGAAGCTCCAGGAATCATCCTCTCCAGATTTGGCCGGGCGAAGAAGTTTTGCTTTAAAGCGTATTTTTGCGGGTGGGTTGTTCATTTAACCGCCCTCAATAACTGCTAACTGGATCTATCTGGGTTTGTCAAAAGCGCATAACCTCGAATTATGCCACCATGCCACGCAACAACCGTGTCCGCAGCTATATCTTGGCGCCGTCTTCAAGGCGGTTCACCGTCCGTTATTTGGCGAGTTTCGTTTGGGCAGTTGGCGGCCAGGAATAGACATTTGATAACGGTCCGAAAACTGGACACTCGCACTCCCAGGCGACAGGTGGCAGGTCATAACTATCACTGGACACCCCGCCTTATTTAAGGAGAAAATCCCACTTCTCAATCCCCCTGTTTTTCGGGGGGATTACCGTACACATGGCGGCGTTTGAGTTCGGAAAAGAAGGAGGGCTTGGTGCTCATGGCGTGCTTGCCGAAGTCGCGGCGGCGGGTGCGGTCGTGGCGGGTGCCGGTTTGTAGCGGGCGTATTTTTTGAGCAGTGCCTGGAAACGCGGGTCGCGGCGGATCGGGTCCCAGGCCGGGTCGAGCCACAGCAGCACGGGCGAGTAGCTGTAGCCGATGCCGGGTGCAGCGAGCGCCCTGGCGAGCAGCGGCACGGCGAGATCGGGGCGCTTGGCCTCGGCATAGACGGCGGCGTTGTATTCCATCACCTCCGGGCCGTACAGGTGATCGGGGGTTTGGGCGAGGATCGCCTGAGCCTTGGCGACCGCGGTCAGCCCCGCCGCGGTGTGACCGAGGCCCAGTTCGGTGTCGGCGATATGGCCCCAGACGTAGCTCAGGGTGATGCCTTGCTGTTGCGCGAGCTGGGCGCGGGATTGCTTCAGCGCCTGGGTGTAGAGCGGCCGCGCGCGGGCCGGATCGCCTGCCAGCCGGTACAGATCGGCCTGCATCATCGCCTTCGGTCCGCTGCTGTTGTTAAAGTTGTCGGGCGTATCGGGAATGCCGGCGAGAAGGGCGAGCGCTTGGGCGTAGTGGCGCTGGTATGTGAGCAGGTTCACCCGCTGCAACTGGAGCGCTGGGGCTTCACCCCGCGCTGCAGCCAGTGCACGCGCCACGTCGCCGCTGCGGAACAGGATGGCGACGGAATACGCGAGCTTTGCATTGATGTTGCCGGGATCCAGCGCCAGCGCGTGCTGCAGCATGGCTTCGGCCTGGGTGAAGTGGTTCGTCATCATATAGGTCGAGCCCAGCTCGTAGGCAATCGCGGTATTGCGCGGATCGCGCGTGAGCGCCTGTTGCAGCGAGTCGATCGCGGCGCCGAAACGCCCCTGGCGGCGCAGCACATAGCCTGTCGCGGCGAGCGCATC
>JBAUSV010000022.1:0-1729 GCA_049581885.1 Gammaproteobacteria bacterium | reverse complement strand
ACAGATCGTAGCTGCGGTTCGTGCGGGAAGCCGGTTGGAGGCGGCACGGCGCGAACATCGCTACCATCACCTTCAATCGCGTAAGGCAAAATAGCTGTGAATACGCGCGGTACATTGACCCCACCCCAGAAACCGTCAGGCACGTTGATATCACTATTAAAATACGGAACGAGGTGGGGTCATGTTTCGCGCGAAACGTGTTGGTGTGGACGGCTCCCGTACGGCATCGATGTGCCAGAATGAGGTCGTTGAAGATCTCAAGCGAAGGAGACCGTCCGTGGAACAGATTATCCGAATTGGAATGGACACGTCAAAGCACGTCTTTCAGCTACATGGCGTGAACGCGGCCGAAGAGCCGGTATTGCGCAAGAAGCTGCGGCGCAAGGAGATGGCGACGTTGTTCGAGAAGCTGCCGCCGACGGTGATCGGGATCGAAGCGTGCGGCGGCTCGCATCATTGGGCCCGCCTGCTGCAATCGTTCGGGCATACGGTGAAGCTGATCCCGCCACAATACGTCAAGCCGTACGTCAAACGCGGCAAGAACGATTCTGCCGATGCCGAAGCGTTGTGCGAGGCGATGAGCCGGCCGACGATGCGGTACGTGCCGGTGAAGACCGCCGAACAACAGGGGGCGCTGATGTTGGTTGGTGTACGCGACCGGCTGGTGCGCAATCGCACGCAACTTGCCAATGCGATCCGTGGCTATGCAGCCGAGTTCGGCCTGACCGCCGCCAAGGGCATGTGCAGGATCGAGCCACTGCTTGAGCGCATCGCGGCCGACGAGACGCTACCGGCGCTGGCGTGCGAACTGTTCGCGCTACACACCAAGCAATATGCTCAGCTTCAGGCACAGTTGCGGGAGATCGAAGCCAGGCTGATGGCATGGCATCGCGCCAACGCATGCAGCCGACGCCTGGCCCAAATCCCCGGCATCGGCCCGATCGGCGCGTCGATGCTGGTCATGAAGACGCCGGCACCCGAGACATTCCGATCGGCGCGGCACTTCGCCGCCTGGCTCGGCTTGACGCCGAAAGATCATTCGACCGCCGGAAAAGTCAGGCTCGGCGTCATCACGCGCGCCGGCGATGAGGCCTTGCGCAGCGTGCTGGTGGTTGGCGCGACCGCCGTCTTGTGGCACGTCCGAAGCAACCGAGGCTCCGCCTCGCCGTGGCTCGTCGAGCTGCTCAAGCGCAAGCCGCCCAAGCTCGCCGCTGTGGCTCTGGCCAACAAGAACGCCCGCATCGCCTGGAAGTTGATGGTCAGCGGTGAAACCTACAGAGCAAACTCGGCGCCGTCGTCTTTGACGCGCGCCGCATAGAGATTAGCCAGACACGGGGAGCATCTCTACTGTTACCGTGCTGAGCTGGTGCCGGAACTTGCAAGAGAATGAGCAGATGGTGTGATCGATCGATCCAAGACGCGAGACACTCCGCTGGGGTCACCGACCGTCATAGGTCGCAACCGTGTTTGGAACTCGTGTCGCGGAAACCATCTTGGCCCGCGGTCATGTGCGACCGCACCAACAGAGGCCGGACATATGATCGCAAGCGATCCGATCAAATCACTGCTCAAAAGGCTTGCAGGCAGGGAGCCGTCCACATATGATCCCACGATGGTGCTGGAGCGGGCGCTGACCCATGCCGGGCTGTCGCGTCCGTACGAGGTCTGCCGGGCGGCGCTTCAGGAAAGCTGGTCCGAGCGCGATGCGCTGCGGTTCAACAGGGGCGAG
>JBAUSV010000021.1:0-1525 GCA_049581885.1 Gammaproteobacteria bacterium | reverse complement strand
CCGGTTTCCTCAAACAGGGCCGCACGTCATGTGGCGTTGGGCGGCAATATACGGGCTCCGCGGGCAAGATCACCAACTGCCAGATTGGTGTGTTTGCAGCCTATGTCTCGCACAAGGGCCATGCGTTTATCGACCGGGCGCTGTATCTGCCGAAAGCCTGGACATCCGATCCGGCGCGACTGCAGGCGGCCCATGTACCTGACCCGATCACCTTCGCAACCAAGCCCGCACTGGCTTCGGCGATGATCGGCCGGGCGATTGATGCCGGGGTTCCCTTTGCCTGGGTTGCCGCGGACAGCGTCTATGGCGTGGGCGAGGTGGAGAACACCCTGCGCCGGGCCGGTCGTGGCTACGTGTTGGGGGTGAATTCCAACCACTGGTTCAGCTCCTGGAACACGGTACCGCTGATCGCCGGCGAGGCAAAAGACATCGCCCAGGAATTACCGGAGGGAGCTTGGCAACGCCTGTCGGCGGGTCTCGGCACCAAGGGCGAGCGACTGTACGACTGGGCCTATTGCCCCTTGGCTGATCTTGACGCCGCAGAGTTCGATACCCCCACGCCGGGCCTGTGGACACGAGGCGTGCTGATCCGGCGCAGTATCAGCGATGGCGAATGCGCCTATTTCACCACCTGGTGCCCGCAGGGCACGTCAATCGATACTCTGGTCCGTGTGGAAGGAACACGGTGGCGGATCGAAGAAGCTTTCGAAACAGCCAAGAACGAATTCGGCCTCGACCATAACGAAACCCGCTCCTGGCACGGTTGGCATCGTCATGTCTCCCTCGTCATGCTCGCCTATGCCATGATGGCCGCCGTCCGCTATCGCGCCAACACCATCACACCAAAAAAAACAAAACGCAGGACGCGAAAGAACTCATCCGATGGTCCGTCCAGGAAATTCGGCGCCTCGCCCTGAAACTCGCTCAACGGCAACTCCCCGTCGAGCGCATCCTCAAATGGTCAATATTCAGACGGACACATCAAGCCACAGCCACGCGTGCTCATCTTAAATCAAAATTGCAACTGTAGTGCTAGGCTTCGTGGACAAAGGTTGACTTGGGGCATGGGGCTTGATTCAAAGCTGTCTTTTGGAGGCGGCATTGGGCGAGCGGATCGGGCTGAGGGATGAGGAATGGGCACTGATCGGACCATTGCTGCCACCTGAACGCGGCCGTGGGTGTCGCCCGGCCCAGGATAACCGGCGCTATTTCGAAGGCATGATGTGGATGGCGCGCACCGGCTCGCAATGGCGCCACTTGCCGGATGAATACGGCAAGTGGAACAGCGTCTTCCGGCGTTATCGACGATGGATCGAGACGGGCGTGTTCGATGCCATGCTCGAAACTCTCAGCGAGATGGTCGAGCGCGAGACCTCTGCAGATATGATCGACAGTACCGTCATCCGGGCACATCACTGTGCAGTCGGCATAAAAAGGGGACTCAAACGGCCGAGGCGCTTGGCCGATCGCGGGGCGGCTTCAGCACAAAGCTCCACGCCCGCTGCGACGCCAAGGGCCGGCCGCT
>JBAUSV010000020.1:0-5686 GCA_049581885.1 Gammaproteobacteria bacterium | reverse complement strand
CTGCCCGGATTCGCCGACGAACAACGACGCCTGATTGCGGTGCGGATGGGCGAGACGGTGGTCGTCAATGTGTACGTGCCCAACGGGCAGGCGGTCGGTGCCGACAAGTACCGCTACAAGCTCGAATGGCTGACCGCGCTCACCGAGTATCTGCGCAGTCTGCTCGGAGAGTACCAACAGGTTGCCGTCATGGGCGATTTCAACATCGCCCCCGAGGACCGCGACGTGCACGACCCTGCAGCCTGGGAAGGCTCAGTGCTGGTGAGCGAGGCAGAGCGTGAGGCTTTTCGCACGTTGCTCGGCCTTGGCCTGAGCGACAGTTTCCGCCAGTTCGAGCAGCCGGAGCAAAGCTATTCGTGGTGGGACTATCGCCAGGCTGGGTTCCGCCGCAACCTGGGTCTGCGCATCGACCACATTCTGATGTCGCCGGCGTTGATGCAGCGGTGCCGCGCGGTGCGCATCGATACCGAACCGCGTAGCTGGCCGCGCCCCTCCGACCATACCCCGGTTGTGGCCGAGTTGGATTGATGTCACGCGAACCGGCAGCCCGCCCCTTTCGCCTGCGCACTGGTACGCCGATCGCGGGCAAGTACCGTGTGTTGGCGCGTCTGGGCAGCGGCTGGGAAGGCGAAGTGTATCGCGTGGCGGAGTTGACGACCGGCATCGAGCGGGCGGCCAAACTGTTCTACCCCGTGCGTGACCCTCACGGCCGGGTTAGCGCCTGGTATGCACGCAAAATGGATCGGCTGCGACGCTGTCCGATTCTGATCCCCTATCTCACCTCGGAAATCGTCACGCTGCGCGGAGAGCCGGTGCGGATGCTGGTTTCGGAGTTGGTGCAGGGGCAGGTCTTGTCGAAGTTCTTGCGGCATCAGCCGGGGCACCGGCTCACTCCGTTCGAGGCGCTGGTGTTTCTACACCGCCTGACCGTCGGGCTGGAATCAATTCACGCGCTGGCCGATTACCACGGCGACCTGCATGCCGAGAATTTGATCGTGCGCCGGGTCGGCATCGACTTCGAGTTGCGCCTGGTCGATGCCTACCGCTGGAGTGGCTCGCGCCGGGTCAGCATGCGCGAGGACGTGATCGATGCCGTGCACCTTTTCCATCAGGCGCTCGGTGGCCGTGCGCGCTATGCACAGCAGCAGCCCGAGATCAAAGCGATCTGCCGGGGACTGAAAAAGTCCCTGATATTGCGCCGTTTCCCCACGGCCACGGCGTTGCGCAAGCATCTGGAAACTTTTGTCTGGGAGCCGCCGCGGGGTTAATCCCGCCACCTCAGCCAGTAGACTAGTCGCTCTGTGTACGGAGTACGGCCGTGGCCGAACGGATACTGATTACCGGGGGAACCGGTTTTCTGGGCTCGGCGGTGGCGCGCGTCTTTGCGGCAGCAGGCTACCGGATCCGGTTGACGGTGCGGGCCGGCTCGCCGCGCGACAACTTGGCGGGTGTCGAGGTCGAAACAGTGCTCGCTGATCTGGCCGATTCGGCGAGCCTGCGCGCGGCCTTGGAGGGCTGCGACGGCCTGGTGCACGTGGCCGCCGATTACCGCCTGTTCGTGCCCGATCCGACGCCGATGTATCGCATCAACGTCGAGGGCACACGCGAACTGATGAAGGCCGCATTGGCCGCGGGCGTGCGCCGCATAGTCTATACCTCCAGCGTGGCAACGCTCGGCCACCGCGCCGACGGATCGCCCGCCGACGAGACCACGCCCAGCACGCAGGCCGGCATGATCGGCCACTATAAGCGCTCCAAGTTTCTGGCCGAGGCCGTGGTTCGCCACCTGGTGGACGAGGACGGGCTGCCGGCGGTGACCGTCAATCCGTCTGCGCCGGTGGGGCCGCGCGACATCAAGCCCACGCCCACCGGACGCATGGTGCTCGATGCAGCACGCGGACGCATGCCAGCCTATCTCGATACCGGCCTGAACATCGTGCATGTGGACGATGCGGCTGCGGGGCATCTCGCGGCCTACGAGCGGGGCAGCATCGGCGAACGTTACATACTCGGCGGCGACAATCTTCCGCTGCACGAGATTCTGGGTCACATTGCACAGCTGATGGGACGCCGGGCGCCTCGCCTGCGTCTCGCGCCGGGTCCACTCGTGCCTCTCGCCTGGTGTGCCGAAGTCTGGTCCCGTGCCACCAACACGCGGCCCTTCTTCACCCGCGACGAGTTGGCGATGGCGCGTTATCCAATGTACTACAGCTCCCTCAAGGCGGAACACGAATTGGGCTACACCCATCGTCCGGCCATACAGGCGTTTGTCGATGCGCTCGCCTGGTTTGGTGCACACCGCGGACTGGAGTTGCCGGTCGACGGGCTACAATTAGCCACAAAGGAGAGACACAAGGAGCAAGTATGACGAGCACGGCGGTGTCCGGCGCTCTGGACGAGCGACTGCAAAATGAGTTGCTGGAACGGGTTTCGCGCACCTTTGCGCTGACCATTCCAGCCCTGCCGCCGACACTGGCCCGCGTGGTGGGCAACGCCTACCTGTTGTGCCGCATCGCCGATACCATCGAAGATGCGGCGGCGCTTGATCTCGACGCCTTGCACGCCCATTGCGAGCGCTTCATTGCGGTGGTCGAAGGTCGCGGCGATGCCGCCAAATTTGCTCGCGAATTGCTACCCCACCTGGCGACGCACGCCAGCGAAGACGAAAGATGGCTGATCGAATGTACGCCGCGCGTACTCGCCATAACCGCTACATTCGACGACTACGAACGCCAGGCGCTCACCGAATGTGTGCGTGTGATGGGGCGCGGCATGGTGCGTTTTCAGCATCGCAAAAGTGCGGTCGGACTGACCGATCTGGCCGAACACGCCGATTATTGCTACGTGGTCGCGGGTTGCGTGGGCGAAATGCTCACTCGCCTGTTCGTACATTATCTTCCCGCACTGGAACCGCAGCGCGATAAACTGATGGCGCAAGCCGTGTCGTTCGGTCAGTGCCTGCAGATGACCAATATCCTCAAGGATTTCTGGGAAGATCGCGAGAACGGCGCCTGCTGGCTGCCACGCGACGTGTTTCTGGACGAAGGACTGGATCTGGCCGAAGTAACGCCTGGCGATCCGCGTTTCGCGCGAGGCTACCGGCGCCTGATTGGCCTCGCTCATGCCCATGCCGATGCGGCACTGAGTTATACACTGGCCTTGCCTGCACGCGAGCCGGGCCTGCGCAATTTCTGTCTTTGGGCGCTCTACATGGCAGTGGTCGGGCATCGCAAACTGCTCAAACATCCCGACTTCGCTTCCGGGGCCGAGGTCAAGATCAGCCGCCGCACTGTACATCGAGTCGTGCTCTGGTGCCGATTGGCGGCGCGTTCTGACACCGCGCTGCGAGCGAGTTTCGCCTGGCTCACACGCGAATTGCCCACGCTGCACGATGGCGATAGCGTATCCGGAACACCGGGGACACCAGAAAAAGAAAGCCGGCAGGATCGAGGAGCGATCGCGTGAGGCGCGATGGGGGTGGTGGGCACGAACCGCGGCTGGAAACAGCCCTGACACGCGCCCGGAATGGATTGATCGAGCACCAGAAACCGGACGGGCACTGGTGTTTCGAATTCGAGGCTGATTGCACAATCCCCGCCGAATATGTGCTGATGATGCACTATATGGACGAAATCGACGTCGAACTCGAAAAGCGTATCGCGCGTTATCTGCGCGCTCATCAGATGGAGAATGGCGGGTGGCCACTGTATCCCGGCGGCGCCATGGATATCTCCTGTACGGTCAAATGCTATTACGCGCTGAAACTCGTTGGCGACTCGCCCGATTCCGAACCCCTGCGCCGGGCGCGCGAGGCGATCCGGGCCCAAGGTGGCGCGGCGCGGGCCAACGTGTTTACCCGCATCATGCTCGCCCAGTTCCGCCAGATTCCATGGCGCGGCATTCCCTTCATGCCGGTCGAGTTGATCCTGTTGCCACGCTGGTTCCCGTTTCATTTCCTGAAAGTGTCTTACTGGTCCCGCACGGTGATGGTGCCGCTGCTGGTGCTGGTTTCGCTGCGCCGCCAGGCACGCAACCCGCGCGGAGTTGCGATACAGGAACTGTTCGTCACGCCCCCCGAACGGGAGAACAAATGGTTCAAGATCCGCTCGCTGCGCGGTGGCATTCTGCTGTATCTGGAGCGTGCGGCACGACATGGCGAGGCCATTATTCCCTGGGGTTTCCGGCGGTGGGCGTTCCGGCGTTGCGAGCGCTGGATCATTGCTCGACTCAACGGTGAAGGCGGCTTGGGTGCGATTTTCCCGGCCATGGTCAACGCCTACGAAGCGCTTGATGCGCTGGGGTATGGGCCGCATCATCCCTTGCGCAAAACCGCCAAGCAGGCACTCGAGCTGCTGTTGGTCGAGCGCGGTGACTCCACCTACTGCCAGCCGTGCATGTCGCCGGTGTGGGATACCGGACTGGCCGCGCTCGCACTGGAGTCGGCAGGCGGCGCCGATGAGTCCGTGCAGAGTGCGCTCTCCTGGCTCGCTGCACGGCAGCTATCCGACGAACCTGCCGACTGGCGCGAATATCGACCGCGCCTGCAGGGCGGCGGTTGGGCGTTCCAGTATCGGAACGACTATTATCCCGATCTCGACGACACCAGCGTGGTCGCCTGGGCCATGCACCAGGCCGACACCACAGGCTACGCCGAGCGGATCGAGCGCGCCGCGCACTGGCTGGCCGGATTACAATCGAAAAACGGCGGCTTTGCTGCCTTCGATGCAGACAACACGCATTACGCACTGAACGAAATTCCCTTTGCAGATCACGGAGCGCTGCTCGATCCCCCCACGGAGGATGTCACGGCGAGATGTGTGGCTTTCTTTTCCCGTCTCGGCGAACGCTATCGGATACCACGCGACCGTGCGCTGGCCTACCTCACGCGCACCCAGCAACAGAACGGGGCATGGTGGGGGCGCTGGGGCTGCAACTATATTTACGGCACCTGGTCGGTGCTGGCAGCCTTCGAGCAGTCCGGCATAGCGCCCGAGGACGCGCGTGTGCGCCGAGCCGTGGCCTGGCTGCAGTCGGTCCAGCAGGAAGATGGCGGTTTCGGGGAAACCAACGACAGTTACGCCGATCCGACGCTAGCCGGACGCGGCGTGGCGACCCCCGAGCAGACCGCATGGGCTCTGCTCGCATTGCTGGCGGCGGGCGAGGCCCAGAGTGCGGCAGTCGAGCGCGGTATCGCATGGCTGCTCGATCATCAGGACGAAGACGGCTTGTGGCATACGGACCAATTTAACGCGCCGGGATTCCCGCGTGTGTTCTACCTGCGTTACCACGGCTACAGCGCCTATTTCCCGCTGTGGGCGCTGGCCCGTTACCGTAAGCTTGTACCCACGGCCTGATGCGACATTGATTACCGGCGTCATCGCCCCGCTCGCCATTGAGGCGCGCACCGCCCGCCCGTTACGCTGCGACGACTGGCGCATCATGCATTCGGGTGTCGGCGCGAAGCGTGCACGCGAGGCGGCGTTGTTGCTGCTCGCTGCAGGCGCCGATCGCCTGCTGGTGTGGGGCACGGCCGGGGGGTTGGTACCCGAATTGCGGCCTGGTACCCTGATCATACCGCGACTTATACGCGATGAAGCGGGAGCGGAATACCCGACAGACAATAATTGGCGGGAAACGATACGAATGCGGTTACCGCCCGCGATGCCGTGTGTGGACACGGCACTGG
>JBAUSV010000019.1:0-5407 GCA_049581885.1 Gammaproteobacteria bacterium | reverse complement strand
GAGCAGCACTTTCCGGTCGATCACGTCCAGTTGATGCGCAAACACAGTCGGGTCGTTGGCGAGGCCGTTGAGCCAGGCATCGAGATCGAGCATGGGGGCTGCCATCTGCTTCAGTCCGTGTCGAATCGCGACCACCACGGCGCCGGCGGTGGCGCTGGCGTGGTGGGCAGCGGTGCCATGGCAGCGCCAGGCATAACGCGAAAGACCGTGATACCGCCCTTGGAACTGAGCGTCATCACCTGTTTGAAATAAGGTGGGGCTGGCCGTGGCCGCAGCGCATAGGGGCCGGGCTGGGACAGGTTGTCGTCATATACCAGCAGATAGTCGCCGGGACGCAGGCGGCCGTCGTGGACGGCTTGGTACACGTCACGTGCATCGCGGAACCAGGGCATGGGTGCGTGGTGGAGTTCTCCATAGACGTGGAGTTGCCACAGGATGAGCGAACGCGGCCAGCGATACATGGTCAACCGGCCGGGCGCAGCGGTCACCGTGCCGCGCAAGCGGGCATAAGCCGCATCGTCGTCGATGTGCGGCCCGGCTTGGGGTAGCCAGGCGCCGACGAGCACAACGAACACCAGCAGGATGGTGGCCGCCCAGGTGGCAGCGGTACGAGTCAGCCATGCCGGATGACGCCGGGTCAGGGCACCCAGGGCCAGCAGCGCGAGGGCGGCAAAGGCGGGCGCCGCGGGCAGGATGTACTTGCTCTGCTTGGAGGCGGAGAGGGAGAAGAATACAAGCGTGGTCACCGCCCAGGCGAGGGCGAGGCGCGGACCCGGTTCGCGCAGCCGGCGGGCGGCCATGACCAGGCCGAAGGGCACCGCCACCGACCAAGGCAGGTAATCGGTCCAGAAACTCTGGGCGTACATCCACCAGGGGTTGGCGTGGCCGCCGGCGCCGGCGACAAAGCGGGTGAAGTTGTCGTACACGAGCGCAGCGCGCACGAAATCCCAGCCGGCGACGAAACCACAGGCGATATACCAGACGGCGAGCGGCGCCACGGCCAGCAGGACGCCGCGAAACGGTGCGAGTCGCCAGATGCGGTGCGGCAATTCGCGCCAGGGGAAAGTAGCGGCTGCCGCAGCCAGCAGCAGGTCGAGCCCCACGGCCAGAGCCACCAGCACCAGCCCCAGCGGGCCCTTGGCAAACACGGCCAGCGCCGTGCCGAACCAGAGCAGCCGGGGGAAACCGCTGCCTTCGGCGTGGCGAAGGTAACCGAGCAGGGCGAGCGTGACGCCGACGCACAGCCAGGCGTCGCTCTGGGCGATGAAGAAGTTGTAGAGGGCGGCTGGTGCCACCAGCACGGCAACCGGCAACAGCCAGCGCGGCAGCGTGGGCAGTACCCGGCGGGTCAGAGCATACAGGGCGCCGATCCACACCCACAGTGCAATCAGGTTGGGCAAGCGGATGGCGGGCAGCACGGGTACGCCGAGCTTGGCGAACACTAGCGCCATCCAGTAATAGAACGGCGGGTACTCGATATAGGGTAGCCCGTTCTTCTCCGGGATCAGCCACTGGTGATGGACGAGCATCTGCTGAACCGCCACGGCGAAGCGCGTTTCCATGGACGGGATCGGGCCGTGGTTCCATAGGCCCAGTGCAAAGGCCAGCGTGATCAGTGCGGTCGCGATGGCGAGCAGGACGGAGGCGGGGGAACGGGCGGGATCGAGCCGCATGTCAGGAACCACGGTCAAGCCGGGCTACGCAGCTGCCGGGCCTCTGCGCCCGCCCGCACGGCGCGGTTCGTCGTTCATTTGCAATGAGCAAACCTCACTCCTCGTTCCTTGCCAGTCGCGTGCAAAGGCGCCGGCGCGACCGCGCATGAATGAACCAGAGGTTCCCCACACACTGATTCGCGCTGATTGTCGCATAACCCGTAGCAAGTCCCGAATACAGCGGGCGTATTCCGGGATAGGTCCTATACTGCCCTTGAAGCACTGCGGCGTGGAACGAGGGTCGACATGAAAGGGACTCCCCAGGTGCAGCTCGACGCGGAGTCGAACGGCCGACGCATACGCGTCAGCGGCGACTGGTGCCTGCAACCCCTGCTGGAGAACCGGAGCGAGGTGCTCAAGCGACTCGAGGGCATGCGCCCGGGACCGGATGATCATTGGGACTTGAGTGCACTCGGGCGGCTCGACAGCGCCGGTGCTCTGGTGCTGTGGCGATGCTGGAATGACAGCCTGCCGGCCCATATCGAAGGCCTCGAAGCGTACGCCCACCAGTTCGAGCAGTTGCGCCGGTATTCTCCGCTGCGTCCGCCCCTGCCTGGTCATCTTGCGCGGGTGCGGCGCATTCTGTCGGCGATGGGCCGCTACATTGCCGCCTTCGGCCAGCAACTGGGCGGCATCCTGCTGCTTTGCGGACAGTTCTTCGTCGACTTGTGGCACTGTGTGCAAAATCCCCGCCTGTTCCCGCTGCGCGAATTTTCCGCCGGAATATTCCGCGCCGGTGCCCAGTCGATGCTTCTGCTCGCCTTCCTCGGGTTGTTGGTGGGGTTGATGCTGACCTACGAAATTTCCGGCCAGCTGGTGCAGTTCGGTCTTAACCAGCAGGTTATCGGCGCGGTGGGCCTGGCTTTCACGCGCGAGCTCGGCCCCTTCATCGCCGGGTTGGTGCTGGTGGGCCGCCTCGGCAGTGCCACGACGTCGAGCATCGGCGGCATGCGCCTGACCGAGGAACTCGAAGCATTGCGTGCACTGGGCGTCTCGCCGACCTTGCGCGTGGTAATGCCGAGGATACTCGCGATGACGCTGGCCATGCCGTTGCTGGTGGTATGGACCGACTTCTGGGGCATCCTGGGCGGCGTCTACCTGTCGGCCGCGCAGCTCGGCGTGACCTGGCAGATGTGGCTCGCCTGGTTTCCGGATTCGGTGCCGATCGAAGATTTTTACATCGGCATCGGCAAGGGCGCGCTGTTCGGTTTCATCATCGCCGTTAACAGCGCCTATTACGGATTGACCGCGCCGCGCGACACCCAAAGCATATCGGGCCATACCACCCGTGCGGTGGTGGTCGGCTTTTCGCTGGTGATGATCATTGAGGTCGCCTTCGGGTTCATGTTCAGCGGAGTGGGGCTGTGAGCGGCGAACACGAAACCATCGTGCGGGTACGCGGCCTCAAGACTCGCATCGGCGGCGCATGGATCCACCAGGGCATTGACCTTACGGCCGAGCGTGGCGATGTGCTTGCGATCATCGGCCCCAGCGGCGGCGGCAAGACCACCCTGCTGCACGAGATGATCGGGCTGCGCAGACCCGATGCTGGCACGGTCGAGGTGTTCGGGCAGGACGTTCATCACCTGGGTTGGCGCGAGCATAACCGGCTGCGTAAACGCTGGGGCATGCTCTTTCAGCAGGGCGCGCTGTTCAGTGCCCTGAACGTTTTCGACAACGTGGCCTTTCCCCTGCGTGAGCTGCGCACCATGGGCGAGTCGATCGACGAATCACTGGTGCACGACATCGTCATGTACAAACTGCAATTGACCGGGCTCGCAGCCGAAGACGTCAACAAGCGTCCCGCCGAACTCTCCGGGGGCATGGTCAAGCGGGTGGCGCTGGCGCGTGCCCTGGCCGTGGAAGCGGAGTTGCTGTTTCTCGACGAACCCAGCACCGGCCTTGATCCGGTGACGGCCCAGGAGCTCGACGGCTTGCTGGAGGACCTGCACCAGGAGCTCGGGTTGACCATTGTCATGGTGAGTCACGATCTGGATTCAGTAGCAGCGCTCGCCAACCGTGTCGCCTTGCTCGCCGAGGGGCGTATCGTGTTCGACGGGCCGCTGGAAGACATGGCCGACTCGCGCGATGCGGTTGCACATGAGACGATAAGCCAATTGCTGGCCGGTCCGCGCGGGGCGGCGCTCAAGGCTCGGACACGGTCGGGTGGCGAAGCGCACAAGCCGAGGGATCGGTCTTAGCCGGAGGTGGCGAAATGGAAGAACGGGCCCATGCACTGATTGCAATCGTGTTTCTTGCCGTACTGGGCATAGGTGCGGGCTTGGTCGCCTGGTGGATGATGACGCCCGGCGTTACACGCGTGCCGTATGTGTTGCTCGCCGAAGGCAATGTCGCCGGCCTGGGGCCGGGCTCGCCGGTGAACTACCACGGCGTCCAGATCGGCGCCGTGCGCAAGGTTATGCTGGCTCCGAAGAACCGCCACCAGATCGAAGTGAAAATCGGGGTCGACAGCAACTTCCCCCTGCCCAAGGGCAGTTATGCCACCATCGCTTCGCAGGGCCTGATCGGCAGCAAGGCCGTCGAGTTCAACCTGGGGGACGGGCCGGGCACGATCGAGACGACGACTCAGGCGCCCGCGCAATTGACGCTGAAATCGGGCGCCCTGGCGGGGTTGGTGCAGAACGCCGGCGACATCATGGCCAGCCTCAAGAGCACGCTCAAGTCGGTGCAGGCCGTCCTTTCGGAGCGCAATCGCAAGCACATTGACGACACGCTTGCCCATATCGATCGGGCAAGTGCGCAACTGGTGGCGCTGGAGAAGGCGGCGCAACCGGCGGTGCAGGCCATGCCGCAGCTTATCGACCAGATCCAATCCACGCTGAAATCGGCCCACGGCGTACTTCAGCAGGCCGGCAAGCTGGTAACCGATGCCCGTCAGCCAGTGCGCCGTATCGGACACGCGGCGAGTGCGGCCGCGGTGTTGGCTACCCAGTTGAACCAGACCACCGCGCCGCAGCTCGAGGCCCTGATGGGTCGACTGGGAACGCTCAGCGAACGTTTGCAGGTGCTGGTCGATACCCTGCAGCGCACACCGCAAAGCCTGATCCAGGGCCCTGCCCGGCAGCTCCCCGGGCCCGGTGAAACGCGTGGCACGCCGCGGGCAACCTCCGGCGGTGGCTGAGCGATTCGGCAAGAAAGCCGTTGCGGCGGCGGGGCTCTTGTTGCTGACAGTCACGGCGGGAACGGCCCGGGCCGGGTGCAGCGGTGCGGTGACTCCGTTGCATGCGCTGGGGGCGCTGCAACGCCCCCAGCGGGTCGAGGTACGCGGCGTGGTCACCGCCGTCTATCCGGCGCTGCAGGGTTTTTTCCTGGAAGCGCCGCGGATCGACTGGGATGCGGACGACTCGACGCCCGAAGCCGTGTTCGTCTACCGTGGGCGGCATACGCTGTCCGCGACCCCCGGCGCGCGTGTGGCGCTCAGCGCCCGTTACCAGCATTTTCACGGCGTGCCCGAACTCGCCCGGGTACGCCGGCTCGTGCACTGCGGGGACACCGGCCTGCCGACCGCGGTGACGCTGCGTTTCCCGCTTGCCCCCGGTGTCTGGAGGGCGTACCTCGGGATGCGTGTGCAGATACAGCAGGCGCTTACGGTCGGCGACCTGGACGACTTCGTGCATTACGGCGAAGTCCGCGTCAGCGCCGGCGGGCGGCATTACGCGCCCACGGCGCTGACG
>JBAUSV010000018.1:0-6794 GCA_049581885.1 Gammaproteobacteria bacterium | reverse complement strand
GAGCCACCCCGACCGTGCAGCCGGGGCTCAATTGCTGGCCCTGTTGGCCGCGGCGGGAATTCAGGTGGACGGCGGCGTGCACATCACCTGCAAGCCCGTCGCCACGGGCCGGACGCTGGCGCTCGTCAAGGGCCAAACGTTAGCACTGCAACTGCGCCGCATGCTGACCTGGAGCAACAACTTTATGGCCGACACGTTGGCACTCGATCTGCTGCGCACCACGCAGCCACCACCGCTCGCGCTCGATGCAAGCGGTCGATTGCTGACCGAGCGAGGCCGTGCGCTGGAAGTCGATTCCGGATTATGGGGCACCCATACACCTGGACTTGAATTGGTGAGCGGCAGCGGCCTAACTCCAGCCAACCGGGCCAGTGCGCGCGATCTGGTTGCTTTGCTGGCTGCGATGTACCAGAAGCCCGGCTTGTTCCCGAGTTTTCTCGGCGCGCTGACGGTGCCTGCCTACACGCCGGTGAACATGCTCAAGGCACCGGGACAGCCGGCGTGGATGAACGCCATCGCGGCCAAGACAGGCTCGCTCAACGAACCGCACAGCGTATTCGCGCTGGCTGGATATGCGCGTCTTGCCGACGGGCACTGGGGCGCCTTTGCGGTTGTCATCAACGGCAGCAAAAAATACGACGTGCCGCTGGCCACGGCGATCGACGCCACCCGGAAAGCGCTTACACCCTTCCTGCAGAAATAGGCGCGGCTTCAGCCGCGATTGGGAGCGCCGGGGTCCCGCCGGCTCCCCCTTCCTTGCCGCGCAAGCAAAGGAGATAGGTGAAGACTTGGGTAGCTAAACCTCGATGCCTTCGCGGCGCAGGGCCTCGCGCAGCGGTGAAATCCAGGGCTCGTAGTTTCGAGACCGGCCAGCGGCGTGGCGGTACAGCGGTTGCCGCGCCTGCCACACACTGGCGGTCGAGATGGCGCCTTCGCCGCCCGACGGCGCTTGCAATACGGCCGGCTCCCATTCCAGGCCCAAGCCTTCGAGCAGCGTGCGCAATTCACGCTCCGGATTCTCTACAACCTGCTCGTAATCGACGTGCAGCACGGGCATCGGCAACACCTTGTCCCACCAGGCCATCGCACGTTCGTAAAATCCGTACATCCAGGCGAGTTCACTCATGCCGTAGGCATAGTCATTGCGAGGATGGGCAAAATTCTGGAACCAGAGCGAAAGCGCCGTATCCAGTGGGTCGCGCCGACAATGCACGATGCGGGCTCGAGGAAATAGACGAGAAATCAATCCCAAGTGCATGAAATTCATCGGATTTTTGTCGATTGCCTCCGTTCCACGCGGCACCCCCCCGGGGATGCGTGCTGTCCAGCGCCATGCCGCTTCCGCAAAAGCCGACTCCGAAAGACCGGCCAGCCCCCGCGGGTAAGGCAGCGTTCCCGACAACTCCACGCCCAGTGCTTCAACCACTTCCAGTTCGCCCACCGCCGTCAGGCGCGAATGCCGCCCCAACCGGCGCTCGATGAGAGTGGTGCCGCTGCGCGGCATACCCACCACAAAAACCGGGGCAGGCAAATCGCCCCCCAAATCTAAAGTATTTTTTAATAAAACATTGTCAAATATTTGATAAATAAGATTTTCATAATGTTCCCATGCCTCGATATCGAAGCTCGCTGACTGGGCGCGCAAACGATTGGAACGTTCAGCCTCAGTCCATGCCTGCTCGTAACGGGCCAGATCATCGTTGACCTTGACCAGCGCAAACCCGATGGCCGCCCGCATGGCATCGGTCAACCCCGGCCGCGTCTGCGCCTCTTGCATGGCAGCCAGCGGACTGTTCTCGACCGATTGCCAACGCTTGACCTGGGCCAATCGCAACCAGGCCCCGCCCTGCGTCGGGTCGAGCCGCAACGCATCCCGCAAGACCGCCTCGCCTTCCTCGAAACGCCCGAGCTGAAGCAGCAGACTGCCGCGCTGAGTGAGAACCACCGGCGTCGGGCTTTCGATGCGCGCCAACAGAGCTTCAGCCTGCGCCACCTGAGCCATGTCGAGCAGAAACCCCGCTCCGCCATGCAACGTCTGATCCGGAGTATCCGGCGCGGCAAGCCAACGTTCCATGACCGCGGCCGCCGCCTGCACCTGCCCGGCGTTGCGGTATAGCCAAGCCAGACTTTGTGCCGGTTCGGCCCAGGCAGGATCGTGCGTACACACCGCTTCGAGAACGATCGCAGCGGGATGGGCATGGCCCGCCATACGCAGTGCATTGCCCAGAAGATAGGCGACGTCGGCCAGGCGGGTTTTCGGTGCGTTACGCAAAGCGCTTGCCAGCCACAGGGCCGCGGCCCTGTGGGCGCCCTGTCCGGTGAGCTGTCGCGCGGCACCCAGTTGGTCGTTCAGATCACGGTCGGCATGACGCAGGGCTCGCAGTTGCCGGCGCAGTTCAGGCCCCTCGGCATGGCGTGCGAGAGCCATCGCCAGAGCGGGCTTCACAAGCTATCCAGAAAATCCGAAATACAGGTGCCGAACCCTTCCAGGTCCACCAGAAACGAATCGTGGCCCTGCGGCGAATTGAGGATTGTTTCATGTACGTCGATGCCACTGTCCCTGAGCCACCGGACGAGCTCGCGTTGCTGCTCGCTCGGGAACAGGATGTCGGACTCCACCCCCATGACCAAGGCCCGCTCGGTCTTCAGCCTGGCGAAAGCACGGTCCAGCTTGCCGCCACCATGCTCGGCGACGTCGAAGCCGTCCATGGCGTGCGAGAGATAGAGATAGCAGTTGGCGTCGAAGGTACCGACGAACCGGTCGGCGTGGGCTTCAAGGTAGCTTTCCACTTCGAACTCTATGGCGAAGGTGGCCGCGCCGCGGGGAGCATCGTTGCGGACGCGCGTACGCCCGAACCTCTGCTGCCACTCCGCTGGAGAACGGTAGGAAAGCATGCCGATCTTGCGGGCCATGCGCATGCCGCACACCGGCCCGTGGCCCGGTTCGTAGTAACCACCCGCCCAGTCCGGATCGTTGCGGATCGACTCGCGCTGCAGGGAGCGGATGGCGATGGCGAACGGGCGAGCGTGGGCCGCCGCGGAAATCAGGGCCAGGTTGGGCGCCAGATCGGGGTACTGGAGCGCAAAGGCGAGTGCACTCATGCCGCCGAGCGAAGGGCCGGAAACCAGTTTCGGCGCGGGTAGATTCAATTGCTCGAGCACCAGGTGCGCGCCGCGCGCCACGTCTTCCAGCGCCAGCGCCGGGAAATCCAGTTGGTAGGGCGCGCCGGTGGCCGGGTTGATCGAGGCCGGGCCAGTGGAACCGAAGCAACTACCCAGTGAGTTGATGCACAACACGCACCAGCGCGAGGTGTCGATCGCCTGGCCAGGACCGATCATGCCTTCCCACCAGCCGCGCGAGCGGTCTGCTCGGGACGAGGCGGCATGGGCGCTCGGCGACAACCCCGTAAAGAGCAGGATGAGATTGTCTCCGTTCTCGTTCAGCTTGCCCCAGGATTCGTAGGCGATATCCACCGCCGGCAGCAGGCCGCCGCGGAACATCCGGAACGGCGCCTCGACATGCACCCCGCCGCGCGCTTCCAGCATCGGTCCGCCGTCATTCACCGTGGCTCTCACGGCTCCGCCTGGACATAGGCAATCCAGGCCGGATCGTTCTCGCCGCGCTCGACCGGCAGAAACTCGCCGTTACCCTCGCCCGTTTCCTCGTCGGTGCCCTGCCACAACACGGTGATATTCGAGAAACCGGCCTCCTCGAGTAATTCGCGGATCTCGGGCAACGACCACAGCCGCCAGTGATAGCTGAACGCGTTCTGCAGGCGCGAGCCGTCCTTGAACTTGAAGTGGATGGCACACTCGGCGTGGCCGCTGATCGGATCGTAGTCGACCTGATCCCAGATATAGATGAAGTTCTTGACCTTGCGCTTCTCGGTCATGGTCTCGTAGGCATCGGAACCGCCGTAGACATCGATCAGGAAGAGCCCGTCCTCGGCCAGCGCGGTCCTGACGCTGCGGAAGTAGCGCAACAGGTTGGAACGCTCCTTGAATATCCAGTAGCTGAAATTCATCGCGGTGACGATATCGAGATCACGGCCCGGCGATTCCAGCACATTGCCCTGTATCAATTGCACTCGCTGCTGCGCTTCTTCGGGCATTTTTGACAGGTTGTGCATGCGCCCCCAATCCAGCACTTCGGGATCCAGATCTACGCCGATGGCAGTATGGCGCCAGTTGGCTTCGACCCATTTGCAGGCAACGGTGGCCGTACCGCAAAAGTCCTCGCGCAAACTGCGCGCCGCACGCCCACGCGCATTCTGGAAAGTCTCCTTGAGAAACTCCACTTCGGTATCTGCGTCCTGCACGGACTGCTCGTAGAGTTTGTGGCGATCGGCGCGATCGGCCAATTTCGGCTTTTTCATCTTGGGGCTCATGAGTTTGATCGGTTCCTTTGATTATCTATCGGTTCAGGGTTTCAAGCAGTTTCAAGCAACGGTATCAGCGCCCGCTCTACTCCGTCGACATCCTGCGAACCTGCGAGCGCGCCCAACCGGGCCCGGACGCGACGGGCGCCCGGCAGGCCACCGAGCACACTGGGGACATGACGCAAGGCCGGACCCAGCTTCTCGCCGCGCGCGACACATTCGCGCAGGTAGGCCACATAACCGGTCAATACCTGGGCACGCCGACTGGCGGCACCGGCTTCGCCATAAAAACGCACATCGACCGCAGCCAGCAACATAGGTTGGGCATAAGCGGCACGGCCCAACATGACGCCATCGACGCCGCGCAACAGCTCGGCGGTAGAATCCAGATCAGCCACACCACCGTTGACCAGAATTTCCAATGCCGGATAGCGGCGCTTGAGTTCGGCAACGCGCCCATAGTCAAGCGGCGGAACGTTGCGGTTGGCCTTTGGACTCACGCCATCAAGCCAGGCTTTTCTGGCATGCACGATAAAGGTACGGCAGCCAGCCGCAGCCACGGTTTCAACGAACCGGCTCAAAAACTCCATGCTGTCGTCGTGGTCGATACCCAGCCGGGTCTTCACCGTAACCGGCAACGACGAGACTTCACGCATGGCGGCCACACAGTCAGCCACCCGCTCCGGTTCCGCCATGAGGCAGGCGCCCATGCGCCCGGCACTGACTCGCGGGCTGGGACAACCAATATTCAGGTTGATTTCATCGAAACCGTAGGCCTGCGCAAGCCTTGCCGCCTGCGCCAGAATCTCCGGCTCATGCCCGCCCACCTGCAGCGCCAGCGGATGTTCCTCGGCGCGGTAGCGCAGCAATTTACCGGCATCGCCGAAGACCAGCCCGCGGGCCACCACCATCTCGGTATAGAGCCAGGTACGGCGGGTAATCAGCCGCATCAGGAAACGGAAGTGCCGATCCGTACGATTCATCATCGGTGCAATCGCGAGCGTCCGGGGCGGCAGCATCGCGGCGGAATCAGTCGTCACGCCGCTGTTCCTCGTCCACCACGGTGTATTCACCCTCAATCACATTGCCGGAATGGCGCGTAGCACCATGGCCGAAGCGCGTGCGCACGAAGTAGACCACCACCGCCACACAGGCAATGACGCCCAGAATGACGAGCACCCAGAAGCCCACGATCAGGGCCAGGGCGACACCGGCAACAGTAATAATGATCGCCGCGATGCGCTGCAACATGCTATAAACTGAGTAAATTTGAATATATGTTAACTCACCGGCGAGCTACGCCACACCATGAACTCACTGGCGTCACAGGAACTCACATGCCGCTGACAGACTCCGCCACGCTACGGCTTTCCGTCGTGATTATCACCCTGAATGTGGCTGATCGTCTTGCGCCGTGCCTCGACAGTGTCCAGGAGCTGGCGGATGAAGTCGTCGTGTGCGACGGTGGCAGCACGGACAGCACCCGCGAACTGGCCGAAGCGCGGGGGGCGCGTGTAATTGTCGAACGAAACTGGCGCGGTTTCGGCATTCAGCGTCAACGCGCCCAGGCAGAGGCACAGGGTGAATGGGTCCTGATGATCGATAGCGACGAACGCCTGACGCCCGGTTTGCGTGATGAAATACGGGCTGCGCTCGATGCCAATACGCCCGATGCCGCCTACACCCTGCCACGGCTGAGCTGGGTGTTCGGCCGCTACATACGTCACGGCGGCTGGTGGCCGGACCGGGTATTGCGCCTTTATCGGCGCGAACAGGGCGACTATAACGACGCCCTGGTGCATGAGCGGGTCGAACTGGTGAAAGGTGTCCACGTCCACGATTTAACCCAGCCTTTACTTCATCACACGTACCGCGACATGCGCGAATACCTGGTGAAATCCGCGGACTACTCCGCCGCCTGGGCGCAACAACGCAAAGCCGCCGGACGCAAAACCTCAATCGCTTCGGGACTGACCCACGCACTCTCATGCTTCCTGCGCATGTACGTGGTGCGCGCGGGATTTCTCGATGGCCGGGCGGGGTTTTTACTCGCCCTCCTCTCGGCGCACTCGACTTTCGTCAAATACGCCGACCTGTGGCTACGCGATCACGACCCCGGTCCACCCTGACCGGCGTTCGAGAAGCTACCGTGCTCGCTACGCTTCACGGACGGCGGCATCTCTTTTTCACTTGATCAGGAATTTTGTCCGGACCGCGCGTTGCGGTACAGAAACGATTTGATTTGTGCTGTTGCTGCATCCATGTCGATGGCGGCGTAATCGTTCTCTGCTGCTTGCGATGGTGGCATGAAAGCGAGGAGTCGATCCTCGCTGTTCAGAGTTTGCCAACGGATCGCCGAAGCCGAACGTCGATGGGGATAAAAGGCAACAGTGGGCACATCCAGCGCGCCAGCAA
>JBAUSV010000017.1:0-7441 GCA_049581885.1 Gammaproteobacteria bacterium | reverse complement strand
GCTCTGCGCCACGAGGTGGTGCCGCGCCCGGCGGATCCGCACCAAATCCATCTGCGCCTCAGCGACAGCGCGGGCCTGTTGCAGCACCGCCGGACTCCCGCTGCCGGCGATTTCTCGTGCCAGTTCTGCCACCTCTTTCGACAGCACACGATCGCCCAGCACCATCAGCCTCGCCTTGTCTAGGCTACCTCGGATGCAAGTTCTTTGGAATTGCCTACCACGGCATCCACGGCGCGACGCAGCTTGGCAGCAAGCACTTCCTACCGATACTCAAATTCTGCCAGCAACGTATTTCGCCGCGCCCGCGAGAGCGCGCCCAACGCAGATGGATCAACTATGCCTATGCGTCAATGAGTTCTCACCATGACCAAACCGGCCGCCGCCAAGATTCACGCCATCGTTTCGATTGAAAGTGAAAGAAACGGCCATGGCTATGGTGGCCATAATGATGATGGTAGAATAGCCCCGGCGGGAGAATAATTCCAATCGGCGCAGAGACAGTAGTGGCGTCCAACACGTAGTTGCCGGCATCCGCCCCGAGCAAGCCAAGACCCGTCACCGTCACGGTCTTGTGCAGGCCAATATGCTTATCGCTATAAGTTCCTTTGTTCGGATCGTTGAGCATCACAGCATCCGAACCAATGATCCCAGTCAAACTGTAGTTATCGGGTGACAGGGTTGCAATGGCAGTGCGGTCATACGCCTTCACAACAAATCCGACAAGCATGGCCGTTAGTGTCTTCGGTTCGATTGTCAATGTCCCGACATAGGTGAGCTGATAGCCCGCGTTTACCGTCCCACCGACGCCACCGATTACATATGCGCTGCCGACATTGCAGGTGGTGCAGCCGATCCAAGTCGTGGAGCTGGTGTCAACCAGGCCCGTTGCGTCGTTGCCGTTCTGGTCGACGGCTCCGGAAACGGTGGCGCTGGGTGTCGAAGAACCGTAGGTCTGCGTACCAGCCGCGGTGACGAGGACGTAAGGCAGCGCCTTCAGCACCGGGTAGGGATAGCCGGCGACCCAGGTGTTCGTCATGTCGAAGACGCCGGTCGCGATTGGACCCTGTGTCAGCCATTCCTCAGTGGTCAGGCCGGTAACGCCGCTGACGCCGCCAGAGCCTACACCTATACTCAGTCCACTAGTATCGGTGTCCCAATAGCCATTTGTGGTGCTGCCGCCCTGATTGTACCCGATCAGGCCGCCGATGTTGCTCGTGCTACTCCCGGTGACCGTTCCCGTCGCGTAGGCGTTCTTGATCGTGCCGCCAAGCTGGGCACCAACCAAACCGCCAATGTCGCTCGTGCCATAACCGGTGACCGCTCCCGTCGAATAGGAATTGTTGATCGTACCGTCGCTCTGCTGACCACCGACCAGGCCGCCGACGTGAGTCGTAGAGCCATTTGTATCAGGCGCGAGGGCCGATGCCAGACCAGTGACCGCCCCGGTCGCATAGGAATCGTCGATCGTGGCAGATGAGGTCGTGCTACCGACGCCCTGGAGGCCGACCAAGCCGCCGACGCTGAGATAGCCGCCCGTCACCGGGCCCGTCGCATAGGAGTCGCTGATCGCGCCATCGACTTGAAACCCTACCAAGCCGCCCGCGTGCTTATTGGCACTGGTAACCGTGCCCGTGGCATAAGATACGCTGATGTCGCCACCATTCTGTTGACGTCCCACCAAGCCGCCGACGTTTACAACACCGGTGACGGTGTCATCCGTCGCATGAGAGTTGGTGATCGTGCCACCGTTCTGAAATCCGACCAAGCCGCCGGCATTGGTGAAAATATAAGAAGCAGGCACAGAAGCCGTCCCAACGACGTTGCCCGTCGCAGAGGCGTTACCAATCGCGCCACCTTCTTCGAGCCCGACCAAGCCGCCGACATTCGAGTAGCCGTTGACCGACCCAACTGCATAGGCGTCGGTTATCGTGCCACCCTTCTGGTATCCGACCAGGCCGCCACTGTTATAGCTATTGCCGGTAACCGCACCGGACGCAGAGGCGAGGCTGATCGTGCCTGCGCTGTACTGGAGTCCCACTAAGCCGCCCACATTGCCATCACCGGCGACCCCACCCGTCGCATTGGAGTTATCGATCGTGCCCGCGGCCTGTTTCCCCACCAGGCCGCCAACGTTGGAACTACTGCTCGTGACCTTACCCGTTGCATGGGTTTGGCTGATCGAGCCATAGCTGCTTCCCGCCAAACCGCCCACGTTGAAAGAATTAGAGCCGGTGCCGGTAACTGCGCCCGTCGCGTAGGCTGTGTTGATCGTGCCCCCACCCTGTTTTCCCACTAGGCCGCCAACATTGGCATCACTGCCGGTGACCGTGCCCGTCGCATGAGCGACGTTGATCATCCCGGAGCTCGTCCCGACCAGGCCGCCAACATTATAACTACTGCCAGTGACCGCGCCTGCTGCGTCGGAGTTGTCGATCGTACCGCCGCTATTCTGATTTCCAACCAGGCCACCGACGTTACCGCCACCTGTGACGACGCCCGTCGCATAGGAGGTGCTGATCGTGCCGCTGTTCTGAGTTCCAACCAAGCCACCCAGACCAGAATTGCCCGCGACGTCCCCCGTCGCGTTGGAGCTGTTGATCGCGCCACCCTCCTGCCATCCCACCAGTCCGCCAACGGCGCTGTCACCTGCGACCACTACCGTCGCATGGGATTGGCTGACCGAGCCACCCGTCTCAAGCCCAACCAAACCGCCGACGTTGTTGGCGCCTGTACCGGTGACCATGCCCGTTGCGTAGGAGCTGTCGATCGTGCCACCGTCCTCGTGCCCGACCAAGCCGCCAATGTTGTAGACAGTGCTGGTAACCGTCGTGCCCACCGCATAGGCGCGGCTGACCGTGCCGCCTCGCTGCCAGCCAATGAGGCTGCCAACCTGCCCGCCGTTGCCACTGATGCCGCCGCCGGTCACCACGCTTCCGATCAGCCCAACATTACGGATCGTCGCATTGCCGGCGACCCCGAACAGACCGACTTGGCCGACCGTCGATCGATTGATGGTCAGCCCGCTGATCGTGTGGCCGAGTCCATCGAAGGTCCCAGTGAAGCCATTACCGTAGCTGAGCGGAGTGCCGGCCCCGTCCGTGCCGAGCGGCACGAATCCGGCATTGCTGTTCCAAGACGAGGTTGTCGCGGCATCGATATTAGCGCCGAGGACGTAATTACCTGACAGATTGCCATTGATGCCCTGCAGGTCGGTGCCAGTGGCGCTGCCCGGGCCGCCGAGGTCGGTGATGATCGTGTAATCAATCGTGGTGCCGTCGGAGCCAAGCTTGGTCGAGAAGCTTCCCGTCGAAGCCAAATTAACCGGTGCGTTGACAAGGTAGGTTGCGGTGTTACCGCTTGCCCCAGCGCCTTGCCCGTATTCGAGCGCCAGGCCGGCCGTCCCGGAGCTTTCGAGCGCCGCGTTGATAACGATGTCGTTGGTCGCGTTGAGCGTAAGGGTGTTTGCACTCCAACCCACCGTATCATCGACGTAGATGTCGCCGCTGCCGCTGGTGGCGCCGCTGCTCGACTGGATCTCGAAATTGTTCGAGGCAAGCGCAGCTGCCACTTGCGCGCCTGTCATATCGCCGCCTGAAGCCGCGATGGTGAAATCCTGCGGATCAATGAGCCATGTGCCGGCGATACCGTTCTGCGAGAGCGTTGAGACTCTCGCCGTGCCGGCGATATGCACATGCGCGCCGGACGTCTCCACAGCGCCGCCGGTACCACCCTCGCCGCCCTCGGCGACGATCAGCCCGCTGAAATCAAGATTGTCATCGGCGATGACGGAGACGGTGCCGCCATTCCGACCCGCGCCGGTGGTGGACGCGTCGATGGTGCCGGGAAGAGCGATGTGGGCGCCGGTAACTTTGACCATGCCACCGTCGCTGTGCTTCGAGCCTCTTGCCGTGATGCGGCCGGCAACCCTCACCCGGCCGCCAACACCACCGCCGAGAACGATCTTGCCGTCATGAACGCCGACGGATTTCGCTTGGATGGAGCCCGGCACATTGACCGCGTCGCGCAAGATTCCGGCGGCGGTCGCCGCCTTCAGTTCCACCACGCCGCCGTCGGCGATGATCTTGCCAGTGTTCGATACCAGCGGCTTGCCGTCGGCACCCTTGAGCTTGCTCAGGTCCTTGGTCGGCACGCCGACCGAGAGAAAGCCGTCGCCGGCAAGATCGAGGGTGATCAACTCGCCGCTACCCAGCGCCACATGACCGAGCCGTGCAGTAATGGTGCCATCATTGACGACATGGCCGCCGAGCAGCGCGGCAAAGCCGCCATCCGAAACGTTGATGCGACCCGCATTGGCGACTCCGGCCGATGAGCCTCCGCCGGTGAACTTGTAATGCCCCGACATGAAGTCTGAATTCTTGATGTCCAACGTCGAAGCAGCAAACGACCCGGTGTTAATCACGCCCGATTTGGTGATGGCGATACCGTTGGGATTGACCAGCAGCACCGTGCCCGGCGCGTTGATGGTGCCGGCGATGGACGACGGCGTTGAGCCGGTGACGCGGTTGAGCGTCGCCGACGACGAACTCGGCTGATGGAAATTGACGGTACCGCCCTGCCCGATCGAGAACGAATGCCAGTCGAGGACAGCACGGTTCGAGGACTGGTTGATGTCGAGGGTGCCGTTGTGCGGCGTGCCGATATGAGCACTGCCCGCGGCAACCGAGCCGCCCTGCGGCAGTTGCTGCGCCTGCGCCAGGGCCGGCACGAACAGCAGAAGCGCAGCTCCCGCCGCACGCATGATCCACTGGGCCAACGCCCCCTGTCTTCCCCTCAACCGCCGCGCTACCTGGCCGCGACTTCGCTCCCGGCGGAACAAATACGCATACACAGTCCCCAGCCTCCCGATTCCGACACGTTACGCGAACGTCGTCGGAGTCGCCCCACACGCGAGACTTTACGAGGCATCAATATAAAATGGGAACTGTTTATTGATTGTTTACCAATATTGCCACGCCTTATGGTTGATATTATGCAGTGCTGACGTGCGCGCTCGGCGCCAAGTGACTGATTTATATTTTATATTTAAGAAGACGAGCCCTCAACCAGCACATCAGTTCGCCAACTGGTAGCAAATGCAACCGACCGGGTCAGTACTGCAACACGCCGCCGATGAAAATGCGCCAGCCGTTGGTTTGCGCCGGGTCGTTGCTGTGCTGCTTGGCGCCTTCGACGAAGCCGTAGAAGTCTGTTGGGAACGTGTTGGTGCCAGTCACGTTGAGACGCACACCGGCGCCGATATTGGAGGCATACACGCTCGCTTGCTCCAGCGTCGTCGGATCCTCAAGTATACGCTCGCCGGTCGCGGCGAACAGGTAGGGCGTCAGCACCGCCGTGGTCTTCGGTACTGCGAACGCGTGGCCGAGCTCCGCGCGCGACACCCAAGCGGTATCACCCGCGAACGAGCCGGCGTCATAGCCCGACAACATGTTTGCGCCAGTGATGCCGAACTGCTCGGACGTGAGCAGCGGCTTGTTGAACGACTCCTGCCCATAGCCGGCAAGCGAAACGAACAGGCCTTTTGGCAGGCTCTGCGTCACCTTGGCGTGACCGGAAAGCTTGGTGAACACTGCATCCGCACCCTGCCGCGATAGCGGCAGCAAATTCGTAGCATCGGCCGCCATGCGCGCGCCGAGGGCGTCGATCCCTTGCGAAATTGTCAAGCCGTAGGTGAACGCGGTACCGCTCTTACGCCGGTCCCAGAAACCCTCCACGCTGCCGCGCAGCACGCGCGTACGGTCAAGGCTCAGCGCAATGGCCGGCGTGAAGACAAGCGTGTCAGTTTCTTCGTCGGTCATGTCGAGCTTTCCGCTCAGTGTCAGTCCATAATCGCGCCGCTTGATGAGCTCATAGCTCAAAGCCAGGTAGCCCTCGGTCAACGTCCCCTGGCTGGCGGCATCGGCCGCCACCCGCGGCGTGGTGACGCCGCTCGTGGTGCTGCCGTTGAATGACAGGCCATCGACACCGATCGGCACACTCAGCGAGGCGGTGAGATAACGCCGCGTCGGATCGGACGTCGTGAAATCCTTGTCGGGTAGTCCCGCCGCCGAGACCGTCAATCGTTCGCCCAAGCCCAAAATGCTGTTGAGCGAAGCCGTCGCCACCATCTGTCCCGTGCCAAAAACAGGCGACATGGCGTCATCGCCATAGAGGCTGACCGAGACCGGCCGGTAGCGGCCCGCGAGGACGAGAACCGAGCCTCCCACCTTCTTGCCGGCGGTGAATATCGCATTGAGGACAAGCCCCGGTGCTTCGCCGGCTATCAGCAGCTTGCGCTCGAGCTCACCTTGCGTGAGATGCCGCTTGTTGAGCAGATCGCCGATCACCGCCAGCACCCGCGGCCGCACCAGGGCGTCGATGGCACTGGCATCGATCCGCTCGACGAACCCGTCGACCACCTGCAGCTTCACCCGCGCCGCCTTGCCGAGCTCCTGCGGACTGATGACCACCCTCACCAGCGGATAGCCGGCGCGGACATAGATAGCCTGCAGCTTGGCGGCAAACGCGAATACCTGGGCGACCGAAATCCGCTTGCCAATCAGGGACTTTTCGAGCGCCTGGCGTTTGGCGACGAGCTCCTTGAACTCGCCCTTCCCTGCGAAACCGGTCAGCACGAAGAAGAGCTTCTTGGCCTGCGGCGGGATTTTCGCACCTGCCGTGACACGCGGCAGGATGATTCGCGCCGGAACCGATGGCGCCGGCGCGATGACCGGCGGCTTTGCCTGGCTTGGCGGTGGCGCGTTTTGCTGCGCACGGGCAACCCCCGCCGACCACACGGCAGAGCCCGCCAACAGCAGTATCGAGAGCCGCGTCAGCGACATGTCTGGCGTTCCCCGGCCCCCGAACACGGCCTATCACACCTAGCGATATCTGCCACCCTAAGCGTCTCTTACCTGAAGGGCCTTCACCATTTTTTCTTCTCATATGGCCGGAAGTCCTTCTGGCTAACAATTTCAGCCAGCAATATCGGCGCCGACTTTGGGCCCATGGATCCGTATGAATGTCGCGATCCAATCACCTCGCTCATGTAAACCGTATTCGCGCGCACGCGTCCCGCACCCGTTGCGAACCTCCCTGCGATATGGTGAGCTCATTTGTGAGGCGACGCGCAGCTTGACGGTATCTGCATTCGATGCTGGTTGCTGAACCGCGCAAACGACGGGACTACATCAGATGAAATCGCCCCTCGTTCTTACGTCTATCGCCCTGGTTATGATCGCAACAAGCGCCGCGGCCGCACAAGGGCCGCAACGCACGAGCGCGACTTACGGGGATTGGACCGTGCGCTGCGTGATGCATGGCAAGGCCAAGACATGTGAAATGGTCCAGGCCATGCAGATCAAGGGCCGACCGCAGCCGATCACTCAGATTGCCATTGGCCGCCCAACCAAGAACGATCCGATGACGATGGTGTTCGAGGTCC
>JBAUSV010000016.1:0-3162 GCA_049581885.1 Gammaproteobacteria bacterium | reverse complement strand
ACGCTGATCAGGTCGTGGGCGAGCATCACGGCCTTCATGCCCGAGCCGCAGACTTTGTTGATCGTGGTGCAGCCGGTCGCTTCGGGAATCCCGGCGGCGAGCGCTGCCTGGCGCGCGGGTGCCTGACCGAGGCCGGCGGGCAGCACGCAGCCCATGATGACCTCGCCGATCTCCTCCGGCTTCACGCCGGAATCGGCGATCGCGGCCTTGATGGCGGCGGCGCCCAGCTCCTGGGATTTCACCGTGGCGAACTGGCCCAGCATCGAACCGATGGCGGTCCGGCGGGCCGAGACGATGACGATGGGATCTGCACTCATGACAACTCCGTATTCAGTTCAATGGTTACTTCAAAAATCCGTGGTTCGCGTGATCGCGGCTGAAACCGCTTCCGCAGCAACCTCCAGCCTTGTCATTCCGGAGGCGAAGCGATCCGGAATCCGGTTTGATGAATCGCGGCGGGGTCCGCCGCTGCTACGCGTCGCTGAACAGCTCGCGGCCGATCAGCATGCGCCGGATCTCGTTGGTGCCCGCGCCGATGTCGTAGAGCTTGGCGTCGCGCAGCAACCGTCCCGTGGGGTACTCGTTGATGTAGCCGTTTCCACCGAGCGACTGGATGGCGTCGAGCGCGACCTTCACCGCCTGCTCGGAGGCGTAGAGCAGGGCGGCGGCGGCCTGGTTGCGCTGCCTGCTGCCGGCGTCGAAGCGCTGCGCTACCGAGTAGGAAAAGGTGCGGGCGGTTTCCAGCGCGATATACATGTCCGCGACCTTGCCCTGCATCAGCTCGAACTCGCCGATCGCCCGGCCGAACTGCTTGCGCTCGCGCACGTAGGGCAGCACGGTATCGAGTGCCGTGGCCATCAGTCCGATCGGCCCGCCGCTCAGCACCAGGCGCTCCGAGTCGAGTCCGCGCATCAGCACGTACACGCCCTGATCGACCTCGCCGAGCACGTTTTCGTGCGGGATCTCGCAGTTCTCGAACACCAGCTCCGAGGTGTTGGATCCACGCATGCCGAGCTTGTCGAGCTTTTGGGCCGCCTTGAAGCCTTTCATGTCCTTCTCTACAAGGAAGGCGGTAATCGACTGCGTGCCCGCCTTCTCGTAGGGGGCGGTGCGCATGTACACGATGGCGAAGTCGGCATCCGGGCCGTTGGTGATCCACATCTTGGTGCCGTTGGCCACCCAGGTGTCGCCATGGCGCTCCGCGTGGCAGCTCATCGAGCCCACCACGTCCGAACCGGCGCCGCTCTCCGACATGGCCAGCGCGCCGACCCATTCGCCGGAAATCAGTTTCGGCAGGTACTTCCGGCGCTGAGCGTCGTTGCCGTTGAGGAACAGGTTGTTGACGCACAGGTTGGAGTGCGCGCCGTAGGACAGCCCGACCGATCCCGAGGCTCGCGAAATCTCTTCCATCGCGACGATGTGGGCCAGGTAGCCCAGCTCCGAGCCGCCCAACTCCGAGGAAACGGTCAGGCCGAGCAGTCCCAGTTCGCCGAGCCGCGGCCACAGGTCGCGCGGGAAGGTATTGCTCTCATCGATCTCCGCCGCCCGCGGCGCGATCTCTGCGGCGGCGAAACGGCGAACCGTTTCGCGCAGCAGGTCGACCTCTTCGCCGAGACTGGGGGCCTCGATTGCCATGCTCAGGACAGCGTGTGACGGCCGTTGATCGGGCGCCGGCGCGCCGGCAGGTACGGGCGCTTGACCTTGCCCACGGCCGCGATACGTTGCTCGGCCAGGTGGTCGGCGGCCTTGTAGGTCGGCAGGCCCTCGTGCTTGGCGATGCTGAACACGTGCATGCAGATGTCGAAGATGCGGTTGACCTGGTGCGTCGCGCGTTCCTGGTTGTAGCCCTGGCGCTCGATCGCCACGTTGATCACGCCGCCGGCATTGATCACGTAGTCCGGCACGTAGAGGATGCCGCGCTTCTCCAGCTCGTCGCCCGTGGCGTCGGTATCGAGCTGATTGTTCGCCGCGCCGGCGATGATCTCGCACTTGAGCTTCTCCAGGCTCTTCGGGTTGACCGATCCGCCCAGCGCGCAGGGCGAGAAGACCTTGGCGTCCGTCTCGTAAATCTCGTCCAGCCCGACCGCCTCGGCGCCGTGCTTGGTCACGGCGTGCTTGACGCGGGTTTCATCGGTATCGCACACGTAGATTTTGGCGCCGGCCTTGTTCAGCATGTCCACCAGGTGCATGCCCACGTGGCCCACGCCCTGCACGGCGAAGGAGAGCTTGCTCAAATCGCGCGATCCGTATTTGCGCTCGGCCGCGGCTTCGATGCCGCGGAAGGTGCCCAGCGCCGTGAACGGCGAGGGGTCGCCGCTGCCGCCGTGCGCGGCGGGTATGCCGACCACGTGGCTGGTTTCCTGGAAGATGTTCTCCATGTCCTCGACCGCGGTGTTGACGTCCTCGGCCGTGATGTAGCGCCCGCCCAGCGACTCCAGGAAGCGGCCGAAGGCGCGAAAGAACGCCTCGCTCTTGTCCTTCTTGGGGTCGCCCATGATGACCGACTTGCCGCCGCCCAGGTTGAGCCCGGCTACGGCGTTCTTGTAGGTCATGCCGCGCGACAGGCGCAGCACGTCGTACAGGGCTTCTTCGTCGTTCTTGTAGGGCAGCATCCGGCAGCCGCCGAGGGCGGGGCCGAGCGTGGTGTCGTGAATGGCGACGATGGCCTTCAGGCCCAGATCGCGCGAGTGAAAGAACACCACTTCTTCGTGGCCCATCTCGGTGATGGCAGACATGATTTCCATTCGATTATTGCCTCCGCATGAGGATTGAGCGGGCACGGTGTGCCGCCATGGACAGCAGTGCATTATACCGGCTGAGTATGTCCCGTTGGGCGGCTCCCCTTATAATCGGGACAAAGGAAAGGGGACGCAAAGGCATGGCCAGGCCGAAGGAAGCAGTGAGAACAAGCGCCACGGCGGGGCGCGAACCCCCCCTGCGCTTCATCACGGCAGCCAGCCTGTTCGACGGCCACGACGCGGCCATCAACGTCATGCGCCGCATTATCCAGGCGCAGGGCGCGGAAGTCATCCACCTCGGCCACAACCGTTCGGTGGAGGACGTGGTGCGCGCGGCCCTCCAGGAGGACGCCGACGCCATCGCCATCAGCTCCTACCAGGGCGGCCACGTCGAGTACTTCAAGTACATGGTGGACATGCTCAG
>JBAUSV010000015.1:0-7841 GCA_049581885.1 Gammaproteobacteria bacterium | reverse complement strand
TCATTGGAACCGAGCTCGGTGGCGCGGGCTCATCTTGAGGGCTGCCTCAGCTGCCGCGCCTGCGAGGCCGTATGCCCGGCGGGCGTGCCGTATGGACGCCTGCTCGACAATGCCCGGGCCGAACTGAAGATCCGGGGCCGCGAGAGCCGCGCCTCGCAATGGCTCCGCACCCTGGTCCGTTTCCCACGCCTGCTTGCCGCGCTGCTGCGCTTGGCTCGACCCTTTGCCCGGCTGCCAATTCCGTTGCCGGGACGTGGCCTGTTGGCTCACGTGCGCTCGACGCGCCTGCATCTTGCCGATGGACCGCGTGATGGCGAACACGTGCAATTGTTTCTGGGCTGCATCGCCCGCGCGCTCGATGCCGACACACTATCGGCGAGCTCCATCTTGCTCGCGCGCGCCGGATACCGAGTGCAAACCCCTTCTACGCAGGGCTGTTGCGGCGCACTCGCCCAGCACGCGGGGGAGCGCGGCACGGCCGCGTGGCACGCCCGGCGCAATGCCGATGCCTTCGGTGGTAATGCGCCCATCGCCTGTGCGGCCAGCGGCTGCACGGCTCAACTGATTGAATACGGCCCTCTGCTCGGTGACGAGGGTCACTTCGCAGACCGCGTCCGCTCAGTGGCGGAGTTACTATCAAGGGCCATCGAAAGCGGACGTCTGTACCCCGTGGACGGGCTGCCTCGGGTGCGCGTCGCGCTGCACGTCCCCTGTACGCAACGCAACGTGCTGCGCTCCGAAGCCTCGCGCTGGTGCCTTGAAAGTCTGCCCGGGGTGGAGATCATCACACTGCCCGCGGCGTGTTGCGGCGCGGCCGGTAGTCACTGCCTGGATCGTCCCACGACCGCCGCGCGCTTACGCGTACCGCTTCTTGATGCCGTCCGCGACAGCCACGCGGATGTAATAGTCACCACGAATATCGGCTGTCGTTTGCAACTTGCGGACGGCATCGAAAATGGGCCTGAAGTTGTGCATCTGGCCCGTTTTCTCGAACCGCGTTTGAGTGCATGTCGCCCCCGCCGGCACGGCGTCGGAAAACGCAGCGCCTGCGACCACAAAGGGCATTAGCTGCCGTGCATCGCACCCGGCGCAGACTTTTTCTGATCCGCCTTGAGGATCGTGATCAAACGCTCACGCAACTTCGGATTGGCACTCACTGCCTTGCTCACCTTGATGTATTCGGCAAGAGGCATGTACTTGGTAATGTGCTGTTTCATCGTCTTGATTGCTTCGGCCTTGATCGCAGTCTTCTGAGTGGCCGTATTGGCCGCCTTGAATTTGGTGGCATAGCCGAAGCGCACCTGCCGGACATCCTCGTAGGCACTCGCAAACTTGTGCAGCGTGGCCGAATCGACGGAGACCTTGGTGCTCGCCGGGAGCGACTGCATAGGCATCGCAGACTGTGTAGGCGGCGCGGCAAACGCGAGCGGAGCGGCCACCAGTGCAGCCGGAGCAATCAACATAACTAATCTACGCATTCATCTCTCCTGTATACGAGTATGCGGGGAATCCAGAGTTCACACCTCGGCATCTTGCAAATACTGCGTGCGCGAGGCATTCAGCAAATCATTGCTGTGAATTGGTACTTGTTGAATCAGCCTAACATGTCTTCCCCCTATGGCCTAAAATTACGGTATGCGCAACGTTCGACTCAATCGCACTGATCGCCTGGTGACGGGGTTTGACCGGGTACTGCGTACATTGTGGGGTACTCCGCAGGGCACCGCACGACCCAATCCGGCCGGACGCACCCACCCCGATCGCAGCTTGCCGGAAGCCGAACGGCAACGCGCAGGCCGGCTGATGCGGGTCAACTTGGCCGGAGAAGTAGCGGCGCAGGCGCTGTATAACGGCCAGAGCCTGACCGCGCGCGACCCCGGCGTCGTGGCGCGCATGCAACACGCCGCGAACGAGGAAAACGATCACCTGATCTGGTGCCGCGCACGCCTCAACGCACTACAAACACCCGGCAGCATACTGAATCCACTGTGGTACACGGGAGCCTTTGTCATCGGCGCCGGGGCCGGAATACTGGGCGACGCCGCCAGTCTGGGGTTTCTGGAAGAAACGGAACGCCAGGTTGTCAAGCACTTGAACGGCCATCTGAAACGCCTGCCCGAAGCCGATCAGGCCTCGCGTCGAGTACTGGAACAGATGCGCACTGACGAAGCACAGCATGGCAGAAATGCCCACAATGCCGGGGCACGGCGTCCACCGCCGACGGTCCGCCTGGCCATGCGTCTCGTGTCACGAGTAATGACCACTACCGCCTACTGGCTGTAGGAGACCGGACTCATGATCCACAATCCGCGATCCCGGGAGTGGCGATGAATCTCTCGCTTACAGCACATACGGCGTGGGTGTTGACGCACCTTGCGATTATTCTCGGCGTAACGCTTGCGGGCTGGTTTATCTTCACCGAGATTCTGCGCCGCATCGTGCGTGCATTGCACTTCGAACTGGGACAGCGCTTCGTGCGCCGCTGCCGGTTCCCGCTCGCGCTGCTGCTACCAGCGCTCGCCGGACTGAGTTCGCTTTCCACACTCCCCTCCCTCTCGCCCGACTTGGCGGGTGCGCTGCAGCATGCCTTCGAGGTTCTGCTGGTTGCCGGCTGCGCCTGGTTCCTGCGAGGCGTCGTGCGGGTCGGTGGCGACACCATCATCGCACGGCACCCGACCGATGCACTCGATAACTACCGTGCCCGTTCGCTGCGTACGCAGATCACGGTCATCGAACGCATCGCAACGATACTGATTCTGATCCTCGGCATCGCCTCAGCACTCATGACCTTTCCGCAGGTGCGCGCCATCGGCGCCAGTCTCCTGGCCTCGGCCGGACTGGCCGGACTGGTGGTGGGCTTCGCCGCCCGACCCGTGCTCGAGAACCTGCTGGCCGGATTGCAGATAGCACTGAGCCGCCCGATCAACCTCGACGACGTGGTTGTGATCGACGGCTACTGGGGCCGCATCGAGGAAATCACGGCTACCTACGTGGTGCTTGCCGTGTGGGATGAGCGCCGCCTGATCCTGCCTTTCTCGCGCATCATCTCTTCTCCGGTCGAAAACTGGACGCGGCGTCATTCGGAACTTCTCGGCACGGTCTATTTCTACACCGACTACAACGTCCCCATTGATGAACTGCGGGCCGAACTCGAACGCATCTGCCACACCTCGAAAAACTGGGATGGGAGAGTGTCCTCCATCGTAGTAACCGACGCCAACGAAAACGCGCTCCAGTTGCGCGCGCTGGTGAGTTCAGCCGACTCCGGTACTGGCTGGAACCTGCGCTGCGAAGTGCGCGAAAGGCTGATCGAGTATCTGCGCATTCATCATCCCGAAAGCCTGCCGCGCACACGCTTTATTCGAGAGGACGAAAATCCAGCACCGCCACACGCGTCCGAAGCGTAGAGCTACGGATTAGAAAACGGCTTTACACCGTTACGGGTCTGTCGGCTCGCTCATGTTGCAGCCATAGAAAATTTCCAACATTTCACTCTTGACCCGTTCGCGGATGCCCTGCGCTTCCTCGGGATCGAGTTCATCGTCGTCGGTACCGAAGAGGTAATTGTCGAGATCGAGGTCGTCCAGCAGCATGCGGGTGTGGAAGATGTTGTGCTGGTAGACGTTGAGGTCGAGCATCTGGTAGCGCTCGCGCACATCGTCGCTCATGAAGTTCTGGATCGATGTGATGTCGTGGTCGATGTAGTGCTTCTGCCCCATCACGTCGCGCGTGAAGCCGCGCACCCGGTAGTCGATGGTGACGATGTCGGACTCGAACACATGCAGCAGGTAGTTGAGGGCACGCAGCGGCGAGATGCGCCCGCAGGTCGAGACGTCGATATCGGCACGGAACGTGCTGATCCCGCCGTCCGGGTGGCTTTCCGGATAGGTGTGCACCGTGATGTGGCTCTTGTCGAGGTGCGCCACCACGGCCTCGGGCAACGGCCCGGGAATTTCCTCCTCGGCATGGCTCGCCAGATCGGCGCCCAGCGGCTCCTCGGAAATGAGCATGGTGACCGAGGCGCCCTGCGGTTCGTAGTCTTGGCGCGCCACGTTGAGGATGTTGGCACCAATGATGTCTGAGACCTGGGTGAGAATTTCGGTCAGGCGCTCGGCATTGTAGGCTTCGTCGATGTAATCGATGTATTCCGACCGGTGCTCCGCCGTCTTGGCGTAGCAGATATCGTAAATATTGAAACTGAGCGTCTTGGTGAGGTTATTGAACCCGTGCAGCCGCATTCGCTCTGTTGCCTGAGCCAATCATCCATCCTCCTTTCGAGGTGAGCGTTCGGACCGCGCGGCCCGGTGAGGTTGCGTATTATCGCGCCCCCGGAGGCAGAATCAAACCCCGGACAGCGCCTCGCGCATCCGCCGGATGGTGCCGGCATAGTCGCCGCTGCCGAAAATCGCCGAGCCGCTGATAAAGGTGTCGGCGCCCGCCCGGGCGATATCGGCAATATTGCCGGCATCCACGCCGCCGTCCACTGCAAGGCGGATATCGCGACCTGAGTCCTTTATCAGGGCTCGCAGTTCAGTGATTTTGCGCAGGCTCTCGGCGATGAATCTCTGACCGCCAAAGCCGGGATTAACCGACATCACTAAAACCCAGTCGAGCCGCCACATCTCGTGACGCAGCCACTCAATCGGAGTCGCCGGATTGAGCACCAACCCCGCCTCGGCGCCGCCGTCCTGGATACGCTGAAGGCTGCGGTCGACATGCTGCGTCGCCTCGGGGTGAATCATGATGCTCGCAGCGCCAGCCGCCAGAAAATCCTCGATCAGGCGATCGGTCGGCGCGACCATGAGGTGGGCGTCGATGGGCGCCTTGATGCCATAGTCGCGCAGGGCCTTGAGTACCGGCGCGCCGAACGTCAGATTCGGCACGTAGTGGTTGTCCATCACGTCGAAGTGGATGCGGTCACCGCCCGCGGCCAGCACGGCAGCGGCATCCTCGCCCAGGCGCGCAAGATCGGCGGAGAGCACCGAGGGGGTAATCCAGTAGTCGTGCATGCATGGCTTCCACTTCAAGACGGGTGCAGTTTAAATGATCCCGGCGATACCGCGTGGCCTCGCTGTCAGATCAAACCACGCTCGGCAAAGGATACCGGCGCACCCTCGCCCACCACGAAATGGTCGAGCACCCGCACCTCGACCAGCGCCAGCGCATCCATCAGGCGCCGCGTGATGGCCCGATCAGCGGCGCTCGGCTCGGCCACGCCGGAAGGGTGGTTGTGAGCGAAGATGACGGCCGCAGCGTTGAGCGCGAGCGCCCGCTTGACCACCTCGCGCGGATACACGCTGGCGCCATCAAGCGTGCCGCGGAACAGCTCCTCATCGCGGATGATGCGGTGGCGCGTGTCGAGGAACAGACACACGAAGACCTCGTGAGCCAGGTCGCGCAAGCGGGCGCTCAGATACTCGCGCATGGCGGCCGGCGAAGTGATGGCATCGCCGTGGCGCAGCGCCTCGCCCAAGTGGCGGCGCGCCAGTTCGAGCACCGCCTGCAACTGGGCGTACTTGGCCCGGCCGAGGCCCGGCGTACGCGTGAACGCAACTTCATCAGCCCCGAGCAACGCGCGCAGACCACCGTGCTCAGCGATCAGCGCCTGCGCCAGATCCAGCGCACTTTTGCCGCGCACGCCGGTACGCAAGAAGATGGCCAGCAGCTCCGCATCGGACAGTGCCCCGGACCCGCGCGCAAGCAGCTTTTCCCGCGGCCGCTCACCCTCCGGCCACTCGCGGATACTCAACCGCCGTTCACCGAAGTCCGCCTGATCTATGCTCTTATCCTGCATCGGCCACTTTCCCCTCTAGTGTTTTTCTTTGCGCAAACGCTAACATAGATGTCATGAAAACCGACCTGGATAGAGTTGACACACTCGCCGGCAAGCACATCGTGCTTGGTGTAGGCGGCGGCATTGCCGCCTACAAGGCCGCAGACCTGGTGCGCCGTCTGGACGAACGCGGGGCCGAAGTGCGCGTAGTCATGACGCTGGCAGCCACTCACTTCGTGACCGCAGCAACCTTCCAGGCGTTATCACATCACCGCGTATCCACTTCGCTCTGGGACGAGGAAACCACGACCGGGATGAGTCACCTGGAATTGGCACACTGGGCCGACATCCTGCTCGTGGTGCCCGCCACGGCGGACCTGATCGCCCGCCTGGCCCACGGCATCGCCGACGATCTGCTCACCACCCTCGCGCTCGCCTGCGAGGCGCCGCTCGTCCTCGCGCCCGCCATGAATCACCGCATGTGGTTGCACGTCGCTACCCGGGCCAACGTCAAAACCCTGACCGAACGTGGAGCCCGCATTCTGGGCCCGGCAACCGGCGCGCTGGCCGAGCACGAGTCGGGTCCCGGGCGTCTGCTCGAACCGAGCGAAATCGCCGATGCTCTGGCCGGCACGGGCATGCTGCACGGTCGCCGTGTGCTGGTGACCGCCGGGCCCACTGAGGAGCCGATCGACCCCGTGCGCTTCGTCGGCAACCGCTCCAGCGGCAAGATGGGCTACGCGGTGGCCGCCGCCGCGGCATTGGCCGGTGCCGAGGTGGTACTGGTAAGCGGTCCCACGGCATTGTCCACGCCGCCCGGCGTGCGCCGCGTCGACGTGCGCACTGCCACCGAGATGCTTGCGGCAGTGGATGCCGAAGCCGACCCGGCGGACGTGTTCATTTCCGCCGCCGCGGTGGCCGACTATGCCCCGCGCGAAACGGCCGCACAGAAAATAAAGAAATCGGCGGAGGCCTTGACGCTGGATCTGGTGCGCAATCCTGACATCCTGGCCGCCGTGGCCGCACGCAAGCCACGCCCGTTCTGCGTCGGCTTTGCCGCCGAGACCGAGAACGTCGTCACCAACGCACGCGCCAAGCTCGAGGCCAAGAAGCTCGACATGATCTGCGCCAACCGGGTGGGCGACGAGCATGCCTTCGGCCGCGAGGACAACGCCCTGGTAGCCGTGACGGCCCGGGGCGAGACCGATCTCGGCCACGGCCCCAAGCGACTGCTCGCCTCGCGCCTGGTGGAGCTGATCGGCCACACGCTGCAATAAAACCCCGCAAGGAATCGAATCGATGAGTCACCGCGTTGAAGTGAAAGTGCTGCGCCCGGCACTGCTCGAACAATGGGGCCTGCCCCACTACGCCACCGAAGGCTCCGCCGGACTCGACCTGCGCGCCGCGCTGGAAGGTCCGCTCGAGCTGCCCCCCGGCGCCTGCGAACTGATCCCCACCGGCATCGCCATCCATATGGGAGACGGTGGGACGGCCGCGGTCATCCTGCCGCGCTCCGGGCTCGGCCACCGCCACGGCATCGTGCTCGGCAACCTGGTCGGGCTGATCGACTCCGACTACCAGGGTGAGCTGATGGTCTCCTGCTGGAACCGCGGCGAGACCACCTATACGGTCGAGACCGGCGAGCGCATCGCGCAACTGGTCTTCGTGCCGGTGCTGCACCCCGAGCTTGCCGTGGTCGACGAATTCACCCCCAGCGAACGCGGCGCAGGCGGCTTCGGCCACTCCGGCCGGCATTGAAAATCGCGGCTGAAGCCGCTCCTACAAGATGCATTAGCCGGCGGGATGCCGGCGTTCCCGGTTGATCAGGCGGTGGCGCCGTACTGCTCGCGATAGGCGAGCAGCGCCTCGCACTCCTCGCCATGTGAGCCGCTTTCCTCGAGCCAGGCCAGCACGTCGGAGAAGCTGATCAACGCCCGGACCTCGATCCCTTCTTCAGCCGCCAGTTCCCGGATGGCGCTGTGTTCGCCCGAACGGCCGCGCTCCTCGCGGTCGATGGCGACGACCAATGCGGCGGGCGTCGCCCCGGCCGCGCGGATCAAGCCGATTG
>JBAUSV010000014.1:0-110552 GCA_049581885.1 Gammaproteobacteria bacterium | reverse complement strand
GTATCCTGCCGATATCCGGCAAAACGGCTTGCACTATAGCTCCGAGAAGCACCCACGCCATGAAGGAAAATCGTGTAATTCAGCCAGAGCAGCGTTGGGGTTCGTTTAGCCGCGCACTTAGCCGACTGATATTAAAGCTGTGGGGCTGGAAAATAGCACCTTTCCCCGATATCGACAAGATCGTTGCCGTGGGCGGGCCCCATACGTCCAACTGGGATGGACTCCTGGGCATGCTCAGCGCTTCGGCCCTGGGACTCAACACCGCATTCCTGATCAAGGCCAGCGCTTTCAAATGGCCGCTTGGCCCTTACCTGCGCCGGATGGGAGGCATACCGATCAACCGAACCCAGGCCACGGGCGTCGTCGAACAGGCCGTAGAACTATTCAAACACCATGAGCGACTGGTCATGGTGGTGACGCCCGAAGGTACTCGCACCAATGCTCCCCGCTGGAAAACCGGGTTCTACCAGATTGCCCGCTTGGCCAAGGTGCCGATTGTCCTGGCTGTTCCCAACTATGCGAAGAAAGAACTGAACTTTCCGTTGATCCTGGAACCCGGAGAGAACATGGAAGCAGACATGCACAAAATGATCGAGTGCTTCGCCGACACGATACCGCGTCACGCGGAAAAATTATCAGCGCCAGTCAAGACGATATGGGATCGAAAACATCAGGCCAGGACATGAAAAAATCCAATATTCCTACCAAGCTAACAATCACCGAAGGGGGGCGGCTTCCAGCCGTCCCCCCCTTTTTTCCGTCGCCCTCTTCCCTAACGCAAGTTCACTGCCATGCGCTGCACGGTAAAGGTGTTGCTGCCCGCGTCGTAACCCCCGCGGGCGAACAGGCCGATCATGACTGTGCTGCCATTCAATTGACTCTGCAAGGCCGTGACGAAACTCGCAAACGAGACGTATATGGTCACCGTGCCTGCCTTGCGTATGGCAAACAGTCCGGTACCCCTCGAATCGGGGGCAACCGTCGGCGAAGCGGGCAACGAGGTCAGGTTGGTTAGCACCCCGCCCTCGCGAAGGACGGCAAACGGGCCGATATTGGGATCGGCCAAATCAATCACCAGTTGTGTGGTGTTCTCGACGCTAAACGGCGCCGTGGTGCCGTTGGGACGCCAGCCCACCATCAAGCGAGTGTTCGCGGCCGCGAAATCCCCCAGGCTCACGGCATTGAAATCCGGCGGCGCCTGGCCGAACGGCTGGACGAAACCATTGATCTCCGTCGCCGTGCCGAGACTGAGGCCCGAAAAGTCGAGCGTACCGGTGGCCACCTCGTAATTGGCCGGATCGGCATCCAGGGTAGAAGTGGAGCCGGTACCCGCGAAATTGAACCACCCCACCGGATGATGATTGACCTCCGCCAGCACCAAATTCACCTGGCCGCTGTTGATAGTCGACACCGTACCGGATACCCGCGACGGCCCGACCCTGACGTAACCCGTATCCTGCACGCCCGCATCCATGGTCAGCGACGAAGGCGTGGTGTCGGTCAAGGTGCCCTGGATGGTGACACGCGAACCCACAGAGATGGCTGCCAGTGTCGCGGCAGTCACGGGATCGCCAGCAATATAAACGGTTGTATTCGTCCCGAGATCGACCGTGACCGTGCTGTGGTAGATTTGCTCCGACGTGGCTTTAATGTACGTCACACCAAACACCGTGAGCGTATTCCCACTACGCGCAATCACCGAACCATGGACACTATCGGAATTCACACCCGGCACGCTGGAGCCGGCATAGACCTGGTCCGCTTCAAACATAGTCTTGCCGAGGTCGTAGCTACCGTAGGCCAGCGTTGGGGTCCCGGTCGGCAAGGCGGCAATCGCCTGTAAGCCCGCGGACCCCGTATAGGTTGCACCATTGACCGCATAGAACGTCTGCGAGCCGGTGCCGACCACCATGGAACCGAAGTCCTTGGTACCCGTATAGAAAAGCGGCATGAGATCGATCGTATAAGTCGAAGCCGTGGTATCGACTGAGGCCAGCAAACCGCTAGCCTGAGCATAGGGCAAATCCGCCGGGTTGACCGCCACGTAGATGAACGGAGATACGGTCACTGTCGGCGGGCTGGCACCAAAGTCGATGACGTTGGACGCCTCCAGGTCGAAGTCCAGGGAAGCCAGCAAAGGCACCCCCTTCTGCACAACAATGGGATCCGTCGTCGAAAGCTTGACCGTTACCGTTGCAGTGGTCAACGGCACGCCTTTAGAATCGACCGGCGTCAGGGAAACCACCTGGTCCAACGCATTCTCTGCTGAAATGTCCGCGTTGGCATAGCCGATGTCGATCGACATCGTCGTATAGGTGCCGAAAGGAAGCGTGGCACTCGCAAATAACTGGCTGGAACTGACCAACTGCGCCAGATCCACCGTGACCGGGGCCGGCAGCGCCTTGACCACCACCCCGTCGCTGCGGGTCAGCGTGATCTGGTTGATGTCGACGGCATAATTGACGAAATCACCCGGAGAATCCGCAATGCTGAAGGTCACCGTCCCTTCGGTGCTCGACGGCACTATCGAACTGGTGCCACCACCCCCGCAGGCTGCCAACACGGCCAGTCCTACGACCACGACAGGCCCCCACAGGTGCCTGCCACTCAATACACGCCATAGTTTCATGTCCCACTCTCCAAAGTGGAAGTTTGGATAAGAAATTATCCTATTCCTAGAGGGCGGTCATTGACCAAGGTCAAGAGAATAGAAGCATGAACCCTCCATGTGTCCGTGGAATCGGGGGCAATCCACAAACGCGAATGTTTTGCCATATAAAGCCTCTTTCGGTAGGATACCGCTGACCTGGCGGTCGTTGCCGTAGGCTAGTGGGCATCTGCTCTATCAGAAGGTTATTTCATGAAACGCAAATCGTTTATCGTCGTCCACTCATCGATCATCTTTGGAATATTATTCACTATCCTTGGCTCGGTAATGCCGATAAGCAATTCAGCCGACGCGTACTCAAACGCTCCCGACGTCTCGTCCCCAACACCCTCTTCCACCTCTACTCAAGTACCAGCAGCCATCGTCAAAGATATAAAAACCGGTTACTTCCACCGAGCTACGGCGAGTCTTGAACCCATGATGCCAACGCACACCGGTGCAGCCAATTACCAATACCGATATGCCCAGGCTTTGCTCGGTGCCGGCCAGACGAGCAAAGCCCTGAGTACAATTAAAGCAGCCATAGCACTTGAGCCCAAGACCGCTGCATACTATCGCTTGATGGGTAAGATATACGGCGTGCTGGCACAAAATGCCAACATTTTTCATGCAATGGGTCTTGCCAAAGACGTACTTGCTGCGTTTCGTACTGCAGTGCAACTCAACCCGCGCGACCCCAAATCGCTCGTTGACTTGGCAATGTACTACATCGGCGCACCAAACATTGTAGGCGGTAGTATAAAGAAAGCACACAAGATAGAAGCTACACTTTTTAAAATCAGTCCTGTTGATGCCCTGCAAGTGCAGGCCCAAGAGGCAAAACAAGCGAATAATTACGCAAAGGCTGAAACGCTGTTGCAGCAAGCGTCAAGGCTAGATAAAACGTCAGGCAGCCTGATGACATTAGCGTTTTTATATATAATGAAGCATGACTATGCAGACGCATTCCAGATTTTTCGATCCATTACGGTAAAGACACCAGACAACGTTCGAGCCTGGTATTGGGTCGGACGCACATCCGATCTTAGTCATTCTCACTATATGGAAGGTATCGCCGCATTGAAGCATTACATTGTTCTTCCCGAACGACCTGATACTGCTCCATCTCTTGCCTTCGCATATTTGCGCCTGGGCGATCTATTCAGGCTGAATGGCCAAAAGGATTTAGCCCATGCCGAGTATACAAAGGCCCAAAAGACTAGCGGAGCCGGCAACAAAGAATTCAAATCCGAGTTAAAAAAATCATTGCGCAAGTCGCAATAACAATGAGCGCACCTGGCCATGCTTAAAGGACACGTCCAGTGCTGACGGCAGCCATTGAGCGCTGGGTGCGCCTGATGCAGCGACATCCGGTATGGATTCTGCTTGGCCTGCTTGGCCTCAGCGCGCTCGCAATTGGCTATGCCCGCACACATCTACATCTGGACACTTCCACCTCGGATCTATTTTCCCCCTCCTTGCCGTGGCGCCAGGATGAGGCCCGTCTCGATCACGCTTTCCCCCAACTCAATAACAATCTTGTAATCGTCGTTGACGGGGCGACGCCCGCCCTGGCGGATCAAGCCACACTCAGGCTGGCGCGCGCACTGCGTACCGACACCAGTCACTTTACTTACGTCTATGCAGGCGAGGATGAACCGTTTTTTCGCCAAAACGGTTTGCTATTTCAATCATCCTCCGATATACATGCCATGACTCACCATCTCACTCAGGCGCAACCCATACTCGCTCAATTGGTACAGGAGCCGGATTTGCCCGGTCTGTTGACAGTGCTGGAGCGCGTGATGACCCACGCCGGTCAGAACGGCTACAGCCACGCTGCAGCGACCAGTTTGCAGCCCTTGCTGAATCAAATGAGCGTGGTATTCCATGGTGCGACTGTAGGCAAACAAAGGTATCTATCCTGGCAGGGACTGTTCGCTCTACAAAGCAACAGCGTAACGAATAAACCCCATGTGCTGCTTGTAAAACCCAAACTAAACTTCAATGCCGCACTACCGGCACAGGCGGCACTGGATGCTCTTCATCACACAATCGAGCGGCTGGACCTGACTGCAAGTCATGGAGTGAGCATACATCTGACCGGCTCTATTGCATTCCAGCATCATGATCTTTCCACCCTGATGCGCGATCTGCCCTTATTCGGCGGACTGACCGTCTTTCTGGTAACGGCGCTGCTGTTCGTGGCCATGCGCGACTGGCGACTGCTGATCAGCACCGTAGTGACACTGATCCTGGGCCTGATATTGACCACTGGATTTGCGGCGCTTGCCGTTGGGCGGCTGAACCTGCTGTCGATTGCTTTTGTGATGCTCTACTGGGGCATGGGCGTCGACTACGCCATTCACTTCTGTCTGTCCTACCGCGAGGCACGCATTGCCGATCTGTCCCATGGTCTCGCCCTTAGGCACGCCGTGCAGGAAACAGGCGCCCCCCTGGTCGGCTCGGCACTCACGACCGCAGCGGCATTCTATGTGTTTGCGCTGACCCGCTTCAGCGCGTTGTCCGAGCTTGGCATCATAGCGGGAACCGGTATGCTGATCAGTCTGGTAATGACGCTAACGGCGCTGCCCGCCCTGCTGAGTCTACTGAAACCGAAAGCGAAAATTTTGCGGCGCGGCGGGCGCTTGCAACTGCCCGCGACTTGGCAAGCGTGGCCACTGCGTCATCGCAGAACCATCTTGTTCTCCGCGCTGGGCCTGGGCATCCTGGCGACACTGATCCTACCGCGACTACACTTTCAAACCAATCCGATCAAATTGCGCGACCCGAGCACCGATGCAGTACGCACCTTCAAACGCCTTATAAAATCCAACCCACGCGCTACCTTTTCGATCAGCGTGCTGGAGCCTAATGCCCGGGCCACCCAGACAATCAAACGCCGCCTCCAGGAACTGCCCGAAGTGGATTCGGTGATGGACCTAACCACCTGGGTGCCGAGTGACCAGACGGCCAAACTCTCTACGCTTAACTTGTGGAGCGTATTGGTCGGCCCGCTCGTACCGCCCAATTGGGGCTTGCGCCACGCAAGCACCGGGAAACAGTTGCATGCGCTGCGCCATTTTCGCCAGGCTCTGCAAAAGTTTTCCGATAGCGCCCACGGTTCGATGACGGTCGCCGCTCAAACTTTACTGAAGAATTTGGACGATTTTCTGTCATGGACAAAACAACGCCCACAGGCACTGGACACGCTGGCAGCCGGGCTTCTCGCGGGTCTTCCTGATACACTCGAACGTTTGCAACAATCGCTGCAAGCGCAGCGTATTACCCTGGCCGGATTGCCGACGAACCTCAGGCGCCGCTGGGTCAGTCCCGAAGGACTTCACCGGGTAGCCGTGTTTCCGCGTGAAAACCTGATGCAAGATGCCGCCCTCACGCGTTTTGTTGACGCTGTCGGAAAAGTAGCACCTCACGCCACGGGAGCCCCGGTGATCATGGTGCATGCAGCCAGGCTGGTAAGCCATGCCTTCCTGGAAGCGCTTGCCTATACACTCATTATCACCTTGGCGATCGTGTGGCTCACGTTTCGCAACCTGCGCGACACGTTACACACCCTGGCTCCCTTGCTACTGGGTGGGTTGCTGACCTGTGCCGTCATGGTGTTGATAGGCGAGACATTCAATTTCGCCAACGTCGTCGCGCTACCGCTATTGTTCGGCGCCGGCGTTGATTACGGAATTCATATCGTCAATCGAGCCCGTCGTCGTCGCGAGCACGCAAAGAACACCCTGTCCACGAGCGCTACGAAAGCGGTTGTATTCAGCGCCCTGACCACGCTGGCAAGCTTCGGCAATCTGGCTTTTACCGGCCACGGCGGCCCGGCCAGCATGGGCTTGGTGCTTGCGCTGGGATTGACTCTTATCCTGCTCAGCGACTTGATTGTGCTGCCTGCCTTGCTGGACACTAACGAACACCACGCGGAGCATGCATCATAGTGAAATTTCTGCGTTGGGCGGCGCTTGCGCTCGGCTTGGCCGCAATGGCCATGTTGATTATCGGCAACGGTACGCATCAGTTGGGGATGGTGCTGGCCCGTGGTGGTCTCAAACTGCTGCTTATCCCCGTTGTTATGCTCGTGCCCCTGATGATAGATGCCAAGGGCTGGCAAGTCTTGATACGCGAGCCGCCTCCTTGGCGCCAATTTCTCTATGCACGCTGGGTCGGCGAATCGGTCAACAGCCTTTTGCCCGTCGCTCAGGTGGGAGGGCTCTTCATTAAATCCTACCTGCTCGGTAAACGCGGCATCGAGCCTAAGCTAGCCTTAGCCTCTGCGATCGTAGCAGACACCGTATCAGCAGGTTCGTTGCTGGTTTTTATTACGCTTAGTCTGGTGCTGATGGAAATTCACGGCATGGATGCCAAGATCGTGCTTCCGCTCGCACTGGGTACAGGTTTATTCTGCCTTCCCGTGTATTTCTTCTATCGTCTGCAGCGCAGCGGAACGGCCATCCTTCCACCACGCCTTCGCACCTGGGCATCTGGTCTAACTTCTTTTACCGGTTTAAACGAGAATGCAGACATCATCAGAAACTACCTTGAACAAATCTATTGCGCTAAAACCAAACTGTGGAAAAGTTTTTTACTTCAGTTCTTCGCTTGGTTGGTTGGCAGCATAGAGGTCTGGCTAATTGTGCATTTGCTGGGGGGCACGATCTCCGTGGTGGATGCCTTGATTCTGGAAGGTCTGGGACAGACCGTACGCAACGTGGCCTTTTTTATCCCCGGAGCACTCGGTATACAGGAAGGTGCTTTCCTGCTGGTGGGCTCCATGCTGGGTCTAACACCAACTCTGGCTCTGTCGATCTCACTGGTAAAGCGCTTCCGTGAGCTGGCTCAGGGCCTACCGGGTTTAATAGTCTGGCAAATCAATGAAGGATGGTCCATGCTACGTGGGGCACGACACCGATAAAGACCTGCCGCAAGGAGCGAGGAAATAACGATTCAGGCAATGTCGCGAAAGGCGATCATTTCCACATCCGCCTGATCTATCGCTGCGGCAACTCTTGGACTCAGCAACGCTGCCAACTCTCGGGTGTGAAGATAGCCGTCCATAGCTGGAGTGATGTCATTACGCGATGCCGGATGACAATATATCTCCGTTATGCCATAGGGTATTTTTGAAATAGATGCGACCATGCGAACTTCGTCCATCTGGCCCGTGTGAGCCAGTCCGAAGACCTGATCGTTGCAGCGCAGGCCTGCCCGAAGCAGGCGTAGGCGCATCAGCGCCAACCAGGGAACCAGGGCACGAGGCTCCGGTGCCTCACGTGGCAGACGCACGGCTTTCAACCCATACTCCCGACCGATAGCCATAACCAGGCTGAGCACAGTAGGATGCAGATGAAAATGCTTGTGCACACTGAGGTGATCGAGACGCAGGCCGGTACGTCTGAAGGCCTCGAACTGGGCCCGAATCTCTGCGGCAAGCTGTCGGCGTGCCCGGTAGTCGAAGAAAAAACGCACACCGGCAGCCACCATATTGTCGTTAAAACGACCTTGCGAATCGGTCAACAAATTGACCTCTTCGACCGGCAATACCGGCTCGCCGTCGGTCAGAACCAAATGCAGACCAATGCCCAAGCCGTCCAGGCGTCGCGCCTTTTCTACGGCATCCGCCGTTGCCGGCGCACCGACCATGAGCCCGGCGGCGGTCAGAATACCCTCCCGCCACGCTTGCTCCACGGCTTCGTTGACAGCCTTATCCAAGCCGAAATCGTCCGCGGTCACAATGAGACGACGACGATTGTTTGGTCGATGTTTGTTGCCGATCATAAACCGTGAACTGACATAAAATCGAGAAAAATTAGCTCGTGTGTTTTCCGATAGCAGATTTCCCGATTTCTATAGCACAGCATCAACTCTATAGACTTTAATGTTGGCGCAGGAAGCGCATAAACTCTACGCCTTCGCGCAACCTTCGCTTCATCATTTCGCGGCTTTTAATCATTTCCACGACCATTTCAGCTATCTTCTGTGGGCGAAAATAGAACCGTTTATAAAAAGTCTTGATAGAACCAAAAATCTCGGTAGCGGAAAGATGTGGATAGCTGATGGGGCTCAGCTGCACTCCATGATCATTGACCAAATGCCGAGCTTCGTTTACGTCAAGCCAGCCATTCTCGATCGCTTCCCGGTACATGCGAGTACCCGGATAAGGAGCGGCGATGGAGACCTGAATGGTATGCGGGTTGAGTTCCTGAGCATAGCTAATCGTTTCTTTTATGGTGTCTTGTGTTTCGCCCGGCAGACCCAAAATAAACGTACCGTGAATGGTAATGCCGAGCTTGCGGCAATCTTGGGTAAAACGTCGGGCGATATCAAGCCGCAGACCCTTTTTTATATTAAACAGGATTTGCTGATTGCCCGATTCGTATCCAACCAACAACAATCGAAGGCCATTGTCCTTCATCACCTTCAAGGTTTCGTAAGGAACGTTGGCTTTGGCATTGCACGACCAGGTCACACCCAACTTGCCCAGACCGCGGGCTATCTCCTCTACGCGCGGCTTGAAATCCGTGAAGGTATCGTCATCGAACATGATCTCCTTGACCTCGGGCATGTTCTCCTTGATCCACTTGACCTCTTCGAGTACGTTTTGCGGGCTACGCACACGGTAGCGGTGTCCGCCCACCGTTTGCGGCCACAGGCAAAACGTACACTTGGAGCGGCACCCGCGTCCGGTGTAAAGCGACACGTAAGGATGCATGAGATAGCCGATGAAGTAATTTTCGACCGTCAGATCTCGCTTGTAAATAGGGGAAACGAAAGGCAATTCGTCCATGTTTTCGATCATGGGCCGTGGCGCATTATGAACAATCTTGCCGCTATCGTCGCGATAGCTTAACCCCAGTACTTTAGACAATTTTTTGCCTTCGGCGACCTCCTTGACCGTGTAGTCAAACTCCTCACGGGCGACGAAATCAATGGCATCGGTTGCCTTTAGAGACTGTTCGGGTTCGACGGCCACCTTGGCACCCACCATGCCGATCAGCAGGTTGGGATTTTCTGCCTTAAGCGTAGCAGCCACCTTGGCATCGGACGGAAAAGACGGCGAACTGGTGTGCATGATAACCAGATCGTATTCATGCGCCAGGGGGAGCACATCCTCAAGGCTCAAACCATCTGCAGGCGCATCCAGCAGCCGGCTGTCCGGCACCATTGCGGCCGGCTGGGCTAGCCAGGTCGGATACCAGAACGAACGGATTTCTCGTTTGGCCTGGTAGCGCGATCCGGCACCACCATCGAAGCCATCAAACGACGGCGGATGTAGAAACAATGTTTTCATCATGCACTCTTACCACGGCAAGTTGAACATAAAGCCTGATGGCTTGATGCGACACTTTCTAGAACTTTTCTAAACCTTGCTCACTGGCAGGATATTTTCACGCCAGTTGACATTACGGCAAAAAAACCCTGCAACCCAGATGCCGAATACGAATATATCGCGCATGGGTAAGAGCCAAACCGTACGAAGCGCAGCAGCCATCGGTTGCTTGTGCCACGTACAGTGTAGCACCACCCGTAATAAGATCGCACCCGCTAGCAAACCCACCACGATGGGAGCACCCGCACCCATCAAGACACCCGCCAGCGGCAAAGTAACTCCGCATGTGATACCCGAGAAGGCATATCCGACAGGCTGTACTGAACGGATAGTCGACATCCAGCGCAGCTCATGACGTGCAACTGCAGACAGACTCTTCTCGGCTACTACGGTCTCCACCGGAACCAGCGAGATCAGAGCAAGCAGACCCAAGCGACGCACGGCCTGCCCCAGCATGTAATCGTCCGCCAGACTGTCGGCGAAGCTCTCGAAACCGCCAATCGCCGAAAGCGTATCACGACGCATCGCCATGGTAACGCCAGAGACATAACTATGCACCCTCAGCAGTCGAGAAACCAGTACCGCAGGCATAAACCAGCCATCGATAAAAAGGGCACCGAAACGCGAAGCCGAATACCCCAGGGCGCGGGCGCGATAAATACAGGTCACCAATCCTACCGAGCGATTTTCGAGTGGCGATACAACTTGGCCGAGATAGTTGTCCTCCACGATGACGTCGCTGTCCGATATTACTATGTGATTGTAGCGTGCCTGTGTCATCATATTGGCTAGATTACTAATTTTTAAGTTTTTCCCTATTACCCTTCCGTCGACAACCAACTTCATATCCAGGGAAGGAAACTCCCGTGTGAGGCGTTCCACGGTTCGACATGCGTCATCGTCACCCTCACGCACGCCGAAAACAATTTGATATAGGGGGTAGTCCTGCACGCAAAAAGAACGTAGCGCCTCATACAGGCGTGGCTCATCTCCACACAAGGGCTTGAGCACAGTTACCGGTGGGCGATAATTCGAATCATCGGGTTGCTTGCGCCGGCAACGCTCAAAGGCGACTGCCACAACCGCTAGTAACGAGTAGGCTACGCTAGCCGCACTCAGTATCAAACCAATCCAGCCTACAGCATTACCTTCCTGCATAGAGGGGATTTTCTGAATGGCATAGATAACAGTTCGCATTACTGCGAGCCAGCCTTGCCCATGACTTCGACTGTAACCCGATCCCGACTCTGTCGCCAGTCACGTCACTGTCGCACCCGCTCAAAGGATCACTCGAAGGGGCTTTCCGCTCCATTCAGGTATTCGGCAAGGAGAACAATTACGCATATATTTACCCGCTGGTCGCCGCCGCCAAAACCGTTACGCTTTTGGGCGATTGCACGTGTTGCAGACGCTTGATGAGCGCAGTCAAACTTGTCTGCTTGATCTCATCTTGATACTGATCGCGATAGGTTAGCACAAAAGATATGCCCATTACTTTCACGTCAAAAATTTTCCAACTACCGAACACTCTATGCATTGCATAGTCGACCGCAACCGGCTGACTGTTCGGAACCTGGACCAGCGTAGCCACCGAGACGAACTGCCGGGAAGCCCCCCCCTGTAAAGGCAGTACCTGAACTTTAGCGCTGTGATAACTTGCAATTCCTTTCGCATAAACGGCAAGAAGATAGTGAATAAATGCCTGAGAGAATGCCTTGCGTTGTGCAGGTGTTGACACGCTCCAGTAATGCCCGAGCACGAGCCGCGTGGTAAAACTCAAATCAAAATGTGGAAGCAGGTACTTGTGCACCAGCTTGTCGATCTCCTGCGGATTTTTCTTGATCTGCGCCTCGTGTCGATTCAGAGCCTCGATAAATTGCGTAGAGGCGCGTTGGATAATCATGGCGGGATTTTCCGGGGAAACCGGGGAAGAAGCCACCATAGCCCCCTTGTTACCTTGCCCGAATGCAGTGCCGATAACGACCAGGCCAACCCCGGACAGGAATAAAAACGTAATGACAGCACGCATAATAACTGCCCTCAATGGGTTTTTAAAAAAGCCAACCAATCTAAAGCTCGAGCACGATAATTGCGAACCGGGTTAAGCAAACCCTCGGCCACTCCAGTTAACAGGTATTTTATCTGTAAAGCCTCTATATGTGCTAGATAAACGTCGTCCATACTAAGCCCTGCAGGCCATCACCGAGCGAGCTTTTTGAACATGCATCAGTTGCTGGAGCAGTCCCATGCCCCCTATGCGCTATTGCGCAGCATCTACTTCCAGAACCGTGACCAGACGGTGCGGGAGAACCTGCCCAACTACAATCCGAACCAGACGCTCGATTATGAGCCGATGCTGGAACAAAGCGGCGGCGTAACACTGGCAGCCTCACCTGCTACTCGGCCAGCCCGAGTTCCGAGTCACAGTTTACTCGGGGCTGACCAGACTCTGGGCTTTGCCGGCCGATCGGACTGGGCCAGTAGCGTCTGTATCAAGTCTTCCACATCGCAAATCCGGGCCATTGCCATTAATCCCTCCGGTGGATTGCAGATCTCCAGCGTGCGCGATTCGCGGCGTGCCTCACGCAGCCACTCGATGACCAGCGCCAAGCCTGCACTGTTGATCCGATCCACCCCGGAAAAATCAAGATATACCCGCTCCTCGTGCTTGAACATTGCTCGACTTTCATGCAGCAAGTGCATAGCCGTATCAAAATCCACTTCCCCTTCCAGGCGGAACCGGCCCGCGCCTTCGCTGGACAAGCGAACGCGGCTGCTCGGTCGGTTGAATCGACCCATTATTCGCGGAACTTTCTTTCTCATTTACACCACTTTAGGCTCATGTGCTTTTTCATAGACTCATACCAAAGCAGTTCTATCGAGTAGCTTGAAATCCACCGGGGCTTCCGAAAATCGGAATACATCTCTCCGGAACCCGCACGCATATCATCTAAAAGCTCGTGTGCCATCCCACCATGATTCCGTGTGGCATGAAGCCGAGGATGAATGGCATCTTGCGATGGTGAGCAAAAATGCCGAACGCCGTGCCGAGCGCCCAACCCGCCAGCACATCCGTCTGCCAGTGCCCCTGGGTTTTCATGCGTGCGAGGGCATCATAGAGCGGCAATGCTTCGAGCGCCCACACCCAGGGATGCTGCGTGTGGTATTCGAGGATGAAGGGGGTCACGACACTGGCCTGCAGCGTGACTTCCCCACTCGGGAAGCTCTGGCAGCAGCCGCCCTGGAACCAGTGGCCGGGGCTTGACGACTGATAAGGCCGCGCGCGGCTGAAGGTGTATTTGAGGGCTTGGACGGTAATTGCCGATAAAGCGGACGCATCGATGCTTTGCCAGAAGGTACGCCCTAGCCGACTCTGGCCGCCGAAGTACAGTCCGCCTGCAAGTTCGGCGGCGATCACGCCGTACTCGAGATTCTTCTGGTCGCTGCGCTTCCATATCCCCGTGTTGTCGTAGTGCAACCGGTGATCGATACCTAACAGGCTGCCCACGCCGACGATCACCGGGATCGCGCCCAGAAAGTAGTAGCCCACCCGGTTGCCGGGTCCAGCGGTGGCAGCGAAAGGCCTGCGCGGCCGAGACACCGCCGGCGCCGCCCGAGTGAAGGCCGTACCCGGTGAGGTAATGCCAGCCAGCGCACAGGGCGGCTCCCGGCACTTGGCCGCATCGGACCCCGCAGCGAGCGGTGGCAGCTGCAAGCTGAAGCGGGAGGACGCCCTCGCATCGCGACAGCCCCCAGTCTGCCAATCGGGTGTGCATTGGCTCCAGAAATTGTGGGTTGCCGGAGCCGAGATCGGGAGTTGCGCTGCCTGCACGGGAAGGCCGAACCCGCAAACCACGCCGAAAGCGAGGAGAGCCTGGCAGAGACTCTTGCGCTGGACTCGCGGGCGGTGGGTGCGGATTCGGCCCATGACCTACTTCGTCAGAAAAGACAATGGAGGAATTGCAGTAAGGAGCGCGGAGGAATTGGATTAGTTGCCATTCACGTCTCCATTGTTCCAGAACTTCTGGAGAATGCGTTGATGTGTAATGGGAGGGTTACTTTTCAGCAGGGATGCCTCACGGGTGACAATCACGACTCCCGCCATGCTGCCGCGGTACCCGTGTATGCCCTGGCGTTTGGCCGGAAGATCGTAGGCTTTTCCCGACGGGGTCTTGTACACAGGCACAAGATGGGCATGAATGGTGCAAATGTAATAGTGCACGCCCACATGATGAAATGTCACCTTGTAGGTATGTACGGTGTGCCCTGGCCCTGGCGTGCCTGGCAGCAAGGCTTCGTCCACGTCCTTGAGGTGATCGCCGCCGACAGGATTATATCCATGAATCGAGTGAGGACCCTGATCCTGGTTGACAAATACGATGGATTGACCGGGTTGTACGAAAACGATCTTCGGAAGAAAATCATTCAAACCGTTCATGTGTATATAGACAGGCGTGGCTGTTGCCGCTAATGCCGAACCGCTGGAGATCAAGCCGATGATAGCCAGACCTGTTGATGCTATTAGCGTTGAGCGAGTGATGTTCTTCATTTTGACTTCGACCCATGATGTGACGCATGTGCCGAAATAGATCGCTATTCCGTCAGATAGTTCCGAGACATGCCATCTGCCAATATTTCAACGGACATGGCAGCGGAATTGACCTGTCTCCTGTAATCAGCACCATGCGGTCTGTGGCATTGTCCGGGAATATCGGCCTGGGAGCGGCTTCTCGCATCCGTTCAAACACCGAATGGTCGCGTGAATACGAAAGCAACCCAGAAGAGCAGACTTCGATTGATACGGCTCAGATAGTAGGCAATCAGCACCATGGCGAGAACACCGGCACTCATCAACGCACCTGTGAGGACGCCAATACCAGCGCTGTCAGTCAGAAAATCCCCGGATGCCACACCCAAACCGCTCGCAAAAAAAACCGCGGCCCAATACAACAGCTCTTCTTGTCGTTGCCGAATGGGATAGCTTCGTATAGGGCCTCTGAAACGCTGCCAGATCCCAAATACAGTCAGCGTACACAGGGCAAAAATAAGCGTATCCAGACCATGACCATAAAACAAGTGGATGCTGAGAAAATCGGAACTCTCGGAACTCAATGCCACGGTGGCGATCATGCTCGTCCAGTAGCGTAACGAATGAAATCGCGTTGCTTTGATTTGGGCAACCAGAAGTATCATCGTGACCGCGAAAGTGCTCAGAAAAGCCAAGCCATCGCCCAATCCCAATGTGATCGAAAGGAAATCTCCCGACAGCTCTCCCAGAGTGGTTGCAAGAAATTTAAATACCCAGAAAGCGAGTGTGACAGCGGCAACTTTGTTCTCTTGAGTCGTGGTCGCGAATGTCATTGCTAGGCGTGGTTCCCTCTGTTGATTGGGATGTCATTTTCAAGAATACCGTCTAATCAGATACCGAATTATTAAAAAAATTTAATTCTCCCGTGTCCTGACAGGACCCTTATTTATATACATATCTGAGAAAATACCATTACCCGGAGAATGTTTGGCACCAAATGGGTAAATACGCCTGTGCGCCTTGTGCCGCGCTGAGATTGGCCATGCTTGCAGCCTTTACATGGGCGCTTCCCGCACATGCGCAAGTATTCAATTACAGCAACATTGTCAGCCGTGCCAAGGCGCTAGCAGCCAAACCGTATCGGCCTCCCGCTTCGATCCCGGACTTTTTATCCAATCTAGACTACACCGAGTATAAAAAGATTCGGTTCAACCCGCAGATGAGTCTTTGGCGAAAAAGCCACTCCCACTTCCAGGTCATGCTGATCGCTCCCGGTGAATATTTCCGCCACATCGTGCACATCCATATTGTCGCTGCCGATGGGATACATACGGCAGCCTTCAAAAAATCCGATTTCACCTGGCCAAGTCGTCAACTCGCGAACAAAGTGCCTTCGAACCTGGGATACGCGGGATTCAAATTGACCTACCCGATCAATCATCCCGGTATACAAGACCAGTTCCTGGTCTTCGCGGGCGCCAGCTATTTCCGGGGCGTCGCGCGCGGCGAGCACTTCGGCCTTTCCGGCCGAGGAATTGCCATCGACACGGGTTTGCCTGTAGGCGAGCAATTTCCTGCTTTTACCGACTTCTGGTTGGTTCGTCCTAGTCCAGGCGCTCACGCCTTGAGGTTCTTCGCTCTACTAAACGGGCAGAGCATGACGGGAGCTTATCGCTTTATAGTCTTTCCAGGCGCACCGACTCGCATTGAAGTAAAAGCCATACTATTTGCCCGCAAAAATATTGCGTCGTTAGGGCTTGCGCCTCTCACGAGCATGTTCTTCTACGGTGCCGACACTCCACGCCCTGCAGCCGAATGGCGACCACAAGTGCACGACTCCGACGGTTTGCTGATCCATGCAGCGACCGGAGAATGGCTGTGGCGTCCGCTAATCAACCCCCTGTCATTGCAGATGGATTATTTTTCCGCTGACTCCCCTCGCGGCTTCGGGCTACTCCAACGCACTACCAGTTTTCGGGCCTATCGGGATATGCAAGCGCGCTACGATCTTCGACCAAGCGCTTGGGTCGAACCCCACCAAGATTGGGGGAACGGACATGTGGTGCTTGTTGAAATTCCAACCAAGGCCGAGAGCAATGACAATATCGTGGCTTTTTGGAGCCCAGAGGCTAAACCAGTTGCCGGAGAGAAGTACGCTCTCGACTACACGTTGAACTTCGGGTCGCCGAATGTCCCCAATGAACCGATGGCTCATGTTGAGACCACACGTATTGGCCTCGGTCGGCCCAATGCGGGGAATAACCCGGTCTATAGAATTATCGTCGACTTTGGCGGCGGTCCCTTGGCACACCTTTCCTCTGATGCATCGGTTTCTGCAGTGGTCACAGGAATTCAGAAGACAGAGGTACTACACCAATCGGTCCAATGGGTGGCACCGCTGCATTGTTGGCGTCTCTCACTACTGGCAGCTCCAGCACCTGATGCTCCACTCACACTGCGTGCATTTCTTAAATCGGGCAGTAAGACGCTGTCCGAAACCTGGTCCTATGAACTTCCCATAAAAAATCACATAATTGGTGACGGATGAAATTTTTTCCACACCAGTGTCGCCCAACGACCCTTCCCAGGAGATTTCAGGATCAGATCTCGCGTTTTGACATCAGAATGTAATATTTTCCATATTCATGGCAGCCTCCGGCAGTTCGTTATTACGTGCTCGCGACCGTTCGTGTCAACCACCTTGCGTACTGAGCACACGGCCCGGAAACTGGAAGGCACAGTCACGCTCGCAGGCGCTGGCGTGGGTGGCGGATCTAACCTCGAGTTCATGATGATGTGCTGACGCCCGTTCGTGTCAACCACCTTGCGTACTGAGCTCACGGCCTGAAAACTCGAAGGCACAGTCACGCTCGCAGGCGGCGGCGTAGGTGGCGGCTCTAATTGAGAGACTGGGATCTTCACAATGAACACTTGACAATCCGTGTTCGTCTCGAGGTTCGACGACCAGATCAAGTAATTTCCGGTCGGGTCGATATTGCCTTTCGGCAGATTGTCGTATTTCAGCGTTCCACAACCTGTATTAGAGTCGCCGGTCATCACCGGGGCGACAATCAGGCTCTTGAGTTGAGCGGGAGGAACAGAGGTATCGAGGTTGTAGCAGAATACCTGATTCGCAAAAGGTACATTCAACGAGCTGATGCTGTCATCGCAAGCGTACTGCTGGGCAATGGGGGTCACCGAAGCGGGTACGGCATTCAGCCACGTGGGGTGCTCTGGCACACTGCTGCATATAGCCGGGTCACCGACGCACTGATTGCGCCACGGCTGCGCGAAGACGTATCCAGCAGGTTCGGACAGGTCGTCCACGTTCCACAGATACGCGCCGTCATAGGTCAAATCCCAGTTCATATTCTGGATGTAATAACCGTACCCAGGAGCAGAGTGCCCACCGCCGCCGATCTGGTTTCCAACGATAGTCTGTGTGCCTGTTGCAACGTCTCCAATCACCGTGTCCTGATCGCACCGCGAACAGGTGGAAGGCGTTTTCTCCTCCATTAGCACGCTCTTTCCATCCGGTGTAATGGCGCATTGGTGCACTCCATAGCTGGTCTGCTCTGGAAAGGTGACGAATTCCCCCGTACTGTTCGTATAAACTATGCAAGCCTTTCGCGCGTAGCTGGAATTTTCTGCTATGCACGAGCTGACATCATCATTCGCGCTGGTCGTACAAGAATACATATAAGGATACTGTCCGTTGTTGTACTGGCCGATCGAGAAAATCGGCGTCACCTGCTTGGTCAACACGTCAATTCTGTCAAGGGTTTTCAGCCCGCTCACGTAGTACATGGCCGTGGGCATCGTGTGGCTGAAGTACATGGTCTCTCCAGTCTGGTATTTGTTGGAGTCCGTGAAGATCGGGCCGAGATTGGTGACGGCATCCGTGGTCTTGTCCAGGCTGTATAGGTTCGGGCCACCGCCGCCTTTGTTTGCAGAAAGACCCACCATGATGTACATGATGTTGCTGCCGGCGCTGTTCGACATATTCGCCCAATAGTTGTAGCCAATGTAGTTGACGCAATTCCCATTTCCGCAATCACTCGACTGTGTGACGCGGATGCCGGTCGTGTTGTATGGTGCGGGGAACGTGAACGGTCCACGGGCCTCCGGGACGAACGCCGCGATCTGTGTAGCCGTGATCGGCGCGATGGCAGTAGCTGACGAATCAGCTGTCCAGACGCCTGGATCCGCCAAGGCGGGTGCTGCAATGAGTAGCAGCGCGAGAGATAGTAGTTTCATGTCAATAACTCCATTCAAGTTAGGACGCTGACCAAGTCCTGTCCGAGGCCAACCCCGTCAGGCCAATCAATTGAATAAGCGACGGTGCGCAGCGGCTGCGACCGCCGGCCTGTGTGCACGACACGAATATATTTTTCAACCTGTCCAGCAGACACATTGCACTATTGCGCATCGCACATCCCGTTAGCATCACCCGGAATTCCATTTGGCGCATCCGGCGTATGCCCTGTTAAGGCGTACATGAATTTGAGCATAAATAAACCGAGTGTTCCGTGCGCTAGCGCACACTAAAACCACAATCCGTGTCACACCTCGCCCGACACCGGCACTTACAGTTCCTCCCTGGGCATTTTCGATCGAGTCGGCCGGATCCGGCATAGCTGAGGACAGTACCTGCCAGGGGGCAATCCGTTCGCGAGCACCGAGATACCAGAATGCCGTTCGCTTTATTTATTCATTAATCAGGAGTTTGGAATTCATCTCACTCCGCATCCAGTCATCGCCCACAGCGGAGCAATCACGCTCTATTTTTATAGCGGAGGCAAACACCTTTCCAGCCCGCTGGACTTTAGCTTCGGCATCGATGCGCTGTGGGTTTTCAAAGGGGCTAGCGATCGAACTTGGCCATCATCACATTTCACACTGGTTCTTGTTCGGCCCCTTCAACCAAGACACCGGAATCCAGGAACTCACCGTGCGTATCCCCATCCCGTAGCAACTGCAGCGATCGACAATATCCAGTAATGCGCCCAAGTCCACTTGAGGGCTTGGGCGGCAATTTCTCCAGCCCTTCGTCGGCGGCAGTTGGTCAGAATTACGGACGCTGATGAGGCATGGAACTCGCTCGAATCACGCGTAAGCGAACCAGATGATGGTTGAGGTTTTTACCGATCTTCAGCAACCAGGAGTGCCATTTCGTGGCATAATTTTGGGATGAGGTTTTGGTTTTCTATTCTCGCTCTGCTTGGCGCCAGCGTGGCTCTCCCGGTCGCCGCCCAAAGTTTGCCACCACAAGACTGGCCCATGTTCGGAGGCAACGTGCAAAGCACCAGCGCAAACCCACAACCCACCGGCATCACGACGGCCAATGTCACCCATCTCACACGCCGTCAGATCAAACTGGATGGCACAGTGGATGCCAGCGCCATTTACCTGCACGGGGTAAATATCCACGGCACCCGCCATAACGCCATCTTCGTCACCACCACCTACGGCAAGACACTGGCGATCGATGCCGACAGCGGCAACGTTTTATGGGAATACACGCCGGACAGCTATCGGCGGCTGGCCGGCACGCGCCAGATCACCAATGCCACCCCCGTGGCCGATCCTGATCGGCGATTCATCTATGCCGCCTCTCCCGACGGCTACATTCAGAAGCTGGCCGTCAGCGATGGCCACCGTGTCTGGCGGACTTCCATCACCAGGCTGCCGCGGCGGGAAAAGATGGACTCGCCCCTGAAGTTTTTCCATGGCCGCGTGATTGCAGTTACGGCGGGCTACATTGGCGATCGCCCGCCCTATCAGGGCCATGTCGCCATTCTCGACGGCAAGTCCGGCAAACTCCTGCACGTGTGGAACTCGTTATGCAGCAACCGCAGCGGCCTGTTGCAGCCAGACTCCTGCCCGCAGAGTGATTCGGCCATCTGGGGGCGGGCCGGCGCGGTGATTGATCCCGAGAGCGGCGACATCTTCGTCGCCACCGGCAACGCCGACTGGAACGGCACAACCGACTGGGGCGATTCGGTCATCGAGCTCAATGCCGATGCCACGAAAATGCTGGGTAACTACACTCCGGCTAATACTGTGGAACTGAATGCGGATGACAAGGACCTGGGCTCGACTTCGCCCGTGCTGCTGGGCGGCGACCTGATCGCCCAAGGGGGCAAGGATGGCAATATCCGCCTGCTCAGCCGCAAAGCCATCGCCGGCACCGCCCCCCACAAAGACCACGAACTGCAGATCGTTCCCACGCCCAGCGGCACGGATCTGTTCACTCAGCCGGCGGTATGGAAACACGACGGCCAAACCTGGATGTTTGCCGCCGACAACGGCGGCACCGCAGCCTGGGTACTCGAACATGGCAGGCTTCAGGAAAAATGGAAAAACGACACCGGCGGCACCAGTCCGTTCGAAGCGGACGGCCTGTTGTTCGTTTACGCGCGCCCGGGTGGACTAAACGTGTATCAAGCGGCTTCGGGCATACTCATCGCAACGCTGCCTTGCGGCTCGGGTCACTGGAACAGCCCCATCGTATTGCAGGGCGAGATCATTCTCCCAGAGGGAAACGCCAACGATCACGCCACCAGCGGCGTGCTGGATATTTGGAGCTTGCCCGGCAAGCACTAGCCGCCTTTACCCTTTACCCAGCCGAACCTGTGCGAACTGAACAAGGCCCTGCATCGCGGCTTCAACGCGATAGACAGCGCGCCGACTTTGGGTGGCGATATCTGCTGCCACGTTGCCACGGGTTCTGGGGATCACAGGATATCGATGGCGGGCGTAAAGTGCTGATCCGCTGATATCTCCATACCCGGTTCCAGGTCACGGAGGGGTCGACTACAGACTTGTGCCAATCCCACCTACGAAAGCTGGAGAACTCAACCCGTCTGATGGACAGCTCGTCTGCTCGAACGCCTGTCGCATCGGGGTCAAATTCACTTACGTTGGTAAAGCAGGAAATATCAAATGGCTATCCGACAGCCGAGAACTAAAATGAAAGGCTACGTCACACCACTGATGTATTTCTGACATAAAACCAAGGCGCCAGAAAACTCCAGCTTAAGTCTTTGAATTATATGGCTCCCCGGGTCGGACTCGAACCAACGACCAACGGATTAACAGTCCGTCGCTCTACCAACTGAGCTACCGGGGAGTAGAAAGGTGTATTTTATTGGGCTGAGCCCTGTCCGTCAACGGTTTGACCCGGAATTCTCAGGGATTATTCGCCGTTTCCGGGCCGCGGAGGCAGATGACCGGTATCGAGCCAATGGGCAAAGGGTTCGGCCAGTTCCGGGTGCTGCAGGGCAAAAGCAACTGTGGCCTTCAGATAACCCAGTTTGCTGCCGCAGTCATAACGAATGCCGCTGAACTCATAGCCGTAAACAGGCTCCTTGCCGATCACGCCTGCAATGGCGTCAGTCAATTGGATTTCCCCGCCCGCACCGCGTTGCACGGTTCGCAACTGACGCAATACCCCGGGAGTGAGAATATAACGACCAACCACCGCCAGGTTGGACGGCGCTTCCTCAGGCGTGGGCTTTTCCACCATGGCCTGTACGCGGTAAAGCGAATCCGCAGTTCTTTCAGCATCGATGATGCCGTAGCTCGCGGTCTGCGCCGGATGTACACGCTGCACAGCCAGTATCGAGCCGGGATGTTGCCGATACGCCTTGACCATCTGATCAAGACAATATTCGCCGTGGCCGTCGATCAGATCGTCGGCCAGCACCACAAAAAAAGGCTCATCGCCGATCACCGATTCGGCGCAGGATACTGCGTGCCCGAGCCCTAGCGCCTCGGGCTGTCGGATATGGATGCAGGTGACGTGCGGCGGAACGATATCCTGCACCAACTTGAGCTGCTCGAACTTTTTACGTTCTTCCAGCGCTGCATCCAGCTCCGGGGCTCGGTCGAAATGATCCTCGATGGCGCGTTTGTTGCGCCCGGTGACGAAGATCAGAAATTCAGCACCGGCGGCGACCGCCTCCTCCACCGCGTACTGAATGAGAGGCTTGTCGACTATAGGCAGCATTTCCTTGGGGCTTGCCTTGGTGGCTGGGAGAAACCTGGTTCCCAATCCGGCCACAGGGAAAACCGCCTTGCGAATCTTTTGAGCTTTCATTTCACTTCTCTGTTTGAACCTGCATCGTGCCGTCGTAGCCGAGCGGGTGAAAATCTTTCATCTCTATACCCGGAACTGGAAACACATCGCTCCGCATGCGCATCGAATCCCACTCCCGACAACCTGGGCAATGCCAGTAAAGCTCGTGTGCACTGAAACCGCAGTTTGAGCACTGGTAAAGCAGGCGCTTTTCCAGCCAGTTGGACAGCAACCATATAAGAATAGCCCGTACCTCGGGCGAACCCTTCAGTGGCCAGGCATCATGCTCGGCTAATGGTGGAATCAACCGTTCCATTTCCTGCTCGATGGCCTTGAGCACACTCGGGCAACGCAGGGCTTCGTGCAAAAGGCCTGCAACGGCAACTGGCAAATAGGCCTTGGGGTTCTTTTTGAGCAGATCAGCCACAATGGCATCGAATTCCGCGGCCTGTGCGCCTTGTGCAAAAAGGCTGGCCAGAGCGGGCATTACCATCTCGCCCAGACCCGGCTCATGTTCCAGTACTTCGCGATATTCACGCATCGCTCGGCGTGTGTCATCCGACCGGCTTGCAGCCTGTGCAATCAGCAAACGTACGCGCGCACTATCCCGGTCATTGCGGTGGGCTTCGGTCAGAGCATCGCGAGCTGTCGATTCGTCGGCGCGCGACTGGGCCTTCAACGCGATCTCGCAGTAATAGTGCGCGATCACCTTACGTTCGCTCTTCCCCTGCAGCCATTCTAGGCGCCGGCGTAATGCTGCCGCCTGCTCCCAATCCTGCTGCTGCTCATAGATCAATATGAGGGATCGTGCAGCTTCGACCTGATGAGTTTTCAAATCGATCAGGTCGCTGAAGATTTTTTCTGCGCGATCGTACAAGCCGGCACTCAGGTAATCCTGCCCCAGCTCCTTTAGCGCCAAGTCCCGCTGTGTACGTGACAAGGTGGGACGTGCAATCAGGTTTTGATGAATCAGCGTGGCGCGTTCAATCTCACCCTTGCGGCGGAACAGATTGCCTAGGGCAAAATGGAGTTCCACCGTTTCCGTTTCACGACCGGCCAACTCCAGAAAGACTTCCAGCGCTCGATCCGTCTGCTCTCCCAGCATGAAAGCCAGCGCTTCGAAATATTCCGGCGGTATGCGATTCGTGTGACGTTTTCTGCGTCGCCGATGCAATTCGTTCCAAACAACCCCCGCCGCTCCCACGACGATTAAAACGAGCGCAATGGCGAGTGCTATGGTTTCAGGGTGCATCGCGTAATGGAGCGTGACGCAGGTTGTGCACTTCCTTCTCCAAGGCATCGAGCCTGCCTTGAGCACGGCGCGCACGGACCCGCGCCTTGAATACGGCTGGAAAAATGCACAATACGCCGAGCACAACGCCAAACACCAAGGCCACCACCAAAGCCACAGAGAGTGGCATAGACGTGGAACCGAACAGATAGCTCACTCTTACGTCGCCCAGATTGACCAACACCATGGCCAGGGTCAGACCGAAGACGATAAGCACCAGAATCATCAGTATAAGACGCCGCATACCGCTTGCCTCCTGTCATGAATTACTAATGAGTTTGGTGGTATACGCAATTACACGCAAGCGTCGCAATCCGCGCCGCTCAGCTGGAGCACTAACCGCCGACAGCAGAGCGCGAATTCTCGCTGGTACTCACACTATCCTGAACACGATCGCGCAGATCCTTGCCTGGCTTGAAGTGCGGCACATGTTTCTCAGCCACCGGAACAACGGCACCCGATTTGGGGTTGCGCGCCAGCCGTGGGGGCCGATAACGTAGGGCAAAACTTCCGAAACCGCGAATTTCGATCCGGCGACCGGAAGCCAACGCTTCCGCCATGGTTTCGAGCAGGGAGCGCACGGCCAGATCGACATCCGTAATGGGGAGGTGGCCTTGCCGGGCCGCCAATGCATTAACCAGTTCGGATCGAGTCATTCCTGTTCTCCCTCACCTACCCGGAACATGACATGTTCCATCCAGACCATCCATTCCGTAATAATCGGAAAACATCTGCCTTTCTGCCATTCCGACCGACGCTGGTCGCGCAACGCCGGCCGGAATACGTCGATCGCTTCAGTTTTCCTGTGAAAGTTTATCGCGGAGCATTTCACCCAGTGTCGTGGTAGCGCCACCGCTGGACTTGCCGTACTCCTCGACAGCCTGGGCATCTTCCTTGATTTCCTTGGCCTTGATCGAAAGCGTAAGCTGGCGGGACTTGCGATCGACGCCGACAATACGCGCCTCGACCGTTTCGCCCACTTTGAGCACCTGACGCGCATCCTCGACGCGATCGCGCGAAATATCGGAAGCACGCAGGTAGCCGGTCACCCCCTGACCCAGATCGATTTCGGCACCCCGGGCAGTGACCTCAGTCACCGGACCCGATACGCTGCTGCCCTTGGGATGATCGCCCAGGAAGCCCGAGAACGGATCACGTCCCAACTGCTTGATGCCAAGCGATATGCGTTCGCGTTCCGCATCAACGGCAAGTAGAACCGTCTCGACTTCCTCGCCTTTCTTGAACTCACGGATGACTTCCTCACCCTGATCGTCCCACGAAAGATCGGATAAGTGCACAAGGCCATCGATCCCGCCGTCCAGGCCGACAAAGAGTCCGAAATCGGTAATCGACTTGATGACGCCCGTAATACGCTCGCCCTTTTCGTGATTGGTGGAAAATTCTTCCCACGGATTGGGCGTGCACTGCTTGATACCAAGCGATATCCGACGACGCTCGGGGTCGATGGCCAGCACCATGACCTCGACTTCCTGCCCGATATGCACAAAGCGCGAGGGGTTGACCGTCTTGTTGGACCAATCCATTTCCGAGGAATGGACCAGGCCTTCCACGCCATCTTCGATTTCGACAAAACAACCGTAATCGGTGATGTTGGTGACATGACCGAACATGCGGGTTCCCGGCGCATAGCGACGCGGCAGATCACTCCATGGATCCTCGCTCAGCTGCTTGAGTCCCAGGGAGACACGATGGCGCTCACGATCGAACTTGAGCACCTTGACATCGAGTTCCTGTCCCACTTCAACCACTTCCTGCGGGCTGCGTACGCGCTTCCACGCCATGTCGGTGACGTGCAGTAGCCCGTCGATGCCGCCGAGATCAACGAAGGCTCCGTAATCGGTCATATTCTTGACGATGCCCTTGAGCACGGCACCCTCGGTCAGGCGCTCAAGCAGGGCCTCGCGTTCTGCGCTGAATTCCTTCTCCACCACGGCCCGGCGCGAGGCGACTACGTTGTTGCGGCGCTGATCGAGCTTGATGATCTTGAATTCGAGCGGCTTGCCCTCGAGATAGCTGGGATCGCGCACGGGGCGTACATCTACCAGCGAACCGGGCAGGAAGGCACGAATGCCGTCGAGGTCGACGCTGAAGCCGCCCTTGACCTTGCCGGAAATGTAACCGGTCACGCTCTCCTCGGCCTCGAATGCCGTTTTCAGGTGTTCCCAGGCACGCAAGCGGCGCGCCTTTTCGCGCGACAGTCGCGTCTCTCCGAAACCGTCTTCCAGTGCTTCAACCGCAACTTCAACCTCATCGCCGACAGCAACGTCGAGTTCGCCGTCCTCGCGCTTGAATTGTTCGGTTGGAATAGCACTTTCGGATTTGAGTCCGGCATCCACCAGGACAAAATCAGGGCCCACGGAAACCACTTTGGCGGTGACCAGCGAGCCGGGTTGGACCCAGGAACTACCTAGGCTCTCCTCAAGGAGTTCTGCAAAAGATTCAGCCATTAATTTCTCTTTCTCCGCCGCCGTAATGCATCCGCAAGGTAAACAAGGCGGTCCGGAATGTGTGTGTGCCGCGCTGCCGCCCTCCCGGCGGATCGCTTGCGTCTGTTAAAGGTGGCCTCCTGCCTCCCGATGAATATCAACCCCCGCTTCCACCCGCGTTCGTCACGAGGGCAAGAAGCCTTTCCACCACCCAGTCGACCGGATGTCCCGTGGTGTCTATCACCTCGGCGTCCACGGCAGGTTTGAGCGGCGCCACCGCACGGTTCGCGTCGCGTTCGTCACGCTTGCGCAACTCTTCGGTGAGGCTGGGTAGATTAGCATTAAATCCTTGCTCTTTCAACTGTTTATAGCGCCGAAATGCACGTTCCGCGGGACTGGCGTCCAGGAACACCTTCACCTGCGCATCAGGAAAAACCACCGTGCCCATATCGCGCCCATCGGCCACCAGCCCCGGCAACTTGCGCAAGGCACGTTGGCGCTCGACCAGTGCTGCGCGTACGACGGATGCCGGCGCCAATGCCGATGCCCTGCGGCTCACCGCTTCCGTGCGCAGTTCGTGGCTCACGTCCTCGCCATTGAGCACAACATGTTCGTCCTCGAAAACCACCTGCAGACCGGGAATAACCGCAGCAACGGTCGCCGCATCTTCCGCACCCACCCCATGGCGGAGACTGACTAGCGCTACCACCCGATACAGCGCACCACTGTCGAGATAATGCCAACCCAGACGCGCGGCCACCCGACGTCCCACCGTACCCTTGCCGGCGCCACCGGGACCGTCTAGCGTGAGAACGGGGACGTGATTCATGCGGCCTCCACCTGTCCTCCTGCCGTCTGCAGCAACGATGAAAATTCGGGAAAGGACGTCGCGACCCAGCCGGCATCGGTCACGCTGATCGGCGAAGGCGCAGCGAGACCCGCCACCGCCAATGCCATCGCCACGCGATGATCGCCCGCGCTGGCCACCTGCCCTCCACGCTTGAAACCACCGCCCGCCAGATGCACATTGTCGCCGTCCACGGTCATCTCCACGCCCGCCGCAGCCAACCCAACCTGCATCGCGGTAATACGGTCGCTTTCCTTGTGCCGCAATTCGCCCACACCCTCCATCACGCTCGGCCCTTCGGCCGCAGCTGCCAGCACCATCAGCATCGGCAGTTCATCGATCAGCGACGGAATCTCCCCCGCACCGACTCGAACACCTCTCAGCGAAGCGCCCTCAATGTGCATGTTCGCGACCGGCTCCGCTCCGTAGACACATCGGTTACGCAGCTCGATACGCGCGCCCATGCGCTCCAGTACCGACAACAGGCCAATCCGCGTCGGATTGATCCCCACTGCGGTCAGGGCCAGGCGCGATTCAGGCACCAGCAGGGCGGCAGCGATAAAGAAGGCCGCCGAAGAAAAATCGCCAGGCACCTCCACGGTAGTTGCGGTCAGTTCACCCGGACTCAGCCGCGTCGTAATGCCGTCACGCACAAGCCGGGCACCAAAGCTCGGCAATAGGCGTTCGGTATGGTCGCGTGTGTGAAAAGGGTCTTCGATGGCGGTCTCGCTGTCCGCGCCCAACCCGGCCAGCAACACGGCCGATTTCACCTGGGCACTGGCCACAGGCAACCGGTAGTTGAGCCCCTGCAGAGACTCGGTCGGCCGCAGCGTCAATGGTGCATGCCCGTGCGTGCTCGTAATGTCAGCCCCCATGGCCACCAAAGGTTCGGTAATACGTGTCATCGGACGACGGCACAGGGACGCATCGCCGGTCAGGGTCAACGCCACCCCACACCCCGCCAGCGCACCGCTCAGCAGACGCAACCCGGTGCCCGAATTGCCCAGGTCCAGCGGCTGTTGAGGTGGTGTGAACCGTGCACCGGTGCCTTCGATACGCAGCGCATCCTTCTGCCAGTCGATGCGTGCTCCCAGCGTTTGCAAGGCCTTGGCCGTGGCCCGGGTGTCGGCGGCATCCAGTGCACCATGCACTACGGATTCGCCGCGGGCCAGCGCAGCACAAATGAGTGCACGATGGGTGATCGACTTGTCACCTGGCACCACCAGCGTGCCGGACAAAGGCCCGCCCGGCGCAACCCGCAATACGGATGCACCTTTCGGCGTATTCATTGCGCCAGCACTTTATGCAAAGCTTGAATAAAACGCCGATTGTGCTTCGGCAGGCCGACTGAAATACGCAGATGGTTCGCGAGTCCATAGCCATCGAGCGGGCGCACAATCACACCCTCACGCAACAGTTGCTGAAATAACTCACGCCCTGGGCGACCCATGTCGGCGGTAACGAAGTTGCAAACCGACGGAATGACTCCCAGACCCAGATCCCGCAGTGCCGTATCCAACGTTTTCCGCTCGGAGTGGTTGAGTTCCACCGTGCGTCGAACATGTTCGCGATCGGCCAGAGCTGCGACTGCTGCCGCCTGACCCAGACTGCTCGGATTGAACGACAGGCGTACCCGATTCAGGCAATCGGACATGGCGGCACTGGCGAGCGCGTAACCGACGCGCACACCGGCCAGGCCGTAGGCCTTGGAGAAGGTACGCAGCACGATAAGGTTCGGATAACGTTCCAGCAAATAGCGGGTATTTGGATAATCCGCAGCATAAGGCGCAGCGTAGTCGAAATATGCCTCATCGATCACCACCACGGTGTTCCCCGATACACCTGCCAGCAACCGCTCCATTTCGGCCTGCGTCAGATACGTGCCGGTGGGATTGTTCGGGTTGGCCACGAATACCACGCGCGTCGAATCGTTCACAGCGGCTAGCAACGTATCGACATCATGGCCATAGGGCTGGTGCGGATGGTCGGGTGCATGCGCATCGGCAACGCGCAGTTCGGCGCCGGTCGCCTGGCTAACAATGGCATAAATGGCAAAAGCATGACGTGCAAACACGACCGAACGATCCGGCCCCAGAAAAGCGTGCGCGATCAGTTCGAGAATATGATCGGATCCGGTGCCCACCGTAATGCGCTCCTCACCGATTTCATGATATTCGCCCAGCGCCTGCTTGAGTGCATAGGCGCTACCGTCGGGATAGAGCGCCACCTCATCGAGTGCCTGGCGCATGGCCTCCACGGCACGCGGGCTCGGACCCAGCGGATTTTCGTTGGAGGCCAGTTTGATAATGTCGTCGAGGCCCAACTCGCGTTGAAGCTCGCTAATCGGCTTGCCGGGTTCGTAAGGCTTGAGTTGGCGCACCCCCGGCACGCACCATTGCACGGGATCGAATTCTTGCGTGGTCATCGGTAACCGGTTTCCCTATTGATCGTGATTTGCAGCGTATGCCTCAGCCGTGACGGCGGGCAAATTCGCGCATGAATGCGGCCAGCGCTTCAGCGCCCGCCACGGGCATGGCATTGTACAAGCTGGCTCGCATGCCGCCCTTGCTGCGATGCCCCTGAAGTTGTTTCAGGCCTGCACCGTCGGCTTCGGCCAGGAATCGTGTTTCAAGTGCCGTATCGTCTATGCCGAACGGAATATTGGTGCGCGAACGCGACCGGGGCTGCACCAAGTTGGTATAAAACCCATTCGATTCGTCAATGACTTCATAAATCAGGCGGGAACGCTGCCGCGCACGCCGGGCCATCTCCTCCAGTCCGCCCTGCCCGCGCACCCAAGCCAGTTCCAGACCGATCAGTCGCCAGGTCAGCGTGGGCGGCGTATTGAACAGGGAACCGGCAGCAATCTGCGCCCGGTAGCTCAATTGGCTCGGCACCTCCGCACCGACCCGCTCGATCAATTCACGGCGCATAATCACCAGGCACAAACCAGCAGGTCCGAGATTCTTCTGTGCGCCGGCATAGATCAAGTCGAAACGTTTGACCGGCATCGGTTGCGACAGGATGGTCGAGGACATATCGGCAAGCAACGGTGCTCCATCCGTTTCGGGAATGAAATCGAATTCCAACCCGTCGATGGTTTCGTTAGGCGTGTAATGCAGATACGCCGCATCGGTCGGCAACGCTTTCCACGCGGATTGTTCGGGCACGCATGAATAGTCGGTGTCGGCTGCGCTGACCACCACTTCGACCGGGCGCACTTCACGCACACAGGCAATCGCCTTGCGCGACCATTGCCCCGTTTCCACGTAAGCCGTCGGTTGATTCGCGCGCGCCAGATTGAGCGCCGTCATCAGAAACTGCAGCGTCGCCCCACCTTGCAGGAAGAACACGGCGTAGTCATCGGTCAAACCGAGCAGCGCGCGCAAATCGGCTTCGGTGCGCGCCACTACCTCGGAAAAGGCGGTGCTGCGGTGACTGGTTTCAAGTATCGACAGACCAGTGCCGGCAAAGTCCAGGAACTCGTCCCGTGCCTGCACCATAACCGATTCCGCAAGGCAGGCCGGCCCGGCACTGAAGTTGTAAACCGGCGCTCGGTCTTCTCGCGGCATCACCCGGTCTCGCCGCCGTCTTCGTCCTCATCGGCGGCAATGCGTGCAATGCCTACCAGACGGTCACCGTCACCGAGACGGATCAGGCGCACGCCTTGGGTGTTACGTCCGAGCGTGGACACTTCCGCGGCGGCGGTACGCACCAGGGTCCCGCCTGCGCTGATAAGCATCAGGTCGTCGGTTTCGGCTACAGACAGCGCACCAACGGCATTACCGTTGCGCTCGCTGATCCGGATGCCGATGACACCCCGCCCACCGCGGCGCTGCACCGGGAACTCGTCGGCCATGGTACGCTTTCCGTAGCCATGCTCAGATGCGAACAGGATGTCACCGTCGGCGGCGCGCAGCAACGCAATCAGCGTATGGTCGCCTTCAAGCCGCTTGCCACGAACCCCGGCTGCGGTACGCCCCATCGCTCGCACATCGCTTTCGGCAAAGCGGATCGCACGGCCCGTGCTTGAGACCAGTATCAGGTCCTGGTCGCCGTCGGTCAGCACGGCCCCCATCAGCTCGTCGCCTTCGTGCAGGCCGAGCGCAATAATGCCGTTGGAACGCGGACGCGAAAACGCTTCCAGCGAGGTCTTCTTGACGGTGCCCTGACGCGTGGCCATGAACACGAAATGGTCCTCGCTGAACTCGCGCACCGGCAGCAACGCCGTGATGCGTTCGTGCTCTTCCATCGACGGCAACAGATTGACGATCGGACGTCCGCGCGAACCGCGGCTCGCCTGCGGCAACTTGTACACCTTCAGCCAGTACAGCTTGCCGGTGTTGGAGAAGCAAAGCAGTGTGTCGTGGGTGCGCGCAGTAAAGAGCTGCTCCACAAAATCCTCGTCCCTGACCGCCGCGGCCTGCTTGCCCCGCCCTCCGCGACGCTGCGCCTGGTACACGTCGGGCATCTGGTACTTGACGTAACCGCGGTGCGAGAAAGTCACCACGACTTCCTCATCAGCAATCAGATCCTCGTCTTCCAGATCGATGGCCTGATCGGAGATTTCCGTGCGTCGCTCGTCAGCATACTGAGCACGCAGTTCTTCCAGTTCCTGACGAATCACGAAACGCAGCCGCTCCGGGTCGGACAGGATTTCACGCAGATCGACAATGGTCTCGATCAGCCCTTGGTATTCGGAAACGACCTTCTCCTGCTCCAGTCCGGTCAAACGATGCAGGCGCAGTTCCAGGATGGCCTGGGCCTGAGCCGGCGACAAGCGGTAGCGCCCCTCATGCAGACCCGATTCCTTCGGCGCATCGGCCGGGCGTGTGAGCGCCGCATCGGTGCGTTCAAGCAGGCCCACCACGGCGCCCGGCTCCCAGGTCCGGCCGAGCAGACCGTCCTTGGCTTCCTGCGGCGTCTTGGCCGCGCGGATCAGGGCAATCACCGGGTCGAGGTTGGCCAGGGCAACCGCGAGACCTTCCAATACATGCGCGCGTTTACGGGCTTGGCCCAATTCGTAGACAGTGCGCCGCGTCACCACTTCGCGGCGATGACGCAGGAAGGCTTCGAGCATGGCCTTGAGTCCAAGCAACTGGGGCTGGCCGTCGCACAACGCCACCATATTGATGCCGAATACCGTCTGCATCTGAGTGTGCTGGTAGAGATTGTTGAGCACCACGTCGGGCACGGCGTCGCGCTTGATCTCGATGACGACGCGCAGGCCATCCTTGTCGGACTCGTCGCGCAGCTCGGCGATGCCGTCGAGCTTCTTGTCCTTGACCAGCTCAGCAATTTTCTCAATCAGCCGCGCTTTGTTGACCTGGTACGGCAGTTCGTTGACGATAATCGCCGCCCGCCCGCTCTTGACCTTCTCGTCGATGTGCGCCCGCGCCCGCAGAAAAATGCGTCCGCGTCCGGTGCGGTAGGCTTCGAGGATCCCGCGGCGCCCGGACAGGATCGCGGCAGTCGGAAAATCCGGCCCCGGCAGATGTTGCATCAAACCTTCGACGTCCAGATCCGGATCGGCCAGCAGGGCGAGTGCCGCACTGACCGTTTCGCCCAGGTTGTGCGGCGGAATATTGGTCGCCATGCCCACCGCAATACCCGAAGACCCATTGACCAGCAGATTGGGCACCCGCGTCGGCAACACAGTCGGCTCGGTTTCGGAACCGTCGTAATTGGGCTGGTAATCGACCGTTTCCTTGTCGATGTCGCTCAGTAACTCGTGCGCCAGGCGCGCCATGCGCACTTCGGTATAACGCATCGCCGCCGGGGAATCGCCGTCCACCGAACCGAAGTTGCCCTGTCCGTCCACCAGCAGATGGCGCATCGAGAACGGCTGCGCCATGCGCACAATCGTGTCGTATACCGCCGAATCGCCGTGCGGATGGTATTTGCCTATCACGTCGCCAACCACGCGCGCCGATTTCTTGTAGGGCTTGTTCCAGTCGTTGCCGAGCTGCTTCATGGCGTAAAGCACTCGCCGATGCACGGGTTTCAGGCCATCACGCACGTCCGGCAGGGCGCGCCCCACGATCACGCTCATGGCGTAATCGAGATAGGAACGCTGCATCTCCTCTTCCAGCGTGATATGCGTGAGTTCTTTCGCGAATTCAGCCATGGGCAACTCTTTGATTTGCGCGGAAAATCGAGTTGTTTATTTTACCATGCCGGGCGCTTCGAGCTGCCCCGGAAACTCGCCTTCTGCCGGGGAAATCAGGCCTCTTTCGGTCACCAGACAGTCGACCCGTTGCGCAGGCGTTACATCAAAGGCGGGATTGGCGATGGTAATGCCGGTCGGCACGTCGGCTGCCTGCGTACCGCGCCATACTTCCTCGCCCGCCCGCTGCTCGATCACCACCTCGCTGCCGCAGGCCAGAGCGAGATCCACCGTTGAAAACGGTGCCACCACCATCACCCTGCCCCCACCCAAGCGGGTCAGTTCGGCCAGCGGAAACGTACCCACCTTGTTCACCACATCGCCGTTGGCGGCAATCCGGTCGGCCCCGACGATCAACCAGTCGATCTCGCCGCGTGCGGCGAGCCCACCCGCGACGGATTCGGTCATCAGGGTGGCCGGCACCTCGGCGGCAGCCAGCTCCCAGGCCGTCAGGCGTGCCCCCTGCAGCCAAGGTCGGGTTTCGGTAAAGCGCACCTCGCGGAGCTTGCCGGCGCGCCACGCACTGACGATCACGCCCAATGCCGTACCCACACCGCCGGTGGCCAGAGACCCGGTATTGCAGTGGGTCAACACTCGCGAGGCCGGACCCAGTTGCGAGGCACCCAGGCGGGCCAGCGTCCGGTTCGTCACCACGTCTTCGTCGTGCAACGCCTCGGCGGCAGCCGCCACCTCCGCGAAACCGGCGCCACGCTCGATCAGAGGACGCAGGCATGCCAGTGCCCAGTCCAGATTGACCGCCGTCGGCCGTGCCGCGGCCAGCGTTTCCAGTTCGGCATTTAGCGCCGCGACGCGAGCAGCCGCCGGCAATGACTCATGCTCACGCACGGCGAGCGCCACCCCATAGGCCGCGGCGATTCCGATGGCCGGCGCACCGCGCACCACCATGTCGTGGATAGCGGTTGCCACCTCCACTGCTGTGGTGCACTCGACATAGTGAATCTCGGCAGGCAGCAAGCGCTGATCAAGCAGACTCAGACGATCCCCGTCCCAGCGAATCGCCGGCGAACGCAACGTTGCATTGGATTTGATGGGCATGTGTCCAGTACTCTGAGGTAGACTAATTCAACATAGCAGAGCCGAGTGGTCCAATGTAGACTACCCCGGCTCTAATAGATACGCTTGATCTATGACTGAACCGCCCCCGGCTCTTTAAAAAAAACGGAGCACGAGAAACCCGGGATAATTCAAGTCGTGCATTTAGCACGTGCAACAATTCGTCCGGCCCATGAAAAGTGCAATCCACTATGGCGGATTTGTATTATAAGTACAATGCTTAATGTACACTTCGTAGATCATGCCAGATATATCATCACCAAATAACGAGTTTACCCGGGTACGCGAAGCGTATGGAGCCGAGCATTGCCCCAACTGGGAGATGCGTAAACAGAGGCTGCGTACACTGGAAAAACTGCTGCTGGAGAATCGCGATGCGATTGCGGAGGCGATCGATGCCGATTTCGGTGGCCGCCCTCCCGAGGAAACGGCACTGCTGGAATTGTTCCCTTCGCTGTCGGCGATCCGACATACGCTGAAGCATGGGCGACGCTGGATGCGTACCCGTCGTCGCTTCGCCGAATTCTGGTTTCTTCCGGCGCGAACCGAATTGCTGCCTCAACCGCTCGGCATCATCGGTATTATCGTGCCGTGGAATTATCCCCTGTATCTGTCCATCGGACCATTGACCGACGCTATTGCCGCGGGCAACGGCTGTTTGCTGAAACTGTCGGAATTCACGCCACATTTTGCGACCGTGTTTTCCGAACTCCTCAAGCTCTATTTCCCGGGCAATGAAGTACGTGCGGTAACCGGCGATGCCGAGGTCGGAAAAGCCTTCTCGGCACTCCCCTTCGACCACCTTCTATTTACAGGATCCACTGGAGTCGGTCGTCAAGTGATGCGTGCCGCCGCCGCCAATCTAACTCCGGTGACATTGGAACTGGGCGGCAAATCGCCGGCCATTATCGGCCCCGACGCCCGTTTTGAACACGCGGTAAAACGCATCCTGGTCGGCAAGTGTTTCAATGCCGGACAAACCTGCATCGCGCCCGATTATGTCCTGCTGCCGCGTACGCATGTGCAGGAGTTTATAGAGACGGCACGCCAACAATTCACACGACTCTACCCAAAGTTTGCGTCCAATCGGCAGTACGCCGGGATCATTGATGACGCACACCATGCACGCCTGCAGCGGCTCTATGAAACGGCCATAGCCGCAGGTGCGAACCCGCATTCACTCGGCGATTCGCCAGGAACCGGCCGCCGCTTGGCGCCCACGCTGTTCAGTGATGTGGCAACGGATAGCCCTCTCATGCAAGAGGAAATTTTCGGACCCTGGCTGCCGCTGATTCCCTACGACGACTTCGACGAAGCGTTGACCTTTATCGCGACGCGACCCCATCCGCTGGCCCTGTATCTGTTCGATGACAACCAGGCACGGTTACGCAGGACACTGGAGCGTACTCGTGCGGGCGGCGTCACCATCAACGACACGCTCTGCCATATCACCCAGTCCCACCTGCCGTTTGGCGGTGTCGGCCCCTCGGGCATGGGCAGTTATCATGGCGAAACAGGATTCCGCACGTTTTCCCGGATGACTCCCGTGTTTCGCCAATCTCGCTTGAGCGGTTTCCCGCTGCTGAGCCCGCCCTACGGCGCACGCTTCAGGTATATGTTGCGCTGGTTGTTGGGACGCGCCCGATAACACAGTTGCTAGAATTACCGCCCCCCGATCCCGTGGAAACGCCATGACCCGTTGCGATGTCCTGCGTGCCGTTTGTCTGCTGTGGCTGGGGATCGGTCTGGTGCTTGCAGGCGCTCACCTCTGGATACTGCTGCCCCCAGTGATCGCCTACGTGGTGCTGGCTGGTGACGGCGCTCTGCGCCCCGGTTCGGGCTGGCTCATGCCGGTTATCCGGCATGGAGATCGTGACAATCCATTGGTGGCGCTGAGTTTCGACGACGGCCCGGATGCGGCACTAACCCCACTGGTGCTCGATGCACTGCAACGGCATAAGGCGCGTGCAACTTTTTTCATTATCGGCCGCCATGCCGAAACCCACCCCGAACTGATCCGCCGCATGGTGAACGAAGGGCATGAAATCGTCAATCATAGTTACCACCATTCGCGGTTTCTGAACGTTCGGTTCCACAAAGCCATGAGAGAAGAAATATTACGTGGCGTGCAAGCTCTTAAGCGGCTGAGCCCGGATGTGTCGCCAACGCTTTACCGACCGCCGATGGGACTCAAGAACCCAGCGCTGGCCAGCCTGCAGAAACGGATGGGTTTGCGCGTCGTGGCCTGGTCGCTGCATGCGCGCGACACGCACGGACACACTGCAGGGAAAATCGCTGGCCGTGTTCTGCGCCGCATTCGTGCCGGCGATATCGTTGTCTTCCACGATGGCCACGATCTCGACGGAAAACAGCGTGACATGGCGCTTATTCAAGCCCTGGATTTGATCCTGCCGGTACTTTCTCAACGCGGATTACAACCGATTACGGTAAGCGAAATTATCGGAGATAAAGCTGCACCTGTACTGGTGACATCTCGTTCGTAGGAGCGAACAAACTCCGGCTCCTACTGTTTTTTTTCACGAGGTTTCCGGCGGATTTTTCGGGGATCTTCGGGAGTGCGCCGGCCGGCAGATTTCTCGGCATACGGATTGTATGCATTCCTGAATTCCAATGCGAGCGGTACACCCATCAGATTGAATTTCTCGCGGAAACCGTTCGCAAGATAACGCTTGTACGAAGCGGGCAAGCGTTCGACCTGGGTGCCGGAAATCGCGATGCGTGGCGGGTTGGTTCCTGCCGGGTGAGCATAGCGAATTTTAATGCGCCGGCCCCGCATCAGTGGCGGTTCGTTGGCCGCAACCAGCAATTCGAGCGCCCGGTTGAGACGCGCCGTAGTGAATTCGGTTTTGGCAGCCTTGCCCGCTTCGTTCACCGCCCGCATCAATTCACGCAGCCCTGTCCCATGCAGGGCGGAGATGCGCAGTTGACGCACAAACGGAGCGAAGGCCAGGCGACGGTCGGCCGTAACCGTGGCATGATGGCGCGAATCGGCAGCCAGACCGTCCCATTTGTTGAGCGCGACGACCACGGCCCGTCCACGTTCCAGCGCCAGACGAATGAGCCGCTGATCCTGGCTGGTAATACCTTCCGTCGCATCGGTCATGATGATGGCGACGGTTGCGCTTTCCAAGGCGCGAACGGCGGCCAGAACGCCCAACCGCTCCGCGCCGGCTTCCACATTGGTGCGGCGCCGGAAACCGGCCGTATCGATCAGAACATAACGCCGCCCATCGCGTTCAAGCGGAACGCGGATGGCATCGCGCGTGGTGCCCGGCACATCCGAAGCAACAAGTCGATCCTCGCCCAGCAGGCGGTTGACCAGGGTGGATTTGCCGACATTGGGACGCCCGAGCACGGTCACGGCGAGCGCATCCGGATCGTCCGCCTCCATCTCGCCGGCATCGGTGCATTCGGCAGCCAAGGCTGCGGTAAACGCCGGTAAACCCGATCCGCGTTCGGCAGAAATCGGATACAGATGGAGAAAACCCAGGGAGTGAAATTCTCCTAGCGTATCAGACCCCAACCCCTCGGCCTTGTTGGCCAGCACCCACACTGGCTTGCCGCTCGCGCGCAAACGTTGTGCCAATTCGACGTCGGGCGGTGCCAACCCGACCCGCGCATCGACCATAAACAGCACATGATCGGCCTCGGCCACGGCCTGCCAGGTCTGAACCTCCGCGGCCTCGGCCAGGCCACCCTCGCCCGCCAGACCGCCGGTATCGATCAGAATCGCACGCTTGCCCTCAATCTGCGCGTAACCGTATTGACGGTCGCGCGTGAGTCCTGGCATGTCCGCCACCAGGGCGTCGCGGGATGCCGTCAGGCGGTTGAACAGAGTCGACTTGCCAACATTGGGGCGACCCACCAAGGCAAGAACCGGCAACATTAGCGTGACACTCCCAGTTCTCTTGGCCGCTTATTTACCCTTGGCAGCGACCCGATAGGCGACAAGTTCGCCTCCTCCACCGAGCACGATCAGGTTTTTGCCGACCACAAGCGGTGCCATGCGTATAGCGCCGTCACCCATCTTGATGCGCCCCAGATAATGACCGGTGTTGCGGTCGAGGAAGTGCAGAAAACCGAAGTGGTCGCCCACCACCACCAGGGAACCGTAGGCTACGGCGGCTGAAAGAGCACGATACCCCAGCTTGGAATATCTCCAGGTAGGCACACCGGTCACCAGATCGTAGGCATGAATGCTACCGTCTGCATCGCTTACATACAGGTGCGCGGCATCGAGCGTGACGCCCGTATAGGAGGATAATTTTCTATTCCATACCACCTGTCCGTTGCTTGCGACGAGTGCTGACAGATTCCCCTGATAGGTGGCAACGTAAAGATTACCGCCCGCATAGGCCATGCGGTGTCCTACATCCACCAGGTTCGCCACCAGATTGCCGCCCTCGCCTGCTGCGATTTGCTTGATCCAAAGCTGTTTACCGCTGGTCATGTCGACTGCCATAGCCTTGCCGTCGGCAAAACCGCCATAGGCAACGCTATTTACAATCAGCGGACGCGTTGCCGTACGCAACGCCAAATCTGGCGCGGGATTGCTCTGGGTCCATTGTTCTGCCCCCGTTTTCTCATCCAGTCCCAACAGATCGCCGGCCAGGGTGGTGACCACCACCTGACCGTTACCAATCGCAGGGCTGGCGATAACGGGCGCTCCGACCGATTGGGTCCATTGGGTTTTCCCGGTTGCCGCATCCAGCGCAATGACCTCTCCCGAACGTGTTCCCAGCGCAATCAGGCCATCGGCGATTGCCGGACCGCCGGACAACTGGGACTTGGCTTTGACATGGCGCTGCCACTCGATATGCCCGTTACTCGCATTAACCGCAACCACGTGTCCGCCCTTGCTCGCCGCAACCACCATGCTTCCACTGGCATCGGGAGCAAGACCCAGCAACTGATCCCCTCCACCGCCGCCGACATCCAGCGACCATTGCGTATGCACTGCAATCTGGTGGGGATTTACCGGCAAGGGTCTGGGCGGAGGCAGATTGGCGGAACTCGAACAGGCCGTAAGCGCTGCAATGAAGGCCAAGAGAAAACCGGTGCGTAAAACCCTCATGATTTGCCTCCCGTGGCAGCTTGTGCGGTCTGGACGTCGCTAGCCGCCGCGGTGGCGGACGCGGGTGCCACACTCATCGGATGATCGGTCGGCAAACTGGCCAGACGCAAGGCCAGCAACTGATGCAAACCGCTCTGCGCATCGCTCTCTGCCAATCCCTGTTCGTACGCCGTACGGGCGGCTTCCGTATCGCCCAATTGCAGCAGCGCATCGCCACGCAGGCTTTGCATGGTAGCGGCAAACGAACCCTTTCCCTGGCCCTTCAAGGTGGTCAGGGCATCTTTTGGGCTGCCGCGCTGCAACTGCACCCTGGCCAGACGTACGCGGGCAATCAGCGCCAATCCCTCGTCGGGCGAATGTGCAATAACGGCACGCAGGCTGCTTTCGGCATCGCTCATATGCTGCTGGGCAAACTGGGACTTGGCTAGCGCCAATCCGCCCAACGCGCCGTAGGCCGTATCGGGAAAGGCTCGAACCAGTTTTTTGGCCGCAGCTTCCACTGCGGCATTGCTGCCCTGCCCTTCGGCCTGTATCACAGCCGCATACAGGCCCGCAGCCTCGCTTGAGCGCTCGTTTTTCCAATAGCCCCATAACCGCCAGCCGCCCACTACGAGGGCCGCAATCACAAGGCCGGCGATAATCCATTTGGCGTTTTGATCCCACCACTTCTTGAGCGCCTGTAGCTGCTCGGTTTCCGTCGTATAGCCTTCCAAGGTTACATCTCCTGATCAATCTTCAGAGTTTCTTTATTTCCGTATCCATTAGCCCCGCATTCTCCATGCGATGCATCAACACATGTGACAAATCGTCCATGGCAACCGTTTCCTGCTCCGCATCCTGGCGCAGAAACTTGAGAGTAACTTTCCGGTCTGCGAGCTCGGCATCCCCGACGATCAAGGCCAATTCGGCTTCCAGCCGGTTGGCCCGCCGCAACTGCGCCTTCATGGAGCCCGCGCCCACGTTCAGCGTCAAACGCAATCGGGGCAGCCGCTCGCGCAAACGTTCGGCAAGCGCCATGGCCTCGCATTCGGCGGCCTCGCCGAGCGCTACAAGGTAGGCATGTGGCGCTACCACCTTCGGCAAATTTCCGTGTGCTTCAGCGAGCAGGATCAGGCGTTCCATGCCCAACGCCCAGCCTACAGCCGGCGTGGGACGCCCGCCCAGTTGTTCTACCAGTCCATCATAACGCCCACCGGAACATACCGCATCTTGGGCACCCAGGGCATCGGATGTCCATTCGAATACGGTACCGGTGTAGTAATCGAGCCCACGAACCAGAAATGGATCGATTTCATACGCAATGCAAAGCGCATCCAGGCGTTTGCACAGCTCGGAAAAATGCGCTCGCGATTCGTCATCCAGAAAATCGGTTATGCGCGGCGCGGCAGACAATATCTCGCGCGTCGCCTCGACCTTGCTGTCGAGAACACGCAACGGATTGGTTTCCAGGCGGCGTTTACTATCCTCGTCGAGCGCCTCTTCGTGGCGTTTCAGATACTCCACCAACGCAATGCGGTAACGTCCGCGATCGCCGGTTCCGCCCAGAGAATTAAGCGTAAGCCGAACGCGCTCCAGCCCGAGGCGTTTCCACAGGCGCGCCGTCACCGCGATCAATTCAGCCTCGACATCGGGGCCACTCACGCCGAACGCTTCGGCACCGATCTGATGAAATTGGCGGTAGCGTCCCTTCTGCGGACGCTCGTGACGGAACATCGGACCGCGGTACCATAAACGCTGCTGGCTACCATTGAACAGACCATGGTTGATGCCTGCGCGTACGCAACTGGCTGTGCCTTCCGGGCGCAGACTCAGGGAGTCGCCGTTGCGGTCCGTAAAAGTGTACATTTCCTTTTCGACGATATCGGTACTCGCACCGATCGAGCGCGCAAACAGAGCCGTCGCCTCGATCAGAGGCAAACGCACTTCGCCGTAACCCGTCTGTTCGAGTACCTCGCATGCCGCATTTTCCACAAATTGCCAGTGAGCGGATGCGGGAGGCAGAATATCGTTGAAGCCACGCACCGCGTGCAGATTTTCGCTCACGGTGTTGCGCCTGCGTTCAGCGCCTTTTTAAGATGCAACTCGAAGCGTGCAGTTTTGCCGGTAACGTCTGCTTTCGGGACTTCAAACTCTTCACCGTTGAGCTTGATTTTTACACCCGATGCATTGCCCAGGAACACACTTAACGGTCCCTTTGCAGTATCGAAATGCAGACTTGTGCCGGCGGCCGCCAGATTGTAATAAAGTCTCTTGTGCCCGGTACCATAGACTTCAATCCACGACGGCTTGATTATCTGCAGGCTTAGGTGAATACCGTCGGGCAAAACAGCCGGGGTGGGCGACGAACCGCTTGCGGTGGCTTTCAGTTGCGTACTGCTTGCTGCCGCGTCCAGGCCAGACTGGGGTGCGGGTGGCCCGTTGTTTGGCGCCATCATCGCCGAAGCGGCGGTCTCCGGCACAAGCGCCTGCGAAGATTTTGCATGCCAATGGTGCCAGCCCCATAATCCAACAAGGATCAAGGCAACAACGACTATCAGTCCCGTCACGGGGATCAACCAGCGTACATCGCGATGACCGCCCAGCCCCCGGGTTACATGCGCGCGAATGGCTGGATCGTGCGGTGCGGCGCTCGCCTCATACGCGCCCAGGATTGCTTCTTCGTCCAGCCCCAGAAGTCGTGCGTACTTGCGCAGGTAGCCCCGGACATACACCGGTGCGTCCAACCGTTCCCAATCGTCGGATTCCAACGCCAGCAACACGTCGCGTGGTACACCGGTCGACTCCGCAACCGCTTCCAACTCCAGCGCCTGGGCCTTGCGTGCCGCTACCAGTGCCGCCCCCGGCGATTCAATCGGCAAATCGCCACGATCCTGTTCCGACTCGCTCATGATCCGGCACCCACCAAGTGAATAAACTTTTGCGCTTCCGAAGAATTCGGATACAGCTTGAGCAATTCACGCCCGTAATGCTGGGCTTGTGTCTTATGCCCCGAAGCCCATGCCGCCTCGATAGCGACCCAAAGCATGAGGGCCGATGGGTGCGGCACCAGGTCTATCAAGCGCGACAGATAATTATTGGCGACGCTGTAATCATTTGCCTCAAAGCCGAGTAGGCCCAGATGCCAGAGCGCCTGGTTCTGATCACGATTGATCGCCAGCGCTTGCATGAAATATTTTCTGGCCAGCGCCTTGTCGGGAATCTCGAGGGCGCACAATCCAGCATTCGCCAATGCACCGTCCGGTGTACTGTAATCGAGGTTGTTGCTGGCCTTGACGAAATACCCGATCGACTGACGGTATTTACCTTGCCGGCAAAGAAAAGCGCCATAATTGTTCTGTGTATTCGGGTTGCCCGGATCGTAGCCCAGAGACAGCTTGTATTGGTGGTCGGCCTCCGCGGGTCGACCGGTACGCTCGTAATACAGCGCCAAGGCGTTATGTACCAGAGGCATTTTGGGGCCTTGCCGCAAAGCTTCAGCCAATTTGCTCTGGGCGAGATCCATGTGCCCTTGCTGCATGTAGCCCATCGCGAGCCGCGCATTGTACTTGGCGGCGAGCCGGGGCGAAGACTTGCTCTGCGGCGTTGGAGAGGAACTCGATGTGACGCATCCAACGAGCGTCAGGGTCAGGAGGCTTGCCGCGCAGGCAATAGTAGATCTCATGTATTCACCTCTACACTGTGCCTTCGCGCTCCCAAACGATGCCGCACCCGGTTTTCAACCTGTCCTGCCAACTGCCCGCAGGCCGCGCTGATATCGTCGCCCCGCGTCCGGCGCGTTACCGTCATGTATCCGGCCCTGATCACTATGTCACGAAAGCGGTCTATACGCGCTTGCGGAGAGGTACGGAAGCGGGTCTCCGGAAACGGATTGAACGGGATCAGATTCACCTTGGCGCTGAGCCCATCCAGGCAACGAACCAACTGCCGGGCGTGACGGTCACTGTCGTTGACGCCATCCAGCATCACGTATTCGACCGTGATATGGCGATGCGGGTTCCGCCCCACATAGCGCCGACACGCAGCCATCAGCTCGGCAATCGGATAGCGGCGATTGATGGGCACAAGTACATCGCGCAAGCTATCCTCCGGGGCATGAAGCGAAATAGCCAGCGCCACATCGCAGTCCTCGGCCAGGCGATCCATGGCCGGCACCAGCCCTGAAGTGCTTACTGTCACCCGTCGCTTGGACAGACCGAAACCCAGCGGATCGGTCAACAGTTGCAGCGCTGGCACCAGATTGCGATAGTTGGCCAGCGGTTCACCCATGCCCATGAACACCACGTTGGAGACCGCCGATCTATCCGGTGCGCGTGGCGGCAAGAGCTTGTTTGCGAGCCAGACCTGAGCCACGATTTCAGCGGTGTCAAGATTACGGTTAAAGCCTTGGGCACCGGTCGCGCAGAAGGCACAATCCATGGCACACCCGACCTGGCTCGATACACACAGTGTGCCGCGCTCCGGTTCCGGGATGTACACCATTTCGATGCCGGTACCGGATCCCGTGGCAAGCAACCACTTGCGCGTCTCGTCAGTAGCATGCTCATCGCGCAAAATCCGCGGTAATTCCACCGTAGCTTCGGCCTGCAGGTGCTCACGCAGGCTCTTGGCCAGATCGGTCATGGCTGTGATATCGCTCTCGCCCCGCCGGTACAGCCAGCTCATCAATTGCCGCGCACGAAAGGCGGGTTCGCCACGTTCAGCGAACCACGCCTCAAGCCTAGCCCGATCAAGACCGAGCAGGTTGGTGCGCGTGGACAACCGGGTTGCGATCACGGCTTACTTACCGGGTGCGCGGGCACAGATCAAGAGTGGGAAAGAAATAGGCAATTTCCTGTGCCGCCGTTTCCGGCGCATCCGAACCATGTACGGCATTTTCTTCGATGTTCGAAGCAAAGTCGGCCCGGATCGTGCCTTTTCCCGCTTGTTTCGGATCAGTCGCGCCCATCACCTCGCGGTTACGGGCAATTGCGTTCTCGCCCTCCAGCACCTGCACCAAGACTGGTCCGGAAGTCATGAATTTGACCAGATCGGTGAAAAACGGACGCTCGCGGTGCACGGCGTAAAACCCTTCGGCCTGACTCTGGCCGAGATGCAGCATACGGGCGGCAACGACCTGCAAGCCAGCTTCCTCGAAGCGGGACAGTATGGCACCGATCTTGTTCTTGGCAACGGCATCGGGTTTGACGATAGAGAGGGTACGTTCCAGGGCCATGTAAGTCTCCAGTAAAGAAACGCCGGTCAGTCCGGCGCAAAAGGGGAAATTGTCGAGCGTGAGAGCAAACTATACGTTGAAACTTTCTCCGCAACCACAGGCATCGCTCACATTGGGGTTATCAAACCGAAAAGTCTGACCCAATCCCTCGCGGACAAAATCCACCCGGGTGCCGTCGATCAGCGACAAGCTTTTGCGGTCGACCACGATGCGCACGCCCTGATCCTCGAATACGGCATCGTCCGGCCCAGCCTCACGGGCATAATCAAGCACATAGGAAAAACCGGAGCAGCCGCTTTTTTTGACGCCTACACGCAGGCCCGTCACACCTTCTCGCGTGGCCATGAAGTGCCGTACCCGGTGCGCTGCAGATTCACTGAGTGTGATAGCCATGCCTTATCTTTCAGTAGGTTACAAGATTAACTGTTTACTTTAGTCGCAGTTGAGCGCACATGCAAGCACCCCCGCCATTAAGCCGAATTGACGCCCCGAATCGGATTCAGAAGCCGATAACCGCCTTGCACAGCGCGAGCAACCCGCCGGGGAAAATCCCCAAGCCAAGTACTGCCAGACCATTGAGGCTGAGCACCAGCTTCATATCCGCCGGCCCCTCCAACCCTTGCGATACTTCACCTTCAGCGTGATCGAAATACATCACTTTCACTATATAGAGATAGTAGAAAGCGGCTATGACCGCAAAAATCACCGCCACGATCGCCAGCCAGGTCAATCCGCTGCCAATCAGCCCCCGAATAATATCCAGCTTCGCAAAAAAGCCGATGAACGGCGGAACGCCCGCCATCGAGAACATCATCATGAGCATGACAAAGGCGAACCATGGGCTGCGCTCGTTCAACCCCTTCAAATCCTCTATACGCTCGGCCTCGAAACCGCCACGGGAAAGCAGGATAATGACGCCGAAAGCACCGGCAAACATGATCACATAGGCAATGGTATAGAACATGGCCGCTCGGTACCCTTCGACGGTACCGGAAAGGATACCGAGCAGGATGAATCCCGCATGATTGATCGTCGAATACGCCAGCATACGCTTAATGTTGGTCTGCACTATAGCAACGATCGCTCCGATAGCCAGCGAGGCAATGGCGATAACGACGAGAAGTCCCATCCATGCGTGTTGCAGATCACCCAACCCCTGCACCAGCAGGCGCATGATAAATCCGAAGGCGGCGAGTTTCGGCACCGAACCTACAAAAATTGCCATGCTGGAGGGCGCACCCTCGTACACGTCCGGCAGCCACATGTGAAAAGGCACGGCCCCCAGCTCAAAGGCCATGGACACCACCACGAAACCCAGCCCGATCCAGATGCCGAGCCCAATGTCCTTGCTGCCCGCCAAGTGTGCCGAAAGCACGCCGATATTGAGCGTGCCGGTCAACCCGTAGATCAGCGACATCCCGAACAGCAGAGTGCCGGAGGCTATGGCGCCGAGGACAAAGAATTTCATGGCCGCTTCCGAAGCCGTGCCGTCCTCGCGCGACAACGCAACCAGGGTATACAGGCTCAACGCAAGCAACTCGATACCCAGATAGAGCACTATCAGGTTATAGCTCTGAATGATGATCATCGAACCGAGCAATGCCAGCAAAATCAGCAGATAGAACTCGCCACTCAATAGCCCGCGATCCTTCAGGTACGTCCGGCTGTAAACGATAACCGCGCCGGTAATGGCGTAGGCAAACAGCATCAGCACATCGCCCATAGAATCCTGTATGAGCATGCCGTTGAAGGCGAGTGTCGAATGACCACGGAAGAGAAACCCGGTGATGATCGCCAACCCGGCGATCGTGCCCAGCGAGCCATAATGCAAAACGGAATCACGCGAACGGTTGAGGAACAGTGCTGCAAGGAGCAGCACGCAGCTCATGCCCAGCAGGAAAATCTGCGGGAGCGCCGCGATATAGTCGTTGGCAGTCGGTGACATCAAATAAACCTCAACCCAAGGCCGCCGGAACGACCTGCATCAGCAGGTGAGTAACCGTGGCATGCATGACACGAAGAAGAATCTCGGGATAGAAGCCGATCAACAGAGTCGGCAAGGCCACCAGAGTCAAAATCAAAGCCTCGCGCGGCGTGATGTCCTTCAGTGCGGCTACGCGATCATTGCCGACCTGACCGAAAACCACCTTCTTGATCAACCACAGCGAATACGAGGCGCCTGTAATCAGGGCTAGGGCCGCCAGCGCGGCGATCCAGAAATTGGCGTGGAAAGAGCCCAGCGTCACCATGAATTCGCCAACGAAACCTGAAGTCAGGGGCAAGCCGGCATTGGCCAGCGCAAAGAACAGGAAAAAGTAGCCGAACTTTGGCATGGTGTTGAGCACGCCACCATAATCGCTCATGTCGCGGGTGTGCATGCGGTCATACAACACGCCAACGCAAAGGAACAAGGCTCCCGAAACCACACCGTGTGAAATCATCTGCACCAGGCCGCCTTCCATTGTCAGGCGTGCCGCATTGAGACTGTGGGTGTGCGTCCAGATCAGGAACACCACAAAAAAACCGAGCGTGACAAAACCCATGTGCGCAATGGAAGAGTACGCAACGAGTTTTTTCATGTCCTTCTGGACCAGCGCCACCAGACCGATATAAACAATGGCAATGAGCGAAAGCGCAATCATCAGCCACTGCAAACGCTCACTCGCAAGCGGCGCGATCGGCAGGTTGAAACGCAGAAAACCGTAAGCGCCCATTTTCAGCAGGATGGCAGCCAGGATGACCGAACCGCCGGTCGGTGCCTCGACATGCGCATCCGGCAGCCAGGTATGTACCGGCACCATTGGAACCTTGACCGCAAAGGCCACCAGAAAGCCGATAAAGAGGAGGATCTGAGCCGTCGGTCCGATATGCATGCGGGCAAAATCGAGGATGTTGAAATTGCCGGACTTTTCGTACAGCCAGATGAAGGCCACCAGCATCAGCACCGAACCGAGAAAGGTGTAGAGAAAGAACTTGATCGCCGCATAAACACGGCGCGGCCCGCCCCATATACCGATAATGAGGAACATCGGAATCAGCATGGCTTCCCAGAACAGGTAGAACAGCACCGCATTAAGTGCAGCGAAAACACCATTCATGAGTCCTTCCATAATGAGGAAGGCGGCCAGGTACTGGGCCAGTTTGTGGTCGATGACGCGCCAACCCGCTATGACAACCAGAATGGTCGTGAAGGTGGTGAGCAGAATGAGCGGCATGGAAATTCCGTCCACACCCAAAAAATAGTTCACATGATAGGTGGCGATCCAAGGCAATTTCTCTACGAACTGCATCGAGGCTGTTGCGGTATCGAAACCAGTGTAGAGTGGAATCGAAAGCGCAAACACCAGTATCGAAAAGCCCAGCGCAACCCAGCGCACGTCAAGCCCCTTGACGCGGTTTGCGGCCAGTACGGCCAATGCTCCAAGCACTGGCACCCAGATAACGAGACTCAGATACGGCAAAACCATCTCCCTTGTGTCGCGCGGCGTAGATTCAGTTTGCTGCCCATGATCACCTCCAGACCAACCAGCCAACCATGATGGCAATGCCGATCACCATTGCAAAAGCATAGTGATAAAGATAGCCGGATTGCAGATGGCGCAGCAGCACGGAACCGACCCGGACGAGGCGCGCAGAGCCGTTCACCATCAGACCGTCGATGAGCCCATCGTCTGCATAATGCCAGAGCAGATTGCCCAAACGCCGAGCACCCATGGAAAAGCCCTGGAAGTAAATGTCGTCGAAGAAATACTTGCGCTCCAGCACATAGACCACCGGGTAGAACCACTTGCGCAACACTCTGGGCCATGCCGGTCGCCAGATATAGCATGCCCAGGTCATGGCAATACCGGCCAGCACCAGGAAAAAGGCCGGCGTGGTAAAGCCTTGCAGGAGGAATTGCCAGACACCATGAAAATCTTCAGCCCCCAGCAGCAGGGGATTATTGCCGACCCGGTTGACGATAGAGGCCCCGAAGAAATGGCCATAATCAAGCCAGGAAATCCCCGCCCCACCGAGCAGCACGGACGGAATGGCCAGCAAAACCAAGGGCACGGTGATCACCCAAGGCGATTCCTTCAGGTGCTCGCGCGTATGGGTATCCATGCGCGGCTTGCCGTGGAAGGTAAGGAAAATCATGCGGAAGGTATAGACCGTGGTAACCAGCACTCCGAGCAGAGCGCACCAATACGCGTAGTCAGCACCCGGTGTGGTGCTGACGCGGATCGCATCGATGATCGCATCCTTTGAGAAATAGCCCGCAAAGCCGGGAAACCCGCACAGCGCCAGGGAGCCGATGATGAACGTGACGTAGGTCACGGGCATATAGCGGGCCAGTCCGCCCATCTTGCGCATATCCTGTTCGTGGTGCATGGCGATGATGACCGAACCGGCACCGAGAAACAGCAGCGCCTTGAAGCACGCATGTGTAGCGAGGTGGAAAATACCTCCGGCATATGCGCCGGCACCCAGTGCTGCTGCCATATAACCGAGCTGCGACAGCGTGGAATAGGCTATGACCCGCTTGATGTCGTCCTGGACGATGCCGACGAGTCCCAGGAAGAAAGCCCCGGTCGCCCCGATGAACATCACCAGTGTCATGGCCGGCACAGAGAGCGAGAACAGAGGCGACATGCGCGCCACCATGAAAATGCCCGCCGTCACCATGGTGGCGGCATGAATCAGGGCCGAGATCGGCGTCGGGCCTTCCATAGAATCCGGTAGCCAGCCATGCAGCGGTATCTGGGCCGACTTGCCCATCGCGCCGACGAACAGCAGGATGCAGATAATGGTAGGTGCAGCGACCGCGAAATGGCCGGTAAGCCACAAGTGCTTCTGCGTGAGCAGCGGCGCCTGTGCGAATACTTGCCCGTAATTCAATGTACCTGCGAAATAAAGCACGGCGGCAATACCGAGCAGGAAACCGAAGTCCCCTACCCGGTTGACGATAAACGCCTTGAGGTTGGCAAAGATCGCGCTTTCCTTGGTATACCAGAAACCGATCAGAAGATATGAAACCAGTCCCACCATTTCCCAGCCGATAAACAACTGCAGGAAATTGTTCGCCATGACGAGCAGTAACATGGAGAAGGTGAACAACGCGATGTAGCCGAAGAAACGCTTGTAGCCGGGATCGTCGGCCATGTAACCGATAGTGAAAATATGCACCGTGAAAGAGACGAATGTCACCACCACGAGCATCAAAGCACTCAAGCGGTCAATCAAGAAGCCGATATTGAAGCTAAAAGAACCTCCGGTGCCCCAGGTATAGACAATCTGCTCGTAACGGCCGAGCCCGCCCCAGATACTCAGATACAACACGTAAAAGGACAGACACATCGAGATAAATACCGCCGCGATGGCAAGGGAATGCGCAACCCGGCGGTTCATGTACTGCCCTGCAAGCAGAATTAGAGCCGCTGCGACAAACGGCCCGAGCAGGATAACAAGCAGCATGGCTTCCATCGAGCGCTTCCCCTAACCTTTCAGGCGATTGATTTCCTGGACGTTGATACTGCCCCGATTACGGAACAGCACGACCAGAATGGCCAGCCCCACCGCCGCTTCAGCCGCGGCCACGGTGAGAATGAAAAAAACGAATATCTGTCCGGTTATATCGCCGCTGAAGCGCGAAAAAGCGATGAAGTTGAAATTCACCGCGAGCAGCATCAGCTCGATGCACATCAGCAGCAGCACCATGTTCTTGCGATTGATGAAGATGCCCGCTACACCGATAGCAAACAATACGGCGGCCAGCCCAAGATAGTGATACAAACCGATCATTTGTTTTCGCCCTCCTTGCCGGAGCGCAGATCTACAAGCCTCACACGCCCGACCGTGCTGCGCACTCGCACCTGCGCGGACGGATCCTGGTGTTTTGTGTCCGGGCGCCAGCGCAGCGCCAATGCAATGGCCGAAACGATGCCCACCAGAAGAATCACGGCCGCAATCTCGAAGGCATACACATAATGTGTATACAGCACCTGCCCGAGCTCAGCCGTATTACTCAAGTGCGCAGCTGGTGCCGCCGGTGCGGGCGAGTTCGCAAGCCCCAGATGCTGCCCCCACACGGCCCACGCTACCTCGGCGGCGATAATTCCGGCCACAATGAGCCCCAGCGGCGCATAGCGGGTTACCCCTTCGCGCAGCGTGGCCGTATTGATGTCGAGCATCATCACTACAAACAGGAACAGCACCATCACGGCACCCACGTACACGAGCACCAGAATGATGCCGAGAAATTCCGCTCCCATCTGCACCCACAAAATGGCCGCATTGACAAAGGCCAGCACCAGGAACAGCACCGCGTGAACCGGGTTCTTGACGGTAATCACGCGCAGCGCCGAAAGCACCAGCGCGCCGGCAAACAGGTAAAACAGAGTCTGGTAAATGATGTTGCTTGCTGACATAAGTCCCCGGCCTCAGCGGTAGCGCGCATCGGCCGCGCGATCTGCGGCGATTTGCGGTTCGTACATGTCGCCTACAGCGAGCAACTTGTCCTTGCTCATGATCTGCTGGCCCCGCTGCTCGAAATGAAAATCCGTGATTCCGGTTTCGACGATGGAATCCACCGGACAGGCCTCCTCACAGAAGCCACAATAAATACACTTGAACAAGTCGATATCGTAGCGCGTGGTGCGCCGCGTACCGTCTTCGCGGCGTTCCGAATCAATAGTGATAGCCAGCGCGGGGCATACCGCCTCGCACAGCTTGCAGGCAATGCAGCGTTCCTCTCCATTGGCGTAACGACGCAATGCGTGCAACCCGCGGTAGCGCGGCGACTTGGGTGTGTGCTCCTCGGGGAACTGCACCGTCACCTTGCGTTTGAGGAAATAACGCCAAGTCACCGATAGACCTATCAGCAGGTCGACGAGCAGAAAACTCCGAATCCATTCCTTGATGCGCTGCATAATTCGGGACAACCTGTCAGGCAAACCACGGATGAACGTGCCCAATAATCAGGGCGCCTTCCACAAAAATCCACACCAGCGTCACGGGAATGAATATCTTCCAGCCAAGACGCATGATCTGATCGTAGCGATAACGCGGAAACGTACCGCGGAACCACAAATAAAGAAACAGGAAAAAGGCCATCTTTAAAAACATCCAGAAGGCACTCGGTTGCCCGATCCAGGGGATGCCCTCGAAGGGCGAGAGCCAGCCGCCGAGGAACAGCAGCGAAGCAATCGCTGCAATCAGAATCATGTTCGCGTATTCGGCCAGGAAAAACACCGCGAAGGCCGTGCCCGAATACTCGACATGGAAACCGGCCACGATTTCGGACTCACCTTCGGCGACATCGAAAGGCAGGCGATTGGTTTCGGCCACGCCGGAGACGAAATACACCACGAATAACGGCAGCAGGGGTATGAAATACCAGTGCCAGATGCCACCGACCTGATGCTGAACGATAGCAGTCAGATTCAGTGTCTGCGCTGCCATCAGCACACCCACGATGGCAAAGCCCATGGCGATTTCATAAGCGACCATCTGCGCGGCAGAGCGCATGGCGCCGAGAAAGGCGTACTTGGAATTGGAGGCCCAGCCCGAAATAATGACGCCGTAAACACCAATGGACGTCACAGCCAGAATCAACAGTAGCCCGGCATTGACATTGGCGACGACCACACCGGGATAAAAAGGAATGACCACCCAGGCCGCAATCGCCGGCATGATTGAAAGCACAGGCGCGATGAAAAACAGAGCCTTGTTGGCGTTGGCCGGAAGGATCACTTCCTTCATCACCAGCTTGATCACATCGGCAAACGGCTGCAGCAATCCGCGGAAACCGACCCTGTTGGGGCCGATGCGCGTCTGCATGTATCCAATGACCTTGCGCTCGAAATAGGTCAGGTAGGCCACTGTGAGAATCAGCGGCACGGCAATGGCGATCAAACCACCAATCACTCCCAACAGATACTGCCCCCACTCCGGAATCTGCTGCCAGAGCTCGATGAAAAAATGTGCGAACTGATGCATGTAACGCGCTCTCCCTGCGCCCGATCAGGCTTCGGCCGCCTGGGCCACAGCTTCGAGTGAAGCCGTTGTCCACAAGGCAATGTTATTCGACGGCAACCAGACCGTGCCCGGTACCACACCCGTATCGAGACCGAGCACCGCCTCAAAGGCGCCCTGCTCGGACATGACCCGCACTTCGGAATCGGCTGCCAGACCCTGTGTCTCGGCATCCCCGGGATGCAGCCATATGCGCGCATTGGCCTGCGCGTCCGGGGTGTCCTGCAACGGCAGGGAACGACGTACCAGCGCATCGGCGACATACGCACCCACCTCAGTGAGGGCACGCAGTGCCGGCCGTTCGGCATCCCACGGCGTCGGCTCCCAATCTCCCCCGTAAGCCGCCATCGCTTCGTTGATATTCACCTCTCCCACGGAGTCGATCAACTGCGCATGCGCTTCAGCAAACGAAACAAACTCGAAACCATGATCAGCAGCCGTTGCACCGCCCAACGCGCGCAAAATCTTCCAACCGGGACGGGCATCGCCTGGCGGCACACTAACGGCATCGAAACGCTGCAAGGTGCCGGCGCCATTGACGAACGAGCCAGGCGTTTCACCGAAGGCGCCCAGCGGCAGCACGCAATCGACATACTCGCGGATCGCCGGCGACAGGAAACTCGTGAGACTGACCACCGGGACCCGGCTCAACGCCGCCTGGGCGGCCGCTCCATCCCAGCAATCCAGCTCCGGCTCCACGCCGAGCAGAAGATAGCCGGTCAACGGCGTCTCGAAGAGGCTGCGCGCATTGCGTCCGCTTTCCATCGGTACTCCGCCCGGCCCGCGGTGCGGCACCGCGCCGGCGAGATAAGCACCGGCCTGATTGGCCCCTTCGGTCACATAGCCGACCCGTCCTTTGACGCACTCACCGATGAGCAAAGCAAGGCGACGCAGATCGGCAAAGGCCGGATTTTGAATCGCTAGCTGTCCGAGCAACAACCTTGGCGACCCGTCACCAGTCAATTTATCGGCAATGGCTGTGATCCGGTCGTCCTCGCGACGCTCGAAACGCGCAAGAAATGCGGGCATCTTCACACCGGTTTTGGCTACCAGCGTATGCGCCAGTTGCGCCAGCGCATCTACCATGTCATCGGGATGCACCGTATGCTCAACGGCGACGCTCATCGCCATGTCGAAACGGCGCGGATTGATGGTGAGCACAGCCGTGCCCGCCATCGCGGCACGGCGTACACGGTAGCCGAGGATCGGAGCGTCCTTGTTCAAGTGCGAGCCGACGAGCAAAATCGCCGATGCGTGTTCCAGTTCATCGATACCGCCGCCGAGTGAGGGATAACGCGGATCTCCAGCATCGTCGCGGAAATCACCTTGCCGCAAGCGGGAATCGATGTGACGCGAACCCAGCGCCCGAGTCAATTTCTGCGCCAGATACATTTCCTCGCACGTGGCGTTGGGTGACACCAACGTTCCCAACTCTGCACCGGCATCGCTCAACAGGCGCGCGGCTGCGGGGATGACCTCGTCCCAACTCACTTCGACCAGCTTGCCGTCCTTGCGCAACATCGGCTTGAGTGCACGGTCAGGTGAACCCAGACCGCAATAGCTGAAGCGGTCGCGATCGGAAATCCAGCAATCGTTGATCGAATCGTTTTCGCGCGGTACGGCACGCAGGAAATGCCCGCGCAGGGAATGACCGTAAAGATTGGAACCGACGCAGTCGTGCGCCCCCACCGTCTTGTGCGCAAGCAGCTCCCAGCCGCGGGCGCGCATGTTGAACGGCGCGGAGTTGAGTGCGCCGACCGGGCACACATCGATAATGTTGCCCGAGAGCTCGGAATCCAGCGAGCTCTCTATATAAGTACCCACCTTCATGTGTTCGCTACGGCCCGTGGCGCCCATTTCCTGACGGCCACCCACTTCCTCGAGCACTCGAATGCAGCGCGTACAATGGATGCAGCGCGTCATTTCGGGTTGCACCAGCGAGCCCAGACTCTTGTCGGCAACGACCCGCTTGCCTTCGTTGTAACGCGAAATGCCGCGTCCGAAACCCAAGGCCAGATCCTGCAATTCACACTCGCCGCCCTGATCGCAGATCGGGCAATCGAGCGGGTGATTGATAAGCAGAAATTCCATGGTGGCGCGCTGGGCATCGAGCGCGCGTTCGGAGCGCGTCTGCACCTTCATGCCATCGCTCACCGGCGTGGCGCAGGCTGGAGCGGGCTTGGGCGCACCCTCCACGTCCACCAGGCACATGCGGCAATTGGCAACCACCTTGAGCCGATGGTGATAACAGAAACGCGGAATATAGATTCCGGCCTCGTCAGCCACCTGGATAACCATGGCCCCTTTCGGCGCCTCCAGCGTGCGGCCGTCGATTGTCAGCTTGACGCGATCCTCACTCATCCTTACCCCTCAGGCCGCTTCGGTGCGACTCGCAGCGCCCGGACCGACCAGGCAACAGCCTTCACGAATGTGATACTCGAATTCGTCGCGGAAATGCTTGATAAAACTCCACACTGGCATTGCGGCGGCATCGCCCAATGCGCAAATGGTGTGGCCCTCGATGTGATGAGCCACATCGACCAGACGATCCAGATCGTCCTGCGCGCCCGTACCGTTCTCGATGCGGCTCAGCGCACGATAAAGCCAGCCGGTACCTTCGCGGCACGGCGTGCACTGTCCGCAGGACTCGGCGTAGTAGAAACGCGCGATACGCTCCAGCACACGTACCATGCAAGTATCTTCGTCGATCACGATCACAGCGCCGGAACCGAGCATGGAACCCGCTTCCTGGATGCTCGAGTAATCCATGTCGCAGTTCAGCATGGTTTCGGCCGGCAGCACAGGCACCGATGAGCCGCCCGGAATTACTGCCTTCAATTTCCTGCCACCTCGCATACCGCCTGCCAATTCCAGCAGATCCTTGAACGGAATACCCAGCGGCACCTCGAAGTTTCCCGGCTTGGCGACATGACCGGATACCGAGAAAATCTTGGTGCCCGCGTTCTTTTCGTCCTTGCCTATTTTGCTGAACCACTCAGCGCCATTGCGCATGATGGTCGGCACCGAGGCCAGTGTCTCGGTATTGTTCACCGTGGTCGGTTGCCCCCAGACACCATGCTGGGCGGGAAACGGCGGTTTGAAACGGGGCATACCCTTGCGGCCTTCCAGAGACTCCAGCAAGCCGGTTTCTTCACCGCAGATATAGGCGCCCGCACCCAACACCGTGTGCAATTCGAAATTGATGCCACTGCCCTTGATGTTCCGCCCCAGCCAACCCCGCTCATAGGCTTCCTTGAGCGCCGCCTCGCAACGCTTGTAAGGCTCGTCCATGAATTCGCCGCGCAGGTAGTTGTAGCCGACTTCGGAATTCATCGCATAGCCGGCAATTGCCATGCCCTCAATCAGTGCATGCGGATTGAAACGCAGAATGTCACGGTCCTTGCATGTGCCCGGTTCGCTCTCGTCGGAGTTGCACACCACATACTTGTCTGGCGAGGGCGGCGTCTTGGGCATGAAGGTCCATTTGACGCCCGTCGGGAAGCCAGCGCCACCACGGCCGCGCAAACCGGCCTTCTTGACCTCTTCAGCCACCGCAGCCGGCTCCGGACGCTCCTTCAGAATGCGTTCCCATGCCTGATATCCGCCGATCTTGAGATAATTCTCAAGCGTCCACGGCTCGTCGAAACCAAGCGTCGCAAAACAGACCTGATTTTGCTCCATGCCAGCTACTCCAGCCCGTCCAGGATCTCGTCTACCCGTTCGGGCGTGAGATCGGTGTAATACACATGGTCCACCATCATCATCGGCGCCGCGCTGCAGGCCGCCAAGCATTCTTCCTCTCGCTTGAGCAATATGCGTCCGTCGGGCGTTGATTCACCCACCTTGATGCCGAGCTTGCGCTCCACATGAGACAGTATCTCTTCGCCGCCGCACAGCATGCACGAAATGTTGGTGCATACCGACACACTGTGCCGGCCGACCTTGCTGGTCTCCAGCATCGAATAGAACGTAGCCACTTCGTACACGGCGATCGGCTCCATGCCGAGATACGCCGCAACAGCATCCATCAACTCGACGGTCAGATATCCCTTGTTTTCGTGCTGCACGACGCGGAGTGCCGCGATCGAAGCCGCGCGCTGCTTCCCTTCCGGAAACTTGGCAACCCAGCTGTCGATTTCCTCGCACGCGTGCGTTCCGAGCACCGCTACGGCCTGCTCACGATCCATCATCGATCCACCTCGCCGAATACGATGTCCTGGGTGCCGATAATCGCCACCAGATCGGCCAGCATGTGGCCACGTGTCATTTCATCCAGTGCCGACATATGCACGAACCCCGGCGCACGCAACTTAAGGCGGAACGGCTTGTTCGATCCGTCGGACACGATGTAGGCTCCGAATTCGCCCTTGGGCGCTTCGACCGCTGCATAGGCTTCGCCCGCGGGCACGCTGTAGCCTTCGGTGGCCAGCTTGAAATGATGAATCAGCGCCTCCATGTCGCGTTTCATGACTTCGCGCTTGGGCGGATCCACCTTGGCATCGGCCAGCATGGTCGGCCCCGGATTCTTGCGCAGCCAGTCGACACACTGCCTGACTATGTGGCAAGACTGGCGCAGCTCTTCAACACGCACCAGGTAACGGTCGTAACAGTCACCGTTGACACCCACCGGGATTTTGAAATCCAGCTCGTCGTAGACTTCGTACGGCTGGGTGCGGCGCAGATCCCATTCGATACCGGAACCGCGGATCATCGGCCCGGTGAACCCCAGCGCCAGGGCGCGTTCCGGCTCGACCACGGCGATACCTACGGTGCGCTGCTTCCAGATACGGTTCTCGGTGAGCAGGCTCTCGTAATCATCAACCAGCGCCGGGAACCGATCCGTGAAATTCTCAATGAAGTCGAGCAGCGAACCTTCACGCCACTCGTTGCGCATCTTCGTTTCGCGCTCGTTATGCCACTTTGAGGCGAGGTATTTCGGCATCACCTCTGGCAGGTCGCGGTACACACCACCCGGACGGTAATAAGTCGCATGCATGCGCGCGCCCGATACTGCCTCGTAGCAGTCCATCAGGTCTTCGCGTTCGCGCAGGCAATAAAGAAACACCGTCATGGCGCCGATATCCATCGCATGCGCGCCCAACCACAGCAGGTGATTGAGAATACGCGTGATTTCGTCGAACATGACGCGGATGTACTGCGCCCTGAGCGGCGGCTCGATGCCTAGCAGCTTTTCGATCGCGAGCACGTAGGCATGCTCGTTGCACATCATCGACACGTAATCGAGCCGATCCATGTAGCCGATCGAGTGGTTATAGGGCTTGTTCTCGGCGAGTTTTTCCGTCGCGCGATGCAGCAGACCGATGTGCGGGTCGACCTTGTAAATTACCTCGCCTTCCATCTCCAGCACCAGACGCAACACGCCGTGGGCCGCCGGATGCTGCGGGCCAAAATTCATCGTGAAGGACTGGAATTCACTCATCGCCTGCCCTCACACCGGTTAGTACATTCGTATAGCGACTGTCATCGCGAATCACGCGGGGCACCAGGACACGCGGCGTAATGTTCACCGGTTCGTACACCACCCGCCGTTCGATGGGGTCGTAGCGCATTTCCACATGTCCAGACAGCGGGAAATCCTTGCGGAAAGGGTGACCCACAAAGCCGTAGTCGGTCAGAATTCGTCGCAGATCGGGATGACCGTCGAACAGGATGCCGAACAGATCGAAGGCTTCGCGCTCGAACCAGTTGGCCGAAGGCCAAATCGAGGTGAGTGATGGCAACACCGGATAATCGTCATCCGGACAATAGGCCTTGAGACGCAGTCGTCGATTATGCTCGATGGACAGCAGGTGAATCACCACAGCGTAGCGCCGCGGTGCGCCCAACATACGGGTCGGTAACTGCCGATCGACGCCACGCGAGAAACCGGTGGCCGTCGCCCCCTCGCCGCGCCATTCGTCGGTGCCGTAGGAGAGGTAATCCACTCCGCAGAGGTCGATCAGTTGCTCGAAGTGGAATACGGCTTCGTCGCGAAGAATTGCCGCGACGTCCAGCAATTCTGCGACCGGCACCTCATAGGTCAATTCGCCGCAGATGGATGCCACCCGCTCCAGAGAGGGGGAACGTTCACCGATCTCGGTGGCCAGTATTTCCAGCGTTTCACTCATAAGTCAGCCTTAACGTGCAATCGTGCTGGTGCGACGAATTTTCTTCTGCAACTGAATCACTCCATAGAGCAATTGCTCGGCAGAAGGCGGGCACCCCGGCACGTAGACATCCACGGGTACGATGCGGTCGCAACCACGCACGACCGAATACGAGTAGTGGTAGTAGCCGCCGCCATTGGCACACGACCCCATGGAGATCACCCAGCGCGGCTCGGCCATCTGATCGTAGACCTTGCGCAGCGCCGGGGCCATCTTGTTGACCAGCGTACCGGCCACGATCATGACGTCGGATTGACGCGGGCTGGGGCGGAAAATCACGCCGAAACGATCGAGATCATAACGTGCGGCACCGGCATGCATCATCTCCACCGCGCAGCAGGCCAGGCCAAACGTCATCGGCCACAGCGAACCGGTCCGCGCCCAGTTCACGACCTTGTCCACGGTCGTGGTCAGCATGCCCTGCGGCAGCGCGCCCTCTATTCCCATTCCAGAGCTCCCCGCTTCCATTCGTAGATAAAGCCCACGATCAGCACTCCCAGAAACACCGCCATTGCCAGCAGACCGAAAATCCCAATATGCTTGATAGAGACCGCCCACGGAAACAGGAAGGCAATCTCCAGATCGAAGATGATGAACAGGATCGCCACCAGGTAATAACGCACATCGAAGCGGATGCGGCTGTCCTCGAAAGCCTCGAAACCGCATTCGTAGGGCGAGTATTTTTCGTCGTCGGCGCGATGCGGCGCCAGCAACAGGCCCGCCACGATCAACACCGCGCCGAGCGCAGCACCGGCAATAATGAAAATCAGTACCGAGAGGTAGTTTTCAAGCATGGGCTGTGCGCCGAATCAATCCCGTCTATTCTACAGCACGAAAAAATTGCTGCCTCGAGCAACAAACCGTGCCGTGAGTGTATAACCGGCTGCGAGCAGCCGGTTGTCGAATTGGTGCGGATGGCCGGAGTCGAACCGGCACGGCGTGAGCCACTGCCCCCTCAAGACAGCGTGTCTACCAATTCCACCACATCCGCAATATTGCGTTGAATCCGTGAGTGTGGATTCGAATATCTCATTTTACTTGGTTGCCGCAGCCGGCGGCCGGCTACTTGCCGCTGGTTGCGCTGGTACATGCGTCATTGCACCCGGTGTTGCGGTCGTTGAAGCCTTTGCAGCCGAGGCACTGGCTGGCGCCCCCGCGGCAGCCATGACACTGTTGGTATGTACGGCACCATGCCGTGCAAGCCATACCATGACCAGCGCAAGCACTACGAATAGCGTCATCAGCACGCCAATGGTGCGTGTCAAGAACGATGAGGAGCCGCGCGAGCCGAACACCGTGCCCGAAGCGCCGCTGCCGAACTGGGCCCCAGCATCGGCACCCTTGCCCTGATGCAGCAGAATGAGCACGATCAGAATGATGCCGAGCAGCACCATTAACGCAATAAGAATGGAAAACAGCATGTCTATCCCCGGTTGTATCAGACGGCTCGTGCCGCCGCCGCAATGGCGCAAAAAGCGGCCGGATCCAGTGAGGCCCCCCCTACCAGGGCTCCATCAATATCCGGCTCGGCAAAAAATTCGGCGGCATTGTCAGGTTTGACACTGCCCCCATAAAGAATGCAAACGGTCTCTGCCGCCGCATCCGACTGCGCCGCAATGCGCTGGCGTAGCATGCGGTGCATGTACTCGGCTACCGCCGGTGTAGCCGATTCCCCGGAACCGATGGCCCAGATCGGCTCATACGCCACGGCACCCAGTGCCAGGCGGTCGCCACCGACCCGCTTCAGTACGGCATCGAGCTGCGTACCTACACACGCCTCGGCATTGCCTGCCTGCCGCTGCTCCTCCGTTTCGCCTACGCACAGCACGGGCGCAAGTCCCGCAGCCAGCGCGGCCTCGAACTTGGCCGCTACCACGGCATCCGTCTCGCCCTGTCGTTGCCTGCGCTCCGAATGTCCGACGATAACCCGACGGCATCCCACCTCGGCCAGCATGGCCGCAGCAACTTCGCCGGTATAGGCTCCGTCTTCGGCCGCAGCGGAACAATCCTGCGCACCCAGTTCTACCCGTTCACCCAGCACTGTCTCACCCAACTGGACTCCCAGAGCCCGCAAGTATGGCAGCGGAGGGCACACCACACACTGCACGTTACCCACCTCCGCCAACCCCGAAGCGAGCCCGGAGACATAGGCCTCGAGCGCGGCAGCGCGGCCATGCATCTTCCAGTTGGCGACAACGAGTGGGGTACGCATCAGGAAACTTGGGCAGAAAACACGCCATTTTATCGACGCGGCGGCCTCAAATCAATGTTTCGGATGCCCGCAGGCCCCTGAAAAGCCGACAGCTCTTCAGGGGCCTGCGATTTGGCGAACTACATTGGCGATCTCCTCGGCACAGACTTCGGTCAGTGCCACCTCCGGGCCTTCCACCATGACGCGGATCAGCGCCTCAGTCCCCGAAGCCCGCAACAGTACCCGGCCATTGCCGGCCAGATGCCGCTCCACTTCGGATACCGCAGCTTCCAGGCGAGCATCGCTTAATACCGTGCTTTTATCAGCCCCGTTGATCGTAACGTTCTTGAGCACTTGAGGATGTTTGACCAACGGCGCGCACAGCTCGGCCAGGGAACGTCCGTGCGTCACCGTTGCCGCCAATACCGCCAGCCCGGCAATGATGCCATCACCAGTGGTCGAAGAATCGAGGCATACGATATGGCCCGAGCTTTCCCCCCCCAGGTCACCACCGACTTCGCTCATACGCGCCAGTACATACCGGTCGCCGACCGACGCGCGCTCGAATGCAATCCCCCGGGCCGCAAGCGCCTGTTCCAAGCCGATGTTACTCATCACTGTTCCCACTACGGGACCGTTCAGCACGCCGCGTGCGGCTCTCTCGCTGGCAATAACATAAAGCAGATCGTCGCCGTCAAAAATGCGCCCCGTGGCATCGACCGCCACCACCCGATCACCATCGCCGTCAAAGGCCAGGCCGTAGTCGGCAACGTGATCCCTGACCGCCTGCACAACATTTTCGGGGCAGGTCGAACCGCAATTGACGTTGATATTGAAGCCGTTGGGTTCCGCCGCCACCAGCACCGTTTCGGCGCCAAGATCGGCGAACACGTGCTCAGCTACCGCGTAGGTTGCGCCATTGGCGCAATCGAGCACCAGTTTGAGCCCGGCCAGTGACAACCCGTGCGGCACCGAAGCCTTGCAGAATTCGATATAGCGCCCACGCGCGTCCTCAACCCGCCTGGCACGCCCAATGCGCTCGGGATCGGCCACCAGGCGTTCAGATGCCAGCGCTGCTTCTATCGCGTGCTCGGTCGCATCGTCCAGCTTGCGTCCGTCGGGGCCGAAAAACTTGATGCCATTGTCCTGATAGGGATTGTGCGAGGCACTGATGACCACCCCGACGTTGGCGCGAAACGTGCGGGTGAGGTAGGCCACGGCCGGCGTCGGCACCGGACCGAGCAGGCGGCTGTCCATGCCGGCAGCCGAAAAACCGGCTTCAAGAGCCGATTCGTACATGTAACCGGAACGCCGCGTGTCCTTGCCCACCACGGCCAGCCCCCCGCCCTCCCCATGATTCAGCACGTGTGCCGCCGCCCACGCCAGACGCAGAACAAACTCGGGCGTGAGCGGCGGCTCACCTACCCGGCCACGGATGCCATCCGTACCGAACCACTGACGTGGACCGTTGTCGCTCATGCTTGCCTCCTAGAGGAGTCCGACAGACTCCTGGCCGCGTGAATAATGCTCAGTGCCTCGACGGTAGCGGTCACATCATGCACGCGCACCATACTCGCTCCCAGCCAGACGGCCAGCGAAGCGGCCGCCAGCGACCCTGCCAAGCGGGCCTCGGGATCCATCACGCCGCTCAACTCGCCGATCATCGACTTGCGCGAGAACCCCACCAGCACAGGATAGCCCAGGTCCAGCAGTTCGGGAAGATGACGCAGCAGCGACAGATTGTGCGCACTCGTTTTGCCGAAACCGAAGCCCGGATCAAGCAGCAGATGATCGCGGGCGATACCGACATCCTCGCAGGCATTAGCACGCGCTTCGAGAAAATCGCAGACTTCGCCCACTACATCGTCGTAATGAGGAGCGATCTGCATGGTGCGCGGTTCGCCTTGCATGTGCATCAGGCAAATCGCGCACTCCGCTGCCGCCGCAGCTTCGAGCGCGCCCGGAGCCCGCAGGGCATACACATCGTTAATGAGGCTAGCGCCCGAAGCCGTGACGGCCGTAATCACCTCGGCCTTGCTGGTATCGACCGAAATCGGCACCTTGAGTTCTGAAACAAGGCGTTCCAGTACCGGCAACAAACGATCGAGCTCTTCGGATGCGGATACCGGTGACGCGCCCGGCCGTGTCGATTCGGCGCCGATGTCGATGATCGCGGCACCTGCCTCAACCATCGCACACGCATGCCCCACAGCCGCTTCGGGCTCCAGGAAACGGCCGCCGTCGGAAAAGGAGTCCGGGGTGATATTAAGCACCCCCATCACACGCGGAGCGTCGAATTCCAGCCCCCCGTTTCGCCACTGTACCTGGGGTGCCCAAGCAGAAGCCCTGGCTAGCGTCATGTCACAGTCTCGAAGACGCAATACATCAAGATTAACAGGCTGCTGAAAAGCGTAGCGAGCGAAGGCAGATGGGCGTGACTAGAGCGCAGTAGCTTTTCAGCACCCTAATGTTGATTCGCAGGATCACCAAGCGTCCCACCCGACTCGCGTCCGCCACTCTTATCCGCCGCCGGATCCGAAACCTCGTCAGTGGGACCGCCGGGGTCGGTCCAGTCCTTGGGTTCTCGTGGGTTGCGTCCGGCCATGATGTCGGCAATCTGCCCCGCATCAATGGTTTCGTAGCGCATCAGCGCTTCAGCCATGGCATTGAGCTTCTCGCGCTGCTCGGTGAGAATATTGCGAGCCCGAGTGTAGGCCGTGTCGATGACGGTGCGCACTTCCTCGTCGATGGTGTGCGCGGTCTCGTCAGAAACCTGCTTGTGCCGGGTGACCGAACGGCCGAGGAATACTTCGTCGTCTTCCTCGGTATAGGACAATGGCCCCAGCTTTTCGGACAGGCCCCAACGAGTCACCATGTTGCGGGCGATCTCGGTAGCCCGTTCGATGTCATTCGAGGCACCGGTGGTGACATTATCCGGGCCGAACACGATTTCCTCGGCCAGACGCCCGCCGAACAGACTTGCAAGCTGGCTGTTCAGGCGCTGCTTGCTCGCACTGTAGCGATCCTCTTCGGGCAGAAACATGGTCACACCCAGAGCCCGGCCACGCGGAATGATCGTCACCTTGTACACCGGGTCGTGTTCAGGCACGGAGAGCCCCACGATCGCATGCCCCGCTTCATGAAAGGCGGTACGGCGTTTCTCCTCTTCGCTCATCGCCATGGAGCGGCGCTCGGCGCCCATCATGATCTTGTCCTTGGCGCGCTCGAACTCCTCCATCGCGACGGCACGCCGGTTGCCGCGTGCGGCGATCAGTGCTGCCTCGTTGGTCAGGTTCGCTAAGTCCGCTCCCGAAAAGCCGGGCGTCCCGCGGGCGATGATCATCGGTTGCACGTCGTCGGCCAGCGGCAGTTTGCGCATGTGCACCTTGAGTATCTGTTCGCGGCCGCGCACATCGGGCAGGGGCACGACAACCTGACGATCGAAACGGCCAGGGCGCAACAGCGCCGGATCGAGCACGTCGGGACGATTGGTAGCGGCGATCACGATCACGCCTTCGGTACCCTCGAAACCGTCCATTTCCACCAACAACTGATTCAGCGTCTGCTCGCGCTCGTCGTGACCACCGCCGAGCCCCGCGCCGCGGTGGCGGCCAACAGCATCGATTTCGTCAATGAATATGATGCACGGCGCGTGCTTTTTGGCCTGCTCGAACATGTCTCGTACGCGGCTCGCGCCCACACCGACAAACATTTCCACAAAGTCTGAGCCCGAAATCGAGAAGAACGGCACCTTGGCCTCGCCCGCAATGGCCCGCGCCAGCAGCGTCTTGCCGGTGCCCGGCGCGCCCACCATGAGCACGCCCTTGGGAATGCGCCCGCCCAGACGCTGGAACTTGCCCGGATCACGCAGAAATTCGACCAGCTCCGAGACTTCGTCCTTGGCCTCTTCCACGCCGGCCACGTCGGCAAAGGTCACCTTGATCTGCTCCTCGGTCATCAGCCGGGCCTTGCTCTTGCCGAACGACATTGCACCGCGCCCGCCGCTTGCGCCCTGCATGAGATGGCGCATCAGGAATATCCAGATTGCAATGATCAATATCCATGGCCCCCAACTCAGCAGGATGCGCATGAACAACGAAGGCTGCTTCGGCGGCTCGGCATTCACCTCGACATTGTTCTTGACCAGCGTCGCGACCAAACCCGTATGAACGCTGTCCGGGCTATAAGTCTCGAACTTCTGGCCCGAGGTCAGCACGCCGCTGATATTGTTCTTCTCGAAGGTAACCGAACCGACATTGCCACTGGTCACATCGGCAAGAAACGCCGAATACGCCAGTTTTTTCGCTTCCGGCGGACTCGGCCGGAAAGCGTTGAAAATAAATATCAACGCGATGATGATGATGCCCCAAATAAGAGCTTGTTTCCAGATTTCGTTAAATTTCACTGTGTCCTCTTACCCCTGCCCTGCACCGGGCGATCCGGGGAATGTGCGACCCATTCGGGTTTGACTTCCACTATACAGCGCCGAACGCTCTGACGCGAGCCTTCAACGCCCCTTAAGGCCTTGCGCCAACAGGTAAAATTCGCTGCTCTGCGCCCGCGATGCCGCCGGTTTCAGGCGCTTTACCGTGGCATATTCACGCTTCAGGCGCTGCCGCAACTCGGTGCTGGCCTCGCCCTCGAAGGCCTTGATCAAAAAGGCGCCTCCGGATTTCAGCGCCGTAGCCGCCATATCGCTCGCCACCGCAGCCAGTTCAGCCTGATGGGCCTCATCCACCTCACGTATACCGGTTATGTTGGGGGCAATATCGCAAAGTACAACATCCGCTGGCCTTCCCAGCACTTCCAGCACCCGTGCGCAATCGTTTTCGTCGCACAGATCGCCGATCAGAAGGGTAGCCCCGGGCACCGGCTCCATCTCCAGCAGATCGATACCAACCACCTGCCCGGAGTTGCCAACCGCCCTGACGGCCAACCGGGTCCAGCCACCCGGTGCCGAACCCAGTTCCAGTATCGTCTGCCCTGCACTCAGCAACTTGAAACGCTGAATGACCTCTTCAAGCTTGAAGGCCGAACGCGCCGGCAGACCCTGTGCACGAGCCTTGCGCACCCAGGGATCACGCGTCTGCGCCGCAGCCCAGCGTCTGGATTTATTGCCACGCTTCGATGTCATTCGTAACGGACAGCGACAATCTCCACGTCGCGCTCGCCACCCGGCGTCGCCAAATGCACCTCATCGCCTTCGCCATGCGCAATCAGGGCTCGTGCCAACGGCGAACTCACGGAAATGCGGCCTTCCTTGATGTTGGCTTCGTCTTCGCCCACGATCTGGTAGGTATGCTCTTCACCGGACTCCACATCGGCCACCACCACTGTCACGCCGAACACCACACGCCCAGTGCGATTAAGTCGTGTCACATCGATGATTTCGGCCTGCGACAATTTGCCCTCGATATCGCGGATGCGTGCCTCGATAAAGCCCTGCTGCTCCTTCGCCGCATGGTATTCGGCGTTTTCCTTCAAATCGCCATGGGCACGGGCTTCGGCAATCGCGGTCACCACCTGCGGGCGATCCCGGCTTTTCAGCCGCTTGAGTTCAGAGCGCAGCAGTCCGGCGCCGCGTACCGTCAATGGAACACGGTTCATGTGCATCTCCCATGCAAAGTCTTCAATTCGTTTACATCCGTCATGTCGATATAATCCAATGCCAGAACCGTCGCCTTGGCGGCGGCGATAGTCGTGTAATAGGTCACCTTGTGCGCCACGGCCTCGCGGCGGATCGAGCGCGACTCCTCAATCGCGCGCTTGCCTTCCGTGGTATTGACAATGAGATTGACCTCATCGTTCTTGATAAGATCCACCACATGCGGCCGACCCTCGCGCACTTTGTTGATGCCGGCGCATTCGATACCCGCCTCTATCAACGCCCGCGCCGTGCCGTGCGTTGCCACCAGTTCAAATCCGTGGGCCACCAACTCGCTTGCTAATTCGATGCAGGCCGGCTTGTCGGCATCGCGCACCGAAAGCAGCGCGCGTCCGCCTGCCGGCAGTATAACGCCGGAGGCAAACTGGGCCTTGGCATAGGCTTCACCAAAACTCGCCCCGGTACCCATCACCTCGCCGGTGGATTTCATCTCAGGGCCCAGAATCGGATCGGCGCCGCGGAACTTGATGAACGGAAACACCGATTCCTTGACGCTGAAATGGGCCGGTTGCGGCATGCGCATGAGTCCCTGCGTATCGAGGCTTTGACCCACCATGGTAAGGGCAGCCACCTGCGGCAAGGGAACGCCACACGTCTTGGCGACGAAGGGCACCGAACGCGAAGCGCGCGGATTGACTTCCAGAATATAGATCGTGCCGTTCTGGATCGCGAACTGCACGTTCATCAACCCGATCACACCCAGCTCCTTCGCCAAGGCCGTTACCTGGCGAACAATTTCAGCCTGGATCTCTTCGCTCAGGGTGTGCGGCGGTAGCGAACAGCCGGAATCTCCGGAATGCACGCCGGCCTGCTCCACGTGCTCCATGATGCCTGCGACCAGCACCCGTTCGCCGTCGGCGAGGGCATCCACATCCACCTCGATCGCGGCATCGAGAAAGTGATCGAGCAGCACCGGCGCATCGCCCGACACTGCCATGGCGAAGCGCACGTATTGCAGCAGATCCTCTTCGTTGAATACGGTTTCCATGGCACGTCCACCGAGCACATAGGACGGCCGCACAATCAACGGGAAGCCGACCTCATGGGCCAATTCCAGTGCCTGGGCTTCGGTGCGTGCCGTGCGATTGGCGGGTTGGAGCAGACCGAGTTTGTCGATCAGACGTTGGAAACGTTCGCGATCCTCGGCACGGTCAATGGCGTCCGGTGAGGTACCGATGATCGGCACACCGGCGGCTTCCAGCGCACGGGCCAACTTGAGCGGTGTCTGGCCACCAAACTGAACGATGATGCCGTACGGTTTCTCCAGCTCGACGATTTCGATCACGTCCTCAAAGGTCAGCGGCTCGAAATAGAGGCGATCGGAGGTGTCGAAGTCGGTGGATACCGTCTCCGGGTTGCAGTTGACCATGATCGACTCGAAGCCGGCCTTTTTCAGCGCCAGCGAGGCGTGCACGCAACAGTAGTCGAACTCGATGCCCTGCCCGATCCGGTTCGGCCCGCCGCCGAGCACGATCACTTTGCGCCGATCGCTTGGTTCGGCTTCGCACTCTTCCTCATAAGTCGAGTACAGGTAGGCTGTGGAGGAAGGGAACTCGGCGGCACAGGAATCCACTCGCTTGTACACCGGACGAACATTGTGGCGCCAGCGCAGCAGGCGTATCTCGTCCTCGCGGCATTCCACAAGACGCGCCAGGCGACGATCCGAGAACCCCTGGCGCTTGAGCGCGAAAATCCGTTCGCGGTTCAAGGCTCCGAGTCCGCCTTCGGCCACGGCCTTCTCTTCTTTGATCAGGCGCTCCACTACTTCGAGAAACCAGGGATCGATATGCGTGAATTCGAACAATTCGTCGCGGCTGAAACCGGCGCGGAACCCATCGGCCAAGTACCAAAACCTCAGCGGCCCGGGCATGCGCAGTTCATGCAAAAGGTGATCGCGTGCCTCGGATTCACTTTGATCCCACACCGGATCGAGCCCGTCCATCCCCGTTTCCAGGCTGCGCAAGGCCTTGTGCAGAGATTCGGCGAAGGTGCGGCCGATCCCCATCGCTTCGCCCACCGAATGCATCTGCGTGGTCAGGCGGTCGTTGGAACCGGGGAATTTCTCAAAGGCGAAACGCGGAATTTTGGTCACCACGTAGTCGATGCTGGGTTCGAACGAAGACGGGATCAGACCACCGGTGATCTCATTACGCAGTTCGTCGAGCGTGTAACCGACAGCGAGCTTGGCTGCCACACGTGCGATGGGGAAACCCGTGGCCTTGGAAGCCAATGCCGAGGAACGCGAGACGCGCGGGTTCATTTCGATCACGAGCAAGCGACCCGTTTCCGGGTCCACGGCAAACTGCACGTTCGAGCCGCCGGTTTCCACGCCCACCTTGCGCAGCACGGCGAGCGAGGCGTCTCGCATGCGCTGGTATTCTTTGTCGGTCAGTGTCTGCGCCGGTGCGACAGTAATCGAATCGCCGGTGTGAACCCCCATCGGATCGACGTTTTCGATAGAACATACGATGATGCAGTTATCCGCCTTGTCGCGCACCACCTCCATCTCGAATTCCTTCCAGCCGAGTACCGACTCCTCGATCAACAACTCGTTAGTTGGCGAAAGGTCGAGCCCCATCTCGCAAATTTCGATAAATTCGTCACGGTTGTAGGCGATACCGCCCCCCGAGCCGCCGAGCGTGAAGGACGGGCGGATAATGGTCGGAAAGCCGATCTCGGCCTGCGCGGTCAGCGCCTCGTCCATGCTGTGTGCAAGCAGCGAACGCGGAGTTTGAAGGCCGATTTCGTGCATCGCCTCACGGAAGCGCTCGCGGTCCTCGGCAATGTCGATCGCATCACGCGAGGCGCCAATCAGTTCCACTCCATATTTTTCCAGCACGCCCTCGCGGGCCAGATCGAGCGCACAGTTGAGTGCGGTTTGTCCGCCCATAGTGGGCAGCAGCGCATCGGGGCGTTCCTTCTCGATCACCCCGGCAATAGCCTTCCAGTGCACCGGCTCGATGTAGATCGCATCCGCCGTTTCGGGGTCGGTCATTATCGTGGCGGGATTGGAATTCACCAGCACCACGCGGTAGCCCTCTTCGCGCAGCGCGCGAATCGCCTGCGTGCCCGAGTAGTCGAACTCGCAGGCCTGGCCGATCACAATCGGCCCGGCGCCAATGACCAGAATGGTTTTGAGGTCGGTGCGCCGCGGCATCAGTTGGACTCCATGAGACTGACAAAACGTTCGAAGATGGGCAACACATCGTGCGGCCCGGGGCTCGCCTCGGGGTGGCCCTGGAAACCGATGGCGGGCGTGTCGGTGCGAATCATGCCCTGTAGCGTGTCATCGAACAGCGAGACGTGCGTGGTACGCAGCGTATCCGGCAGGCTGTCAGCATCGACGGCAAAGCCGTGATTCTGGCTCGAAATCCAGACCTGCCGGGTATCGAGATCGAGCACGGGATGATTGGCACCGTGATGACCGAACTTGGTCTTGACCGTCTTCGCGCCGCTGGCCAATCCCAAGAGCTGATGGCCAAGACAGATGCCCAGGATCGGAATACCCGATTCAAGCAACTCGCGGGCCGTGTCTATCGCATACACAGCGGCATCGGGATCACCCGGACCATTGGACAATAGGATACCGTCCGGCTTCATGGCCAGCGCATCGGCGGCGGGAGTCTTCGCCGGTACCACTTCGACGCTGCACCCGTGACCTACCAGGCAGCGCAGGATGTTGCGCTTGACTCCGAAGTCGTACACCACGACGCGGAAACGCGCCGGCGCGAGCTCGCTATCCCACGGCGCCTCGTCCCAGGTATAGGGTTTATCGCAGCTGACCGCGGCGGCCAGATCCATGCCCAGCAGGCCGGGGAATTCGCGGGCCCGCACCAGCGCTTCGGATTCGTCCATGCCGGTCGCCAGGCACCCGCTAAGCGCCCCCCGGGTGCGCAGGTGCCGCGTCAGGCGCCGGGTATCGATTTCTGCAATGGCGGGACGGCCGGCGGCAGTCAGGCATTCATTCAGCGACCCTTCCGCCCGCCAGCTTGACGGTTCGGGCGAGGCCGCGCGCACGATCAGGCCCTCGGTATGAATGCGGTCCGATTCCATGTCGGCAGCGTTGACACCGACATTGCCGACATGGGAAGCAGTCAGGCAGACCAGTTGGCGGGCATAGGACGGGTCGGTCAGTATTTCCTGGTAGCCCGACATCGCCGTGTTGAACACGACCTCTCCTACCGCACAGCCGGGCGCACCGAACGACACGCCCCGGAAGCTGGTACCGTCTTCCAGGACAAGTATGGCTGGTTTGGACACTCAACCCCCGTTAGGTCAGAACGCGTCGCGGAGAGGAATCCCCGCATGCCAACGCACAAACGACGCCCATTTTAGAGGCCGCCGGCGGCGCGATCAATCGCCGTCGCGCGCGATACTGTCTTCGAGCGTGTATTGCCCGGGCGGTTGCGTCACCAGCCACCGGGCTGCGAACAGCGCTCCGGAGGCAAAAAGCGACCGGTCTTCGGCACGGTGTGTCAGTTCCAGCCTTTCGTGGGGACCCAGGAAACTGACGGTATGTTCGCCGATTACGTTGCCGCCTCGGCGCACCGAATAGCCGATTTCACTCCCGTCGCGCGCACCGGTGCGGATGCGGCCCTGTTCATCTCCCAGGGCCCGGCCCAGCATGCGCGCGGTTCCCGATGGCGCGTCGCGTTTGCCGCGGTGGTGCGCCTCGCTGATTTCGATGTCGAAGCCGCTGCCCAGCCGTTCGCAGGCCAACACCGCCAGTTCCTTCAGCACGGCTACGCCCAGGCTGAAATTGTCGGTGTGCAGCACCGGCACGCGGCGTGCGGCTTCGGCCAGTGCCGCATGCGCTGCCGCGTCGAGACCGGTGACTCCGCTGATCAGGGCCGCTCCGCGGGCCTCGGCGGCACGTGCCACAGCGGGTGTAGCAGTCACCGTAGAGAAATCCATAACCGCATCCACTTCAGCGTTCGTATCACCGTTCGCGCTGCAGGCGACACCCATCACACCGATTCCAGCCAGTTCACCCATGTCCCGTCCCAATGCGCTGCTGCCAGTGCCGACCCAGGCAGCCGTCAACCGGTAATGTTCAGCATCGCTCGCCAGCAGGCGCGCCAGTTCGCCGCCCATACGCCCGCTGGCGCCGGCGACTGCGATACGAAGCGGTGCCGGCACGCTCATCCGGCCAACTGCTCGAAGAAGTTCTTCAGCTTGCTTGCCCAGCCCTCGTGTTCCGCCGGTTTATGCCGCTTGCCGTCGGCGCTCAACTTGGCATCCAGGTCGCTGATCAGCTGCTTCTGCTCCTCGGTCAGATTGACCGGCGTTTCCACCCTCACGAGGCAGAACAGATCGCCCTTCGCGCCACCCGGCAGGGGCAATCCCTTGCCGCGTACCCGCATCCGCTTGCCGCTCTGGGTGCCGACCGGGATCTTGAGCCGCCCTTCTCCTTCCAGCGTCGGGATTTCCAGTTCGCCGCCGAGTGCGGCGGTGGCGAAACTGATCGGCAGCTCGCAAACCAGGTGCGCGCCTTCACGGTGGAAGATCGAATGCGGCTTAATGCGGATCTCCACGTACAGGTCGCCCGCGATTCCACCCGAACCCGCCGTTTCGCCCTGGCCGGAGAGACGGATCGCAGTACCGTCGTCCACTCCGGCCGGAATCCGCACCTTGAGCTTGCTGATCGTGCGCTCCACCCCGCTGCCATGGCATTCCGGGCAATGCTCGGTGATGATTTCGCCGCGGCCACGGCAGTCCGGACAGGTCTGCTGGAGGGTGAAGAAGCCCTGCTGCATGCGCACCTGCCCCTGGCCACCGCAAGTCCTGCACGTTTGCGGCTTGCTGCCGGGCTTGGCGCCGCTGCCGCCGCAATGCTCGCAGGGCGTGTGCCGCGGCACCTCGATGGTGACTTCCTCGCCACGCGCAATCTGCTCGAGCGTGACGGCGAGGGTGTACTTGAGATCGGCACCACGGCGGGTCCGGCGCGTGCCCCCGCCCATGCCGAAAATATCGCCGAATATGTCTCCGAATATATCGCCCGGATCACCGTCCCCGAAACCGCCGAAACCACCTGCACCTGGTCTGCCTCCGCCACCGCGATTCACTCCGGCATGGCCGAACTGATCGTAGGCGGCGCGCTTCAGATCGTCGCTTAACACCTCGTAGGCTTCGTTGATTTCCTTAAAACGGTCGCTCGCACCCGCATCCCCCTGGTTGCGATCCGGGTGGTACTTCATGGCAAGCCGCCGGTAGGCCTTCTTGATGTCAGCCTGGGTCGCGCCGCGCTTGACGCCCAAAGTCTCATAATAATCCTGTTCGCTCATACTCCGATCCTGTTCTCGATTCTGCGGTCGGGCACCAGCCACATCAGCGCGACCAGCAAGAAAATCCCGTTAGCCACCCACGAATTGATGAAGGCCAATGCGATACCCAGCGCATAGGCTACCGTGGATAGTTTGCCCTTCGTGTCGCGTCCGATGGCTTGCGCCAGTTTCGATGTGCGTCCGTTATGCACAATGATGCTGCGCTGCAGAATAAAGTAAGCAATGGACGCCATCAACAACACAACACCATAAAGCACGGTGGGCACTTCGGCGAAACGGTGCTCACCCGTCCACGCCGTTACGAACGGGAACAGGGAAAGCCAGAACAATAAATGCAGGTTGGCCCACAGAATGCCGCCGTTGATCCGGTCAGTGGCATTCAACATGTGATGGTGATTATTCCAGTAGATGCCAACATAAAGAAAGCTCAGCACATAACTCGAAAACACCGGTAACAATGGTATCAACTCATCAAAACTGGCGGCCTCCCCGGACGGTGCCCGCAATTCCAGCACCATGATGGTAATGATGATGGCGATAACGCCGTCACTAAAGGCCTCGAGACGGCTGGTTTTCACGCGCTCCCTCCATCATGCACAAAAAGGCAGGCGTCGCCTGCGGACACCCGCCTCTGTGCCGGTTGACCGGATCAGCCTTTTTTCTCGTCCTTGACTTCCTCGAACTCGGCATCCACCACATCCTCCGGGCTGCCCGGCCCGGCGCCGTCCTTATTATGCTCGGCGGCCTCGGCTTCGCTCGCGGCCTCGTCCTGATAGACGCGCTGCATGAGCTTCGCAGAATGCTCTTCCAACGCTGAAGACTTGGTCTCGATACGCGACTTATCGTCGCTCTTGAGCGCCTCCTTGAGTTCGGAGATCGCCGCTTCGATATCGGCCCGTTCCGACGCCTCGACCTTGTCGCCCAGATCCTTGAGCGATTTCTCGGTCGCATGCACCAGTCCGTCCGCCTGATTACGGGTATCCACCAACTCGCGCGTCTTCTTGTCCTCTTCGGCGTGCGCCTCAGCGTCCTTGACCATGCGCTCCACTTCCTCTTCACTCAAACCCGAAGAGGCCTTGATCTCGATGCGGTTTTCCTTGCCTGTGGCCTTGTCCTTGGCCGAAACGTGCAGGATGCCGTTGGCGTCGATATCGAAAGTCACCTCAATCTGAGGCATGCCGCGCGGCGCCGGCGGAATATCGCTCAAATCGAAACGGCCGAGCGACTTGTTGGCGTTCGCCATTTCGCGCTCGCCCTGGAGCACGTGTACCGTCACCGCGGTCTGATTATCGTCGGCAGTGGAGAACACCTGATTCGCCTTGGTGGGCACCGTGGTGTTCTTGTCGATGAGCTTGGTCATCACACCGCCCAGCGTTTCGATGCCGAGCGAGAGCGGCGTCACGTCAAGCAGCAACACATCCTTCACGTCGCCACCGAGCACGCCGGCCTGAGTCGCGGCGCCGACCGCCACCGCCTCGTCCGGATTCACGTCCTTGCGCGCTTCCTTGCCGAAGAAGTCCTTCACCGCTTCCTGCACCTTGGGCATGCGTGTCTGACCACCGACCAGAATCACTTCATTTACATCAGAGACCGAGAGGCCGGCATCCTTGAGCGCCGTCTTGCACGGCACGAGCGTACGCTCGATCAGATCCTCCACCAACGCCTCGAGCTTGGCCCGCGTGAGCTTCACGTTGAGATGCTTGGGCCCGTTCTGATCGGCGGTAATGTAGGGCAGGTTGACTTCGGTCTGCTGTGCCGAAGACAACTCGATCTTGGCCTTCTCGGCCGCTTCCTTCAGGCGCTGCATGGCGAGCGGATCCTTGCGCACGTCCATGCCCTGTTCCTTCTCGAATTCCTTGGCCAAGTAGTCGATGACGCGCTTGTCGAAGTCTTCGCCACCAAGGAAGGTATCGCCGTTGGTCGCCAGCACTTCGAACTGGTGCTCGCCGTCCACTTCGGCGATCTCGATGATGGAGATGTCGAAGGTGCCCCCACCCAAGTCGTAGACCGCGATCTTCTGGTCTCCGCGCTTTTTGTCCAGTCCATAGGCGAGCGCCGCCGCGGTCGGCTCGTTGATGATGCGTTTGACCTCGAGGCCGGCGATCTTGCCGGCATCCTTGGTGGCCTGGCGCTGCGAATCATTGAAGTACGCCGGCACCGTGATCACGGCTTCGGTGACCGGCTCGCCGAGATAATCCTCGGCGGTCTTTTTCATTTTCTGCAACACGCGCGCGGAAATCTCCGGCGGCGCCATTTTCTTGCCGCCCGCCTCGACCCAGGCATCGCCATTGTCAGCCTTCACGATCTTGTAGGGCACCATGTCGATGTCCTTTTGCACCATCTGGTCGTCAAACTTGCGTCCGATCAGGCGCTTGATTGCAAACAGCGTGTTGGCTGGATTGGTAACCGCCTGGCGCTTGGCCGGCTGACCGGTCAGTACCTCGCCGTCCTTGCTGAAAGCCACGATGGACGGCGTGGTCCGATCGCCCTCGCTGTTGTCGATGACCCGGGCCTTGCCGCCTTCCATGACGGCGACACAGGAATTAGTGGTCCCGAGGTCGATACCGATAATTTTGGCCATGAATACTCTCCGCTTATGTTCTGGCTGGGATTGAAAACCGTTACTGTTGTGTATGTGGGGTCGTCCGGGCGCGCTTTCAAGCGTCCGGCGCCGGAGCCGCATCAGGCGCCCGGGCAACGATCACCCGAGCCGGACGCAGCAGACGGTCGTGGAGACGGTAGCCTTTCTGCACCACCTGCAAAATATGGTCCGGCGCTACCTCCGTACTGGGCTGGGTAGCCATCGCTTCGTGCAGATTGGGATCGAAGGCATCGCCCACGGGCGGCGTGACAGCTTTCATGTCGTGCCGCGCCAAAATTTCGCGCAGGAGCTTTAGCGTCATTGCGAGCCCTTCGGGCACACTTTCGGCCGCCGCCAGTGCCAGTTCCAGGCTGTCGACCACCGGCAGCAATTCGGACGCGAAACGCTCCAGCGCAAAACGGCGCGTGGTCTCCAGTTCACGGGCGGACCGTCGGCGCGCATTTTCCATCTCGGCGGCCAGACGCAACGCGCGCTCGCGATGCTCCGCCGTCTCGGCCCTGAGCGTCTCCAACTCCGATGGTGCTTTGGCCTCGGGAGTGCTTGCAGTGCCGGGCGCCATATCTTCCTGGGCCTCGGCTTTAGGGTCCGGGTCCTTGGTCATGCTCTCTCCTGAAACGTGAAAATCCGTCTTAACTCCCTTTCTGGGGACGATTTCCAGGCATTCAAGGTGTTATCAGACGAAACCCTATATAATCCACGAAGCGTGTTCGGATTAAGCGGACAGGGATAGAACAATGATCCAGTTCCTGACCGAACTCAAGCGTCGCCACGTATACCGCGTGGCCATTGCCTATGCGGTGACGGCGTGGCTGTTGCTTCAGCTCGGTGCGATCATATTCCCTACACTTCACGCCCCTGATTGGTGCGAGAGGGTGCTACTGGGCTTTGTGGTGCTCGGTTTCCCGGTAGCGCTTCTGCTAGCTTGGGCCTTCGAGGTCACGCCCGAGGGGGTGCGACCCACCGAATCGGTCGATTCCGATGAGCCGCGCCCGGCACGAACCCATCGCCGTGTGGGACAGACGCTCAATATCGTCATCATTGTCATTCTCGTGGCTGCCGTCGGCGTGCTCGCCTGGCAACTAAGCACCCAATCGCATCCGAGCGCCGCGGTGGTGGTGGCGCCTGTAAAATCTGTCGCCGCACCCACCACGGCGAGCGCGATTCCCGCCAAGTCCATCGCCGTGCTGCCGTTCGAGAACCTCTCCGCAGACAAGGGCAACGCCTATTTCGTGGCCGGCATGCAGGGCCTGATCCTGACCAAACTCGCCGACATCGGCGATCTCAAGGTCATTTCGCGTACTTCGACGCTTAGCTACGGCAGCCACCCCCAGAATCTGACCCTCGTTGGCAAGCAGCTCGGCGTGGCGACCCTGCTCGAAGGCAGCGTGCAAAAGGACGGCAACCAAGTGCTGATCGAAGTGCAGCTGATCGATGCGCACACGGACAACCACATCTGGGCCCAGAGTTACCAACGCACACTGGAAAACGTGTTCGGCGTTGAGGGCGAGGTGGCCGAACAGATTGCCCAGGCGCTCAAGGCGAAGCTCTCGCCCACGGAAACCAGACGCCTGGCCACGGCGCTCAGCAACAATCCGTCTGCCAACGATCTGTTCCTGCGCGCCGAGTACTTCACCAACCAGGGCGCCATCAACTACGACACAGCATCGTGGAAGCAGGCGATTCCGTTGTATCACCAGGCGATCGCGAAGGCCCCGGGCTTTGCCCTGGCGCGGGCGCGCCTGTCCTATGTCGAAAGTCTCCTCGCCTGGTTCGGCGGCGGCGGCGAAGACGTCCAGCAGCTCCGGACCGATGCGCGCAGCCAGGCCGAGCGGGCGCTCACGCTGGCGCCGGATCTGGCTGCCGCCCACCTGGCAATCGGTTTCAGCGATTATTGGGGCAAGCAGGATTACACGGCCGCGCTTGGCGCCTTCGCAGCCGCACTCAAGTCGCAGCCCAATGACGTCGATGCGCTCGCGGCGACAGGCTACGTGCTCCGCCGGCAAGGGCATTTCGATGCAGCCACCAGTGCGATGCAACAAGCGCTTGCACTCGATCCGCGTAATACCGCGCTGACCTTCGAGCTGGGCACGACGTACATGTTGACGCGCCGCTACGCCGAGGCCGAACGGCTCTCCCAGCAGGCGTTGGCGCTGGATCCCGACAACGTCCGGGCCAAATTCCAATACTCCAGCTCCATCCTGTACCGCACTGGTGACGTGACACGCGCCTTGGCCGCAGTGCAGGGCGACAATCCACAACTGAAGTCGCAACGCGTGTACCTGCTGACCTTACAGCGCAAATATCGCGAGGCGCTCGCTCTACTCAAGGGCATTCCCGACACGCCCGACAACTTCTCTTTCCTCAGTGACTCCAAGGCGCTGCAGCAGGCCGAGCTGTACCGGCTGGCGGGCGATGTCGCGAACGCCAGGCCGCTGTACACCCGAGCCCTACCGATCGCCCGTGCGCAACTCAAAGCCCAAGCCGGCAGCGCCCGCAATGAAAGCCTAGTCTGGAGCTACGTTGCCCAAGCCGAACTGGGTCTCGGCCACACCGGCGAAGCACTCGCCGCCATTGAAAAATCGCAGGCGCTCGTGGCCCATGACGAGGATCGAGTGTCCGGTCCGGCTACGACGGAACTCAATGCCAGCCTCTACGCCGAGACCAGGCGACCCGGCCTCGCCGTGCCGCTGCTCGAAAAGGCGCTCGCCACCCCCGGCAGTGGCGTGAGCTACTCGCCCGTGCTGTTGTGGCTCGATCCAGCCTGGGACCCGATACGTCACGACCCGCGCTTTCAGGCATTGCTCAAAAAATACGCCCGCTATAAACCAGCCCCCGCCACGACCGCATCCGCCAGATCCCCATCGTCGGCTTCGACGTAAGCAAAACCCGGAGGCGTGCCGGAGTCTGCAGCTGGAGCTTGCCTATTTTTTCATTGTCGCGAGCACCTGTTTCAGCATCTGCTTAACGTGCAGAGCCGATGCGCGCGCATTCTCCAGCTTGTTTTCCGTCAGGCCGCGCTCCGCCATGACCAGGACCTTCTCCAGCCGGGCTTTAAGCGCGGTGTGTGCTCCAACGTCGTAGATGGCCCCGCGACCCATGCCTTTGCAGGGATCGCCGGCGGGAGCATAAAACTGCTTTCCATGCTCACCGACCAGACAGTTAACGACATGATGCAAGTGCAGGTGCACCGTGGCCACCTGATTCGCCTGTGCGGCAAAGTCGGCATGTTCAAGCGCCGTGGCGGCTTCCTGTTGCGCTGGACTGGCGGCAAACGCGGCGGCCGAAAAGGCGCCGGCCACCAGCGCAACAGCGAGGATTTTCATAAGCGGTTTCATGGGAACTTTACCTCAAAGGTAGATACGTTTTCATGATAGCGCGTTTCAGCGCTGTGCACGGCCTTCCCTATCCGTGGCAGGCCGGGTATTCGGCAATCGGCACAGATCCTTGACTCGGCAGCGATCTCGTCATTGGAACCCATGCCTAAATAGCACGTGGCCGCGCCTGCGCGGGAATCAAGGGATGCGTGTGGGGAGATGCCCAACCCTCTATAATTGCAGTATGCAGGCCGAATTGCTTATCAAGGCGCGCTGGATCGCGCCGGTGGATCCGCCCGAACTGTTGCCCGATCACGCGCTTGCCGTGACCGATGGCCGCATTACGGCGGTGTTGCCCACAGCGGAAGCCGAACACAGTATCGAGGCGCAGCGGGTCGTCGAACTGCCCACTCATCTGCTGATTCCGGGACTGATCAACGCCCACACGCACGCAGCCATGACGCTGCTCCGCGGCTATGCCGACGATCTGCCGCTCGAGGACTGGCTCCAGAATCATATCTGGCCAGCCGAGACGCGGTGGGTCAGCGCCGAGTATGTGCGCGACGGCACGTTGGCCGCCTGTGCAGAAATGCTAGCCGGCGGCACCACCACGTTTGCCGACATGTACTTTTTCCCCGGCGCCGCCATCGATGCCGCACTGGAACTCGGGCAACGCATTGTCTCCGGCATCATCGTGATCGACTTTCCCAGCAGTTATGCTGCCGATGCGCAACAGTATCTCGACAAGGGACTCGCGCTCAACGACAAATACCGCGTGCACCCTCTTGTCTCCTTCATGTTCGCCCCGCACGCGCCGTACACGGTGGATGAAACCACGCTCGCCAAAATCGCCAGTTACGTCGGCGAAATCGGCCTGCCGGTACAGATCCACCTGCACGAAACGGCGCGGGAAGTCCACGACAGACTCGACCGGCACGGCGCCCGTCCGCTGGCTCACCTGCTTGCACTCGGCCTGGTCGGACCCGGGTTCGCTGCCGTGCACATGACACAAGTGGAAGATGCGGACATTGAAACACTCGTCCGACACAAGGCAAGCGTCATTCACTGCCCCGAATCCAATCTGAAACTTGCCAGCGGTTTCTGCCCCGTCAAGCGCCTCCAGGACGCCGGCGTAAATATCGCACTCGGCACCGACGGCGCGGCGAGCAACAACGACCTCGACCTGATCGGCGAGATGCGCACTGCCGCCCTGCTCGCCAAGGGTGTCGCGGGCGACCCCACCGCCCTGAACGCATCCGCCGCGCTGCACGCGGCCACCCTTGGCGGAGCCCGCGCACTTGGCCTGGAGACGCAGATCGGCAGCCTCACGCCCGGCAAGTGGGCCGATCTGGCGGCGGTGAATCTCGCGGCCACACGCCTGCATCCCGTCCACGATCCGCTCTCGCAACTGGTTTATGCCTGCACGGCGCAGGACGTAAGTGAGGTGTGGGTAGCCGGCGAACAACGCGTGCAGGCCGGCAACGTCATCGGGCTTGACGAAAACGATTTACGCGCGCGCCTCGATACCTGGGGCACGCGCATTCGGGAGGCAACGCTCCATGGCTGAACGTAATGCCGACAGCGCCGAACTGGCCCATTTCGACGCGCTGGCCTCGCGCTGGTGGGATATGGACGGCGAATTCCGCACCCTTCATCAACTCAACCCCGTGCGGCTCGAGTTCATCCGGCGCCACGCCGCGTTAAAAGGAACACGAGTAGTGGATGTCGGCTGTGGAGGCGGCATACTCAGCGAGTCGCTGGCTTTTGCCGGCGCCCGCACTACCGGCATCGACCTCGCCGATTCCTTGCTCGAAGTAGCACGCCTGCATGGCATCGAATCGGGCATTCAGGTGGAATATCGCAACATCGCAGCCGAAGACATGGCTGCCGAAAGCCCCGGAGCATGCGACCTGGTAACGTGCACGGAAATGCTGGAACACGTGCCCGACCCGGCCTCCGTCGTCACGGCCTGCGCCACCCTGCTGAAAAACAGTGGCGTCGCCTGTTTCTCCACCCTCAACCGCACGCCCCGCGCCTGGCTGCTCGCCATCGTCGGCGGCGAATACCTGACCAATCTCATCCCGCGCGGCACGCATGACTACACCCGCTTTATCCGCCCCAGCGAACTCGATACCTGGGCCCGCGCCGCTGGCCTGGAGCTGATCGAAACCGCGGGCCTGCACTACGAACCCTGGCGCAAACAGGCGTGCCTGGTCGAAAACGTCGACGTCAACTACCTCGCTGCCTACCGGAAAATGGCGACATGAGTTTGCGTATGGTTCTGTTCGATCTAGACGGCACGTTGGCCGATACGGCCGAGGACATCGCGCTCGCCACCAATCTGGCGCTGGCCGAGGACGGCCGGCCTCCGCTCACGGTGGCCCAGGTTCGCGCGCTGGTATCCTCGGGCGCACGCAAGCTCCTCGCTTCGAGTTTCGACGGCGACGCGAGCGAAGCCGACATTAATCGGCTCACGGCCCGCCTGTTCGCCCACTACGGCGAACGGCCTGCAGTACACACCCGCGTTTTTGGCGGACTCGATATGCTCATTGGCGAATTCGCCGGATACGATTTAAGCTGGGGCATCGTGAGCAACAAGCCCGTAGCGCTGGTGCGCCCGATTGTCAACGCTCTGAAACTCACGCCTTCACCCGTGTGCGTATTGGGCGGCGACAGCGTGGCGGCCAAAAAGCCCGACCCCCTGCCCTTGCTGCATGCCTGTGAAACCGCCGGCATTCCCCCCGGAGAAACGCTCTACGTAGGCGATGCCGAAATCGATGTGCGTGCGGCACAGGCCGCCAGCATGCCCGTCGCCATCGTCGGCTTCGGTTACGCACCGAACGAAGCCACTGTGCGCACCTGGCAGCCGGATTGCTATGCGGACACGGTCGCCGAGCTGCGCACCTTCGTACTCTCCCTGCAAGCCAAAGCCGCCACGGCCTGATGCAATCCGGCGCGCACAGCACCCGGAACTGGTGTGACGAACGCCTCGCCGACCCCGCCGACGACCTCTATTTCGCCGTGCTGTTTTCCCCGCATGAAATGCGTCCTACTGTACGCGCCGCTGCGGCGTTGTTCATCGAATTGGAAGCCATAGCCACCCGCTTTCGCGACCTCACTATCGCACGCACCAAACTTGCCTGGTGGCGCGACGAGCTGGAACGTCTGGACGCAGGCAGCCCTGGCCATCCCGTTACGAAAATACTCGCTCAAGGCAACGCCGATACATCGCACCTCCTGCTTGCTGACCTGGTGACCGGGATGGAACTGATACTGCTCGAAGACCCGGTGACCGATCTCGCCACCGCACAGATGCGAGCCGAACGCGGGCTTGCGCGTTTAATGGTGGCTTTTGCGCAACTGTTCGGCAACGCATCCGCACCGGCCGGAGACTACACGCCTCTGGGTACGGCGGTCGGCTTGACACGCTTGCTGCATGCAGACGGACTCGACCGAGAAGCGCGGCAGCATATCTCGGCAGAGGTGGGAAAGCTGCTGGCCGCCGAATCCCGCATGATCGTCGCGGCCCCAGCGCCCTTGCGTGTACTCGCAGCCCTCGCCTGGCGTAAAAATGCCGACCGCACGTCATCCATATCCGCACAACGACATGATCCACGCCGCGTATTCGCAGCGTGGCAGGCGGCACGCGGCCGTTTGCCACGTAATATGATACGGAACGTGACGTAATTTCCATCGAGCGGAGGTCAAATCAGCCAATGCGTTACCTGACCGCTCTCGCCACCATCGCCTGCTGCCTGCTCGCGAACGTTGCCGCATATGCGGGGGCGCCCAGCGCCGCCTCGGCTACGGGCACCACGGCAGCCGCCCTGTCCGCAACTTCCGCTGCTGCCACCGATTACTCCCTGCCCCAACTCGGCATCGCGGGCGGCGTCGCATTGCCACTGTGGAAAGCGCACTTCATGGGCGAGCAGATTTTCCACCTGATTCAGGGCGAGGACGGAGTGCTTAACGATCCGTTGGTGGAAAGCTATGTGAACTATGTGGGCCATCGGCTATCCTCGGTCGCGCAAGGCCCGGATGAACCCTACCACTACTTCGTCGTGAGGGACCCGGACGTCAACGCCTTTGCCCTGCCGGGCGCGTTCGTGGGCGTCAACTATGGCCTGATTCTCGTGACCCAGAGCGAGGACGAGCTGGCGGGCGTAATGGCCCACGAAACCGCACACGTCTCGCTACGTCACATCGCCCGGCAGATGGCCGATGCCACTTATAACAATCTGATCGATCTGGCCATGATACTCGGCGGCATAGCCGCGGCCGTGGCCGTACCCGCCATTGGCGTAGGCGCTGTCATGGGCGGCATTGGCGGGAGCATGCAGCACGGAATCAACTATACGCGTGCCGATGAATTTGCAGCGGACCGCGTCGGCATCATGATCCTTGCCCGCGCCCGCTTCAATCCCGAGGGCATGGTCGATTTTTTTAAATACATGGAAAGCCAGGCCGAGCTGTCCGGTTACCAGCTTCCGCAGTTCCTGAGCAATCACCCCCTTGATATTACCCGCATCGCCGAAGCCGAAAACCGTGCCAAGGACCTGCATATCCACCCTTTGACGGAAAGCCCAAACTACGCCCTTGTACGGGCTCGCATCCGCGTACTGACTTCCGATGACCTGGCCAGCACGCTGGCCTGGTTCGAGGGCCAGGTCAAAACCGAGAATAAACCCTGGTATCGCGAGGCCGCCGTTTACGGCATGGTGCTGTGTCTGAATCGCCTGGACTCGGGCAAGCGTGCGCTGAAACTGATTCGGCCGTTGACCGATTCACATCCCAATAACATCGCATTGCAACTCGGCCTGGCCGAATCGCTGATCGCGGCCGGCCAGGGCAAGGCCGGCCTGGACGCGCTTGCGCAGGACCATACGCTTTACCCTGACAACCGGGCGGTTATCAGCGCCTACGCGCGTGCCCTGATCAACGCCGACCAGGCATCGAAGGCGGTGGTTGTTCTCAAACCGATAATGGACCCCGACGCGTCCGTGTTCGATCCGGATCTGTATCAGTTGCTTGCAACTGCCGCCAACAAGACCGGCGACAAAATACTCGCCTTGCGCGCCATGGCCTACGCCTATAATCTGGTTGGCGATTTTCACAGCGCCATCATTCAATTGCGATTGGTTCTGCGCGACCCCAAACTCACTCCGGTGCAGCGAACCCTGGTCGAGCGGCACAAGAAAGCCCTCGAGGACGAACGCAAAAAAGCCCGGAACATGGGCCTGACCAATGACTGACACGACACAGATTCAAACCCGTTAATCTATGTGCATCGCAAGCGTCGAGTAAGTTCGCATGAGCGGCTGGATAGCACTACTTGTCGGGATCTCTATCGGCATAGCCGCGGCCAGCGTGCCGTGGTTCATACTCGCCCGCACACGCTACCAGGCCGGCCACCGCGATGGCACAAGCGAATCGGCGCAGACACAAACCGATCTGAAAGTGGCACAATCTGAAACCGCGCAACTGCGCGAGCGTCTTACCCAGAGCGAACAGGCGTTGGAAGCCAAGCGGATTGACGTCTCGCAACTCGGCGCCAGCCAGGCCGAACTCCGGGAACGGCTGCAACAACAACAACAGCAATCGGAAGAAAAGCTGAAATTGGTGGAACAAGCGCGCGTCAACCTGTCGGATGCCTTCAAGGCGCTATCGTCCGAGGCGCTCAAATCCAATAATGAAGAATTCCTGAAACTGGCAAGAACTTCGCTGGAATCGTTTCAGAAAGGCGCGAAGGACGATCTCGGCAACCGGCAGAAGGCCATCGAACAACTGACGCAGCCCATCCGCGAGCGTCTCGAAAAATTCGACACCAAGCTAAACGACCTGGAAAAGAGCCGCGTCGGCGCCTACAGCGAGCTTAGCGAACAGGTGCGTTCGCTCGTCAACGACCACATTCCGCACCTGCGCGACCAGACCTCGCAACTGGTGAAAGCCCTGCGCCAACCAGCAACCCGTGGCCGCTGGGGCGAGGTACAACTGAAACGCGTGGTGGAAATGGCCGGCATGAGTGAGCACTGCGACTTCAAGGAGCAGGTCTCCGCCACCACAGAAGACGGCCGCCTGCGTCCGGATCTTATAGTACACTTGCCAGGCGGACGCCACATCGTGGTCGATGCCAAGGCGCCGGTCGAAGCCTATCTGGAAGCGATCGAAAGCGACGAGGATGCCACCCGCAAACAACACCTCGTCGCCCACGCCCGACAGGTGCGCGACCACATTGTCAAACTCGGCAGCAAACGCTACTTCGACCAGTTCGACCCCGCTCCCGAGTTCGCCGTGTTGTTTGTTCCCGGCGAGGCCTTCTTCTCCGCTGCACTCATGCAAGACCCGGGACTGATCGAATACGGCACCGAACAGCGCGTCATCATGGCCAGCCCGACTACCCTTATCGCCCTGCTCAAGGCCGTCTCCTACGGTTGGCGTCAGGAAGCGCTGGCCCGCAATGCACAGGACATCGCCAAACTCGGCAAGGAACTCTACGACCGCATCGGCAACCTCGCCTCGCACTGGAGTGCGGTCGGCCAACGCCTCAATCAGGCCGTGGACGCCTACGACAGATCCGTGGGCACACTGGAATCGCGCGTCCTCGTCTCCGCCAGGCGCTTTCAGGACCTGAGCATCGGCAACTCCGAGAATGAAATCGACGTCAAACGCATCGGCCGCACCACCCGAACCATCACCACCCCAGAACAAGACAAAATAGAATAATCAAAGACCTAGCTGGCGTTGCGCCGGCGGCGCGGGTTCATCCAGAAGTAGAGGGTGGGCATGACTACCAGTACGAGACCAAGCTGAACAGCGAGACCGAAGACGATGGCGCGGGCGAGTGGAGCGAGCATTCCTGCTCCACGGCCGATGTCGAGCGCGAGCGGCAGGAGCGCGAGCATGAAGGCCAGCGTGGTGAGGGCTATCGGTCGGGCACGATTGATGCCCGCCTGTACGATGGCCTCGGGGAGCGGCATGGAGCCTTCCAGATCGTAGAATTCGGAGAAGTAGAAGATCGCGACTTCGGTGACGATGCCGATAATCATGGTGAGCCCCATCATCGCCGTAATATTGAGTTCGGTGCCGGTAATCCATAGCCCGAAGAAAACGGCGAAGATGGCGAGCAGCGGTTGCAGAATAATTGCCAACACGACGCGGAAGCGTTCGTAGAGAAAAAGCAGCAAAACGAAGACCAGCGCAAGGGCGGTAGCAAACACGACGATCAGTCCGTGGAAGGCTACCTGCTGCTGCTGATACAGTCCCCCGAGTTTGTAGTACACGCCATGAGGAATAACGCCGGGCTTGTTCAGTGCCTTCTTGACGGCAGCTATGGTGGAGCCGAGATCGCGTCCACTGATACGGCCCGAAACCGCAACCATGCGCTTGAGGTCTTCGCGCGTAATTTCGGGTTGGCCTGTAATCTCTTTTACTTTTGCGACTTGATTCAGCGGAAATACGTCCCCATTGGGAGACCGGATCAAAAGCCCCGACACCTGTTCGGTTGTCGCCCGTTGCGACTTGGGCACCCATACCCGCACGCCCACAAACTGAATGCCCTTCTGCACCTGGGTGGCGACCGTACCCTGCATGTACGACTCGACTTGTGCGCTGACCGCAGCCGGAATCATGCCCTTGAGCGCGGCCCGCGTGCGGTTTATCTGTATATCGAGTGCGTCACCGGCCACTACAACCCCATCGCGCACTTCCACAACGCCACGTATTTTAGAAACACGTTGTGCAATTTTCGGCGCCAGATTCAATAGCTGCTGATTGTTGTCACCGAACAGCTTGATCACCACGGGTTGTGGCTGGGATGTAAGATCGCCAATGATGTCTTCCATGAGCTGGCCCGTATCAATGTCGAGAGACGGCACCCGGTTCTGGATCCGCACCCGGATGCGATCCATCACTTTCTGTATGGGCGGACGCGGGAAAGGCTTCAACTTGATGAAAAAATCCCCGGTGTTGGCCTCGGTAATGCCGCCACCGAGCTGAGTGCCAGTACGTAGTGACCAAGTCGCCACCGCGGGATCGTGATCTATGATCTTTGCCACCTGAGCCAGCAGTCGATTGGTCTCCTTGAGCGAAGCGCCCGGCGGCGCCAGGTAATCGAGAACGAAACCGCCCTCATCCATCGGCGGCAGAAAGCCGGAGCCAACCTGCTTGTAACCCACGAATCCAAGTACAAGCAAAGGAATAAGCCCGGCAAGCAGCCACCACGGACGGCGCAGCACAATGCTCATCGCCATTCGGTAGCGCGTCTTGAAGTGACGCGCTATGAATCCGTCGCGGTCCATGCCGGCATCCTTCTGCCTGAGCAGCCAGCTCGCCAGCACGGGTACCACAAGCCAGGCAATGAAGAAGGAAATGATGAGCCCGCTCGCCATAGTGAAAGACAGGGCGGAAAAGAAAGCACCTGTCACGCCTGTGAGAAAGGCCAGCGGCGCAAAGATGATAATGGTGGAAAGTGAAGAGCCCATGAGCGGCTTGGTAAATTCGCGCGTTGCCGAGAACAGGGTTGCCGGAGTATGGCTGCCCGTTTCACGCATGCGGCGTACTAGATGCTCCACAATCACCACGACATCGTCGATGAATAGCCCGATCGCAGCAGCCATGCCCCCAAGCGTCATGATATTGAAGCCTTGCCCAAAAACTTTCAGCAATAACGTGGTAATGGCGAGCACGACAGGTACAGCCACGGCCGCCACCAACGCCACCTTCCAGCTGCGCAGAAAAACAAACAGGATCAAGGCGGCAATGAGTACGCCGATGATCATGGCATCGCGTACGCTGGCTGCCGATGCCGCCACCAGTTCGCTCTGGTCGTACCACTGGTGCAATTGAACGCCGTTCGGCAGGAGGTTCCGATTGGCGGCCAGTTTGGCCGCGACCGCATGGGCAATTGCGATCGTGTCGCCACCGGGTTGTTGATAGATGTTAACCAGTACCGCCTTATGCCCGTCGGCGCGCACGCTGACCCAGCGCGGCACGACCGAAGTTTTTATAGTTGCGATATCGCGCAACCGTACGACGCCGTCCGCTCCGTGCTTGACGACGACGTCACCTATGTCCTGCGGGTTTTCCAGCCGACTGTCGGCCACGGTGAGATAAAGCTGGTAGTGATCCTGCAAGCGGCCGATGGAGGTGAACACGTTCTGCGCAGTCAACGCATTGGAGACGTCCTTGAAGCCAAGGCCGAGCGCTTGTAGACGCGCCGGATTGACATCGACATGGTATTCGGCAATCTGTCCGCCCTGCACTTCGACGTGCGCCACGCCGGGAATGCTCGAGAGCAACGGCCGGAGCTGGAATTCGGCCAGGTTGCGCAAGGCCACCGGCGATTCGGTTTTCGAGGTCAGACTGTAGCCTGTCACCGGATACAGGTTGGTTTCCATGCGCTGGACATCGAAGGTGGTACCCGGCGGCACCTTGGGCAACGTACTGCTGACTGCACCCTCGATCTCGAGCTGCTTGCGCACCATGTCGGTGCCCCATTTGAAATCAGCGATGATTTCGGTAGAACCGCGGCTGGTGGTGGAGTGAATGGCCTTGACCCCAGGCACGCTGCGCACGGCCAATTCCATCGGACGCGTAACTTGCAGCTCCATGCGCTGAGCCGGGCGATCGCCGGCATCAAGACTGATCCGGATGCGCGGGAACTGCACATGCGGAAACAGCGACACCGGCAGCCCGAGCGCACTGTAGATGCCGCCCGCGGTGAGAATCAACGCCAGAAAAACCAACGAACGCCGGTGGCGTCCGATCCATTCGACCAGAGAAACCCTCACGAACCGGAATCCTTCGCCTTGGTTACCCGCACGGCAGCGCCATCGCTCAATTCAAAATTGCCCTGCGTAACCACCACATCGCCCGGCTCAATGCCATTGAGACCGACCAGACCGTGCGTACGTATAAGCGGTTTGACGCTCACGCGGTGAGCTGTTCCATGACGCACCACAAATACATAGAATCCCCGAGCATCATGGAGCACGGCCGAGCGAGCCACGGTAGGTAACTCGTCGCTGTGCAGCGTAATGGTGCCACGCACCCATTCGCCGGCAAACGGCCCCGCCTGACTTGCCGGCAACGGCACCTCGGCATCGATCAGTCCGGTTTTCGAATCGGCCTGCGCAGCCACCCTGACGACGTGACTCACCAACGGCTTACCTGCCCCGAAGACAGGACTGAGGCTGACTCTGGCCTGCGGCTTGACGGCTGCGGCCTGCTCCGGCGTAAGCCCCAAACGCACCCACAGGGCTCCCACCGGAGCGAGCGCGGCAATGCGGGCACCCACACTGACCCATTCGCCACGCGATACGGCTAACTGTGTGACGACACCGGCTGCCGAGGCCTTCAGGGTCTGGACGTGCGAGCCTACGCCTTCGGCCTCAAGTGCTGCCAGGCGAGCCTTTGCACTGTCAAAGGCATCCTGCACCGTGGCCAGATCGGAGCGGGTAGCGAGTCCGTTTTTTTCCAGTGACTGCGTTTGCTCGAGTTTTGTCCGAGCCGAACTCAGAGCGGATTTTGCACTCTGGTAGGTCGCTTGCGTTTGCGGAGTCGTCTCTATTTGCACCAGGCTCTGCCCCTTATTCACCCGGCCACCCTGCGTAACGAGCACGGCTGAAATCCGTCCCGTCCGAGCTGCACTCAACCATTCGATACTGCCCGGCGCAGGCACGAGTTGACCGTAAGCGATCACCGTATCAGCCAGCTTCTGCATCTGTACCGTTTGCGTAGTTACTGCTGTCGAAGGAGCCGCCAACGCGGTGCATGTTGCGAGGGCAAATGGGACCGACATCAGGATAGCGCGTAGATTCATATTGAGGTCTCTCGAATCTTAGGGGGTTGCGAAGGCAAGGCAAGCAGCGTTTGCAGCGTAAGCGCCAGCTGCGTCGCATTGGCTCGCAGTCGGTCAGCATCTATACGGGCATCCAGCCAGGCCGAGAGTGCGGCAAAGGACTGGAACCGGGTGACCTCGCCGCGCGCGAATGCAACCTGATTGGCGTGTGCCGCAGCTGCCAGCGCCGGGAGCTGCGCGGTAACGGCAGCAAGTTCACGGCGTGTCAGTACGAATCGCGCATAGGCAGCACGAACGCCGTTAGCCGCCCCGTCGAGGTGCGCTTGATAGGCGGCATTGAGCGCCTTGCGTGTAGCCCGATCAATCGCGATCTTGCCGCGGTTTCCGTTGAAGATCGGCAGGCGCAACGTGATGCCGAAGCCGACACTGTTGACGCCGGTATTATCACGCGAACGCGTGAAGCCAATGTCGAGTATGGGGAATTGCGCCAGGATGTCCGCGCGCAGCTTAGCGTTTGCACTTCGGTAGCCGGCCTGGAGGGCAAGAAGATCGAGTCGCTGTTTAGGCAGTTGTGCAAGTGCGGCATTAACCGTCGCAGGCGCGGGTGCGCTCATCGGCTTTGGCGCTTCGAGCCGCCACTTGCGCCCTGCGCTGATGCGAAGCAGCGTGGCAAGCACGGTCTGCTGCTGAATTGCGCGGTCAGACGCAGTCTGTAGTCGCGAACGTACACTGGCGGCCTGCTGCAACGCCTGCTGATAAAGTACGGCGGCGAGCGCGCCGACCGCATGGGCCTTGCCCGCCGCCGCGAGCACGGCCTGCGCCGCATTCGTCTCCACCTGCAGGGCCGCGACCTCGCGCCGGTCGGCCCAGACATCGAGATAGGTCACCTGCGCCTTGAGTGCCACCTGCTCAGCCTGCCAGCGCCAGGAAAGCAGTGTCTCGGCGTAGTGTGCGGCGGCAGCCGAATGAACATCACCATGCGTAATCAGACCGATCAGACTCTCGGTCAAATTGGCGCTCCACGCATTGTGATGATCCGAGGCCGTGCCGCCGTTGAACGGGTGATCGAGCGAAAAGGCCAACGTCGGATCGGGCAACAACCCGGCATCGTACGCCTGCGCCTCGGCAACCCTGACCTGTGCTCGTGCGGCGGCAAGATCGGGATCGCGCGTCAGCGCCAAGTGGCCCACAGTGTCCAGATCGAGCGCGTCAGACACGCTGGCAGTCCCTGGTTCCGGACTACTAGCTACAACAGGAGCTGCAGACAAGTCCGGTTTCCCGGCAAGCGGCAAACGATGATAGACCGCACACCCGCCAAGCAGCACAAGGCCCGAAACCGCCAGACAGGAGACGAACGTCTTTTTCAATTGATCACCGTATAGGAAAAGCATTGATGGATCACTTTAAAACAGACGGAGCGCATCGCCCTTTCGCCGATACGCACCACGTAAACTCTCGAACATGAACTTTAGTCACTGTCCACATCGTTCTCGAGAACTTTGCCCGTCATTGCATCCACGCCGACTTCGTGGACGATGTTTCCTTGCTTGATGTCGAAGGAATAGCGCAGGCCACTGCCGGCCTTTTCGCGCTCAAGCTCCTGATGCAGTATTTTTCCGGAGAATGCCTTCAGTACTATTTTTTGGACCTGGGTCATGGTGATTTTGGCTGTTATTGCTTGCTTTGCCCCATGACTTGAAGCCGCTAATGATTGAGCGGGAACGGCCATCAATGCAAGCGCACCGAAAAGAACAAGGCTTGCCATGTGCATCTTTACTCTCTCCGACGTGAACAAGTCAACACTGTAGCAGTCTGGTCAGTAGTACCGATCTGTTAAAGAATTACAAAACTGTTATGTCACCGAGTAGGCAACTGGACGAAAATGATCGCCTCCAAGCCAAGCAGGAATTGTCTCGCTGGAGGCAAAACTGGATATGGAACCACAAGAAACGATACTGTATGACAGTCGAACGGTTGAAAAGATATGAAAATACTGATTGTCGAAGACGATAGCGAATTGGCCACGGCGCTTGCGGCACAGCTTGAGCACGCCGGCCACGGCAAGCCGACCGCGGCCGGAAGTCTTGCCGCCGCACGTAATGCCTGCACAGAGAGGTGCCCGAACATCCTGATCCTTGATCGCATGCTTCCGGATGGCGACGGGTTGGAGTTCATTCCCTGGTTGCGTACTCACTGTCCGGATACTCACATCCTTGTTCTCTCGGCCCTTGCCGAACTGGAGGCCCGAGTCGGCGGCCTGAATGCGGGCGCCGACGATTATCTTGGAAAACCGTACGCCGAAGCCGAACTACTGGCCCGGATAGGCGCCCTGGCCAGACGACGGGAACCGTCTGGAACCGAGCTTCATTGCGGATCGCTGGTTCTCGACCGGCTTTCGCGTACAGCGCGCCTCGGTAAAAGCAAGCTGCGACTCAACCCACGCGAGTTCAGCCTGCTCGAATACTTTATTCTTCACGCAGGCGAAACGCTGACACGCACTATGATCCTGCGCAACGTTTGGGGTTACGATTTCGATCCCGGAACCAATGTTATCGGCGTCCACGTAAGTCGCTTGCGCGCCAAACTCGACGAATATGGCGGTTCCGACATGCTGACCACCGAACGTGGCGCCGGATACCGACTCGTTGCCGATAACGAACAATGAAAAGATTGTTTCGCTCTGCGCTCGGCACCACGGCTTTCCGTACAGCCGCGTTTTCAGCACTAATTTACGCCGCACTCACCGGTGCGATGATTGCCGCAATTTACCCCTTGGTTGCAGAACAGATACAGGCACAAATATCGACAGGTCTACAAGCGGAATCAACAGCCCTCGCCTCCCTGTACAATGCGCGTGGCGTAGCCGCACTCGCCAGTGTGATTCATATACGCAGCAACGATGTGCTCCCCCCCGACGATGATGCCGATGCCGACGATCCTGGTCGCCGTTACTATGCCTTGATTGATGCTCGCGGACAAATCCTTGCAGGAGACATCAAGCGCTGGCCCGTCAGTTTGCCAAAAAACGGATGGGGTAAATTCCAATTCAAGCGCCATACGGTGCGTGCCCTAATTACGCGCTTGCCCAATGGGGACACCCTGCTGGTAGGACAATCGCTCGCCATCACCAACGCGCTTGGCCAACAAACTCTGCTCCTGGTCGTCTCGGGCGCGATAATCGCCCTACTCGCCGGATTGGCTGGCGGCGTCTTCATCGGCGCACGCGTCATGCGCAGCATCCAGCATTCGAGCGCTACGGCCGAGCGCATAGAAAAGGGCCACCTTGATGAACGTCTCGCAACCGGCGGTCCGGGTGAACACGATGCACTCGCCAGAGCCTTTAATGCCATGCTTGCACGGATTGAAACGACGGTGCTGAGTTTGCGCGATCTGTCCGCACGTACGGCTCACGAAGTTCGACATCCATTGACACGAATGGAACAAACGCTGACACAGGCTGAAAATGCCAACTCTCTCGAAGCGGCCCGCATTCTGATACGTGAATCCAGGGATCAAATCGACGAACTCGCTCGCCGCACCGAGGCCGTACTGCGACTGGCACGTCTGGAAGGTGACCGCGAGCGCCGCAAGTTTTTCAGCGAATTCGATCTTGGAAAACTGGTCGCGGACGTTGTCGAATTGTATACCCCGACGGCCGAGGAACGGAATCTTTCCCTGCGCGTGTCGGCGGCAGGCACATTGACTTTTTTCGGCGACAAGCAATTGCTGGCCCAGGCACTGGCCAACCTGCTGGACAATGCGATCCGCTATGCCCGTCCGCACGCGGCAGTAGAAATCACGATGCATCGAACATCACATGGAATTACGGTTGAAGCTGGCAACGCCGTCGATACGGAGTCGGCCGGAGAAGCGGATGCCTCCACAGGCCAGGCCGGCAACAATCTAGGACTTCCGATTGCCCGTGCAATTGCCCAGTTGCATCATGGCCAACTCGTTATCGATTCGACGCCGGAACGTTTTATAGCTCGCTTGATTTTCCCGCAATCGCAAACGGTTATCTGAGAGTCTTTCCCTCTAGCCGATAAATCCGGCAACGCCGGCAACCAATACACGCATACTCTCTCTCCTAGAGGCCCCGGTCCGGGCATTCCAAGGACATCAACACGGCCCTGTCTCGAATGTCATAACCGGGCATCGCAAGCCGCGGCCGGCAACATGCCCTTGACGTCATACACAACGCATACCGGCTTACCCAATGCACGCAGCCCTTCGACGCCCAATGCGGCAAACTCACGATGGGCAACTGCCAATACGATGGCGTCATAGGTCCCCTGCTCGGGCGCTTTCACAAGATCCAGACCGTATGCCTGCCGGGCCTGCGCGGCATCCGCCCACGGATCCCATACCTCGGCCGTGGCGCCATGGCTCTGCAGTCGAGCCAGAATGTCCACCACCCGCGTATTACGCAAGTCCGGGCAGTTTTCCTTGAACGTCAAACCCAGCACCAGAACCTTGGCCTCGGCCACCAGAATCCGCTTGCGGGTCATGAGTCCGACCACCTGATCAGCAACATAGGCGCCCATTCCATCGTTGATGCGTCGCCCTGCCAGAATCATCTCCGGGTGATGCCCGACCTCGATCGCCTTGTAGGTCAGGTAATAGGGATCAACCCCGATGCAGTGCCCGCCGACCAATCCGGGCTTGAACTGCATAAAGTTCCATTTTGTCCCGGCGGCTTCCAAAACTTCCTGTGTGTCCAGTCCCAGACGGGCGAAGAGAGTGGCCAGCTCATTGATAAGGGCGATGCTTACATCGCGCTGAGTATTTTCGATAATCTTTGCCGCCTCGGCCACCCGGATGCTCGAGGCCCGGTGGGTACCTGCCACGATAATCCGGCGGTAGACGGCATCGACCAACTCGGCCGCTTCCGGTGTCGAGCCAGAAGTCACCTTTACGATGTCCCTCACGCGGTGAGTATGGTCACCTGGATTGATCCGCTCCGGGCTGTATCCCGCGTAAAAGTCGCGGTTGTAGTGCAGGCCGGAAACCTGCTCGATAATCGGAACGCAAACCTCTTCTGTCGCGCCCGGATAGACGGTCGATTCGAACACCACGATATTGCCGGAGCCTATTGCTTTGCCGACGGTTTCGCTCGCTGCCCGCAAGGGGCGTAGATCCGGCGACTTGTGACCATCGAGCGGGGTGGGGACCGTCACTATATAAAAATTGACGTCTAGCAAGGCATCGGAATCTGCACTGAACCGCAGTTGCGTCGCGGCGCTGAACTCGTCGGAATCCACCTCAAGCGTCTTGTCCAGCCCCTGCCTCAACTCCTCGATGCGTTGAGGATCGATATCGAACCCGACGGTGGGAAAGATTTTTCCGAACTCTATGGCCAGGGGCAATCCCACGTAGCCCAATCCAATGACCCCGATTCGAACATCTTCTGGCTGCAACACGACAGTTTCTCCTTGGTCTGCCCGATAAGACACCGAACAGCCTCTGAATATATCAGAGTATTGCTAAATTATAGCTTTATGTTTCCCCGTGTTAACAATGATTCTATATGCCGAAAATACCTGAACGTAGGGTGCGTTCGAAGCGAGGGAAATGGAACAGTTGCATCGACTCCATCACGGGAACATCATCCCTCTCCAATCTTCCATGCCGAACTTGTTACGCACTGAAAGGGTTGCAAAGCGCTTCACGTGGATGACTTGTACCGAGTTTATCGAATTGGTGGGCGGTCGGGGGCTCGAACCCCGGACCAATGGCTTAAAAGGCCACTGCTCTACCGACTGAGCTAACCGCCCAAATGATTATGTAGTTTATTGATGCGTCAAACCTAGCGGATTCCCGACTACGGGAATAACCAAAGCTTATCCCTGAAAAAGGTTCGTCAGTCGCTACGTTGGGTCACCTCGACCAGGTGGTAGCCGAACTGCGTCTTGACAGGCCCCTGCACTTCACCCACCGGAGCACTGAAAACGACTTCGTCGAATTCGCGCACCATCTGGCCCGGACCGAATTCTCCCAGCTCGCCGCCTCGGCTGGACGACGGGCAGGTGGAGTGCTGTTTGGCCACTTCGGCGAAGTCCGCACCGCCTTCGATTTGGGTTTTCAGTTCTTCGCATTGGCTCTGATCGGCTACCAGAATGTGCCTTGCACTGGCTCTCGGCATATCGTTTTCTCCATCAATGTACGCGATAAGCAGCGTATTTTAACCTCCCGGGTTCAATCCGTCACGTAGCGGGTTATATCCGGCACACCAGACGCCCTGAAGCCTTCGCGGCGCAGGCGGCAGGCATCGCAGCGGCCACAGGCACGACCCGCTTCATCCGCCTGGTAGCAGGAGACGGTGAGTGCATAGTCCACTCCCAGCTCAGTACCGCGGCGAATAATTTCCGCCTTGCTGGAATTCAGCAGCGGTGCGCGAATTCGGAAGCGTGCGCCTTCGACGCTCGCCTTCGTAGCCACATTCGCCAACTGCTCGAAGGCTTCAATAAAGACCGGGCGGCAATCCGGATAGCCTGAATAATCCACTGCGTTGACACCGATGAAAATATCGGTGGCGCCCGTAACTTCGGCTAGCCCGAGCGCAATCGCGAGAAAGACGGTGTTGCGGGCCGGCACATAGGTGACAGGGATGCCCTTGTCGCCAGCCGCGGGGACATCAATGCCGGTATCTGTAAGCGCGGAACCGCCGATGGCCGCGAGATCCAGCGCTACTATGCGATGTTCCACGGCACCCAGGGCGCTGGCAATCCGCCGTGCGGCTTCAAGTTCCGCCCGATGCCGCTGGCCATAATCGAACGAGAGCGCATGGCACGTCCAGCCTTCGGCACGCGCCCCAGCCAACACGGTCGCCGAATCCAGACCACCGGAGACCAACACCACGGCGGGGCGCTGTTCAGTGCCCTGCGGCATCGCCCCACAAGCTTTTATGCAATTGAATCTGGAAGCGCACAGGGAGATGATCCACCAGAATCCATTCGGCCAGTTCGCGCGGTTCGAGCTCACCCGCGACAGGCGAGAACAGTACATCCGTGCGTGAAGTCAGTTCATGTTTACTCACAAAGACGCAAGCCCATTCGTAATCAGCACGGTTGGCCAACACAAACTTGACCTGGTCCTGAGCACGGAGATAAGGAAGATTCTCCAGCCGATTGCGCGACTCCTCACCGGAACCTGGGGTCTTGACGTCCATCACCACGGTGACACGCGGATCGAGGCCGGCAATGTCGATGGATCCGCTCGTTTCGATCGATACGGCATAGCCACGTTCAGCCAGCCGCGCAACCAGCAGTCTGCAATTCGGCTGAGCCAGAGGTTCGCCGCCCGTAATGCATACATGGCGCACGCCATGGCTCGCGACTTCGGCCCCGATTCGTTCCAAGCTCTGCCAGTCTCCGCCGTGAAAGGCATAGGCCGTATCGCACCACCGGCAGCGTAAGGGGCAGCCGGTCAGGCGCACGAACACGGTCGGCCAGCCAACGCTCGCCGCCTCACCCTGAATGGAGAGAAATATCTCGTTCACACGCAGCCGTTCGTCAGGCGCTATATCGTCACGCTGCAGCGGCCGCGTCTGGCTCAAACCCACTAGGAGCCTGTCGAATTCAGAACGATTCTACTGCGCGAGCGGGAGAACGGCATAAACGGCCCCGGTTTTTCGTTGCGTAGAACCACTATGCGCCTTAGACCCGAAACCATTTCTGCTCGTTCTCCCACTACGCTCGCTAGGACACCTAAACCCGACAGGCTGCTAGCGTATCAGTGCCCTTGCGTGTCCATCTTGTTCATGAGCTTGTTCGCCACATCGGCGGCCGTGGATCCAGGGTAGCGCTTGACCAGCTCTTTTAATGTTGCGCGTGCTCCCGTGTAATCCTTGAGTCCGATCTGCGAATTGGCCTTTTTCAGATAGGCATCCGAGGCCTTGGCCGATTGCGGGTAATTTGCAATCACTTGCTGGAAGTTTTCGATAGCCTCCTTGTACTTGCCATCCACGTAATAGGCCGAGCCCATCCAGTACACGGCATTCGGCACATAACGGCTGTTCGGATGCTGCTTGATGAAGCTTTTGAAGGCCGTCACGGCGGCGGCATTATTGCCGTTCTTGAGCTGGTCGAAAGCCGCCTGATAAGCCTGATAGTCGGACTGGCTACCACCGTTGCTTGTACCCGCCCCTGTCGGAGCCGGCATGGCCGCCTGAGTGGAATTTCCCGTGGTACTGGCATTTCTGGCGGCGCTAGCTCCTACCGCCGAGGCACCCTGTTCCAGTGCCGCAAGACGCTGATCAAAGGATTGATCCACGTTCTGTTCACGCGTCTGCGACTGCTGCATCTGGTGCTGCAAATCCTGCAACTGGCCTTGTAGCTCGGCTACCTGCTGTTGCAACTGCTGTTGATTGGATGCGATATCCAGCACACCCTGGCCAGCCAGCACTTTCTGCATCTGTGCGACCTGCTTCTGCATGGCGGTCACTTTCTGGTTGAGTGGATCGTCCGCAGAACGCGTGGCACAGCCGGCGACAAGTACGCTACCGCTGATAGCAAGCAACGCAAGTCCCGTGCGGATTTTCATCATTGTGTCCCCGATTGGAAGTTGATCACGACCCGCCGGTTCTTGGCCCAGGCCGCTTCGTTATCCTCTGGATCGGCCGGGTAGGCCTCGCCATAACTGATGGACTTGATCTGGCTTTTACTGACGCCCTGCAGAAGCAGGAACTGGCGTACTGCAGCCGCCCGGCGCGAACCCAGGCCGATGTTGTATTCCCAGGTGCCACGATCGTCGGTATAACCAGCAAGCAGAACCTGTGCATTCGGATGCGCCGTGAGATACCCCGCCTGAGTCTTGAGCAACTGGAAATACTGGGACTGCACAACAGACTTGTTGAACTCAAAGTAGACCGTGCGTGATTCCGGCGTGCTGCCTGGCCCCGCACTGGGAGCCTGCGTGCCGTTGGTACCGAGTGCCTGCCCGCTCGAAGTGCCGCTGACCATAGCCCCGGTGGTCGAAGCCGAAGCCGGCGCTACCTGGCTACCGGCTCCCGGCGCCTGCGTAGGAAAACTCTTGCACCCGGCCAAGGCGAGCGCAGAAGCCAATACCGCCAGCATAATTACTCGTTTCATTGCGTACTCCTCGCTGCGTGAGGCCATATTACAGGCCCGGGCAAACATTTTAAACAATTCAGAAACCGTGCACCATTGCTAGGACTCCATCCCGTATCGGAGGTTTCATCCTTCTCACCAGGCCCAAGATACCGTAAAGGCGGCTGATCAGGGGATATTGCCCCAGATCGGCTGCGAATAAGCCCCGGCACTACCGCTCAGCTCCTCGCGCACCTTGCCGTCCACCGAGACCGTGGCCAGCTTGCGCTGGTCGCCCGAGCCGGTGCTGTAGAGGATCATCGCCCCATTGGGGGCAAAACTCGGCGATACGTCGGTCGGACCGTTGGTCAACAGGGTCATATTACCGCTCGCCAGATCAAGCAAGGCGATTTTCAGGGCGCCGTTTTCACGGTGCACCAGTGCCACGGACTTGCCATCGGGCGATACGGCGGCGCGCGCATTGTAGCTGCCGTTCCAAGTGATGCGTTGGGCCTTGCCGCTTCCGTTCAAGGCCATTTCATACAACTGAGGAGAACCGCCGCGGTCCGAGGTAAAGATCAGGGACTTGCCACCGGGCATCCAAGCCGGTTCGGTGTCGATCGCGGGACTGTGCGTGATCTGGCGCAGCTTGTTCGTTGCCAGATTCAACAGGTAGATGTCGGGATCGCCGGGCCGAGTAGAGAGCACCAGGGCCAGCTCGCTGCCGTCAGGCGAAAACGCCGGTGAACTGTTGATTCCGGGCCGGTTCAACACAATCTTGCGTTTGCCGGTGGCGATGTCCTGAATGTAAATATGGCTTGCGTCGTGCTCGAACTGGACATAGGCGATCTTGCTGCCAGTGGGTGAAAACGTCGGAGACATCAGAAGCTGCGACGATTTCACCACGGTTTGTGCATTGGCGCCGTCGGAATCGGCCACGATGAGTTCCCACTTCGAACCCTTGCCGGTACCCTCCTTCTTGATATAGGCGATACGGGTTGCGAAAGCGCCCGGCGTACCGGTCAGCTTCTGGTATACCTTGTCGGCAATCTGATGCGCGGCAAAACGCAGGTCGTCCGTGCGGGCCGGCAGGGAATAGCCGAGCAACTGCTGGCCCGTGTAAACATTAAACAACCGGAACCGGATCTGTGCCGTCTGCCCGGTCACGTCGATCGAACCCACGACCAGATCGTTCACGCTGACCGCCTTCCAGTTGGTGAAGTTGACCGGGCTATCGGCATTAGGATGAGACAGCATCTTGGAATCCGGCAGCGGCGAAAACAGGCCGCTGCGTGCGAGGTCGCTGGAAATCACCCCGGCCACATCCACCGGCGAGGCGCCGCCCGGTCCATTCCAGGCAAAGGGGGCCACGGCAACCGGCGTGGGCTGGTTGACGCCCTGCGTAATCTTGATAACCAGGTCGGCGTTCGCAGTGGCCGTTACGGCCAGTGCGCCAAGAGCGGCTATCGACAATAGGAAAAGTTTGCGCATGAGAACCTCAATTTTGATCGGGTGCGAACTCGAAGGTAATCTGGCGTGAAAACACGTCCGGGTTGGCCGGCGTCGGCAGTGGCGAAGCCTTGCGCACGGCGGTAAGGATCGACTGCTGGACCACCGAATTACCGTTGCATTGTTGCATAACCGCACTCACCACCTGGCCGCTCGGCAACTGGGTGATCTGTACCGAGCAATCGAGCCCCACCGGCGTATTGGGCGGGCGAATCCAGCTCTGGGTCACGCGCTGCGTGATCGCCGCCACCCAATTGCCGCGGTCCTTCTTCATCTGCTGCTCCTGCTCGGCCTGCATCTGCGCTTCCAACTGGGACTTGCGCGTCGCCTCGGCGGCGGCCTGGGCCCTGGCTTTGGCCGCGGCCTCCGCTTTGGCTTTGGCCTTGGCCTGGGCTTCGGCTTTCGCTTTGGCCTCTGCCTTGGCTTTCGCCTCGGCCTCCGCTCTAGCTTTGGCTTCCGCCTTGGCTTTGGCCTCTGCCTTGACTTCGGCTTCCGCCTTGGCCTCGGCCGCCGCTTTCGCTTTCGCCCGCGCCTGCGCCTTTTTCTCCTGCTCGGCCTGGCTCTTGAGTTGCGCGAGCTCGCGCTGGGCCTTGGCCCGGGCCTTTTCCGCACTTTCGGCTTCGGCCTTCAAGTGGCTGGCATGCGCCTCCTTGGCATCCTGCGCCTTCTTGATACTGGCCTCGGCCGCCTTGTAATCGGATTCGTTCACCACCACTGCCTGAATGGGCTGATGTTCGCTGCCCCGGCCCGGCGCATCCTTGGGGTTCGCGCCGTTGAGCGAGGTGCCCAGGATGAGCAGCGTACCAAGCGCGATGTGCAGGACCAGGGCCAGACTCAGCGGCCCAGCCTGCGCACGCATCCATTCCAGCGCGGCGCGAATCATGACCCCGACTTTTTAACCAGCGTCTTGTCGGGGGTCTTGGTGATCAATCCGACATGCTTCGCACCTGCCGATTGCAGCAGCACCATGCCGCGCACGACTTCTCCATAACTTGCCGCGCCGTCGCCCCGCACCAGCACTGGTGTCTGCGGCGAACGCTGCAGAACAATCTGCGTCATCGCCACCACCGTATTCGCACTCACTGGCTGATTGGGATGATCACCCACGTTCATGTAGAACTCCCCCGTCTTGCCGACCGTGAGTACGATGGGCTGGTGCTGCTCCATGTCCTTCTGCGACAACGGTTGGGCATTGGCCGTCGGCAAATCGACTTTGACGCCACGCGTCAGCAGTGGCGCCGTGATCATGAATATGATCAGCAACACGAGCGTGACGTCGATATAGGGCACGACGTTGATCTGGGCCATCAGTCGCCGGCGCTGTCTAGGCATCTTTCTTCTTGGTGACGGTGGATTGATGATGTTCGAGTATGTTGGTGAATTCGTCGGTAAAGGTCTCGATGCGTCCGTCGAGCCGATCGACCTGGTGCGCAAAACGGTTGTAGGCAACGGTCGCGGGAATCGCCGCGAACAACCCCATGGCCGTGGCGATCAAAGCTTCGGAGATGCCGGGCGCGACCATCGCGAGCGTTGCCTGCTCGGCATGACCGAGACCCTGGAACGCCGCCATGATGCCCCATACCGTGCCGAACAGGCCAACATAAGGCGCGGTCGAACCCACGGTGGCCAGAAAGTTCATGTTGTTTTCCAGTTGGTCGAGTTCACGGGCGCGCGTTGCTGTCATCGCCCGGCGTGCACTGACCAAAGCGCTGGCGCCGGAACCGCCGGCTCTCACCAGGCGCGCGAATTCCTTGAACCCGACGCGGAACACATTGGCAAAAGCGCCCGATTCCTTCTTCACCTCCAGACGCCGGTAGAGCTCGGCCAGATCGCCGCCCGACCAGAATTCTGACTCAAACTCGCGGGCCGAGGCTTCGGCACGGCGCAGGATGCCGCTTTTACGGAAAATTGCCGTCCACGAAATGATGGAGGCGACCAGCAGAATCGCCAACACAATCTGCACCACGATACTGGCGCTGGCAATCATGTGATAAATCGAAAAATCGGTTGTCATAAGCTCAGTTTTTTTACCAGAAAATCGGGGATGGCACAGGCACGAAACCGCGCCTGCTCAACGCATGCTACTTCGACCATCGCACTCGCCAGTGGTTCACCGGGGCTTTCTGCACGCGTAACAATCTGCTCGAAGGCGATGCGCGCGCGTCCGCGACGTGTCGGCATCACGCTGACCGCCAACGCCTCGTTGAAGCGTGCCGGGCGTTGGTAACGCAGATCGACGTGTGTCACCGCGAACACCACGCCGTGCTCGGCGAGCAGTACATCCTGCTCCACACCGGCGGCACGCAACCATTCGGTGCGCGCGCGTTCCAGATACTTCAGATATTGCGCATGATAAACCACACCACCCGCATCGGTGTCCTCGTAATAAACCCGGACCGGCCACGTAAATGCAGGCGTTTCAACCGTTGTCATTGCCCTGCTCCGCAAACAGGTCCGGACCGGAGGCCGGCGGCGTCAATCCCACATGTTGCCAGGCCCGCGCCGTCGCCACGCGCCCACGCGTCGTGCGTTTCAAAAAGCCCTGCTGAATCAGAAACGGCTCGATCACGTCCTCGATGGTACCGCGTTCCTCGCCGATAGCGGCCGCGAGGCTATCCACGCCGACCGGACCACCGTCGAAGTGGCGCACGATGACGGAGAGCATGCGCCGGTCGAGCGCATCGAACCCTTCGCGATCCACTTCCAGAAAATCGAGCGCATCACGCGCCACCGTTTCACTAATCAATCCGTCGGCACGCACCTCGGCGTAATCGCGAACGCGACGCAGCAGCCGGTTGGCGATACGCGGCGTACCGCGTGCGCGTGCTGCCATTTCACGCGCACCGCCCGCATCCAGCTTCACACCGAGTATGCGTGCCGAACGCGTTGCAATCCGTTCCAGATCGGCCGCATTATAAAAGTCCAAGCGCGAGACAATACCGAAACGGTCGCGCAACGGCGAGGTGAGCGACCCCGCGCGCGTGGTCGCGCCGACTAACGTAAAGGGTGCGATCTCGAGCTTGATCGAACGGGCCGCTGGGCCTTCACCGATCATGATGTCGAGCGCGAAATCCTCGAGCGCCGGATACAACGCCTCTTCCACCACCGGATTCAGGCGATGAATTTCATCCACGAACAACACATCCCCGCGTTCCAGGTTGGTCAGCAGTGCCGCCAGGTCGCCTGCACGCTCCAGCACGGGCCCGGATGTCTGGTGCAACGTGACACCCATTTCGTGCGCGACGATATGCGCCAGCGTCGTCTTGCCCAACCCCGGCGGCCCGAAGAACAGGCAGTGATCCAGCGCTTCCCCCCGACCCCGGGCAGCATGCACGAAAATTTCCATCTGTTCGCGCACCTTGTCCTGACCGATGTACTCTTCCAGACGTTGCGGGCGCAGGCGTGGCTCGTCACGCACTTCCTCCGGTTCGGACTGGGCGTCGATCAGACGTTCGCTCATGAGGCTTTACCGAGAGATTTCTTGAGGGCTTCACGCACCAGATCCTCGCTGCTGCGTCCGGCGGCAGTAAGTTTTGAAAGCAGATTCGCGATTTCACGCGGCTTGTAACCCAATGCCGCGAGCGCCGCTTCGGCTTCGCCCATCACGCCGCCGACGGCACCGCCAATCGTTAACCCGTCGATCCGATCGGCCATATCGACGAGCAGGCGTTCGGCCGTCTTCTGGCCAATGCCGGGCAGGCGTTTCAGGGTGGCAACATCACGCGTCGTCACGGCGTGGGAAAATTCCTCCACACTCAGGCCTGAAAGAATAATCAGGGCGAGTTTGGCGCCGACGCCGCTGGTACGGATCAGGGCCCTGAACAACTCGCGCTCACGCTCGCTGGAAAAGCCGTAAAGCTGCTGGGTATCGTCACGCACCTGAAGATGCGTGAAAAGCTTGACTTCACTCTCGGCAGCCGGCAAGGCCGCAAAGGTCGAAAGCGGTGCTTCCAGCTCGTAGCCGACACCCGCCACTTCGAGCACCATTCGTGGCGGACGACGCGAAATCACGTAGCCGCGCAGCGTACCGATCATGCCTGGGCCGCCAGCCGTGCCGCGAGGGCGCCGGTATGCGCATAGCAGATTGCCACTGCGAGCGCATCGCTGGCGTCCACCTCCAGCGGTCCGGTGATGTGCAGCAGATGACGCACCATGTGCGCGACCTGCGTCTTGTCGGCCTTGCCCGAACCCACCACGGCCAACTTGATTGCACGGGGCGCGTATTCAGCAAACTCTGCACTGTCATCAAGCGCAGCCGCCACGGCCGCGCCGCGGGCCTGACCGAGCGCGATGGCGGTTGCCGGATTGACGTGCACGAAGGGACGCTCGGCCGCCACCACATCGGGCCGGTTGCGTTCAGCCACCTCGGCAATGCCTTCGAAAATCATGCGAATACGTTTACCCCAATCGCCGCGCGGCACCCGCACGGTGCCATATTCCACTGGGTTCAGCGTGCGCCCTTCCATGGCAATCACTCCATACCCGGTAATGTTCGATCCCGGATCGATGCCGAGAATGATTGTCGTCACGCAAACACGTTCGCCGTGCGCTCAGCGCTCGGCGAATACCTCGTCGGGAAACTGCGCATTGGCATACACCTGCTGCGTGTCGTCCAGATCCTCCAGCGCATCCAGCAACTTGAGTACGCTCGTAGCCGCATCGGAATCCAGTTCCACCGAAGTGGCCGGGCGCATCGTGACCTGTGGCTCCTGCAGCGTAAAACCCGCTGTGCGCAGCGCATCGCGTACCGCCTCGAAATCGTTAGGGTCGGTAATGATTTCGAAATTGCCCTCATCGTCACGCACAACATCCTCGGCGCCGGTCTCCAGCGCGATCTCGATGAGGCGCTCCTCGTCATTGTCGGCATCCAGTCCGATTTGACCCACTCGATTGAACAGATAGGCCACCGAACCGTCGGCGCCCAGATTGCCGCCGTGCTTGGTGAAGGCATGGCGCACTTCGGCCACGGTCCGGTTGCGGTTGTCCGTGATGCACTCGACCAGGACGGCCACGCCGCCCACGCCATAGCCTTCGTAGGTCACTTCCTCCATGACCTGGCCTTCGGCATCCCCCGCCGCGCGCTTGATCGCGCGTTCGAGGTTGTCCTTGGGTACGTTGGCGGCATTGGCCTTGTCCAGAGCCAGGCGCAGCCTCGGATTGGACGCCGGATCCGGGCCTGCCACCCTTACCGCCGTGCTGACTTCACGCACCAGGCGGGTAAAGACCCGCCCCCGTTTTGCATCCTGGGCCGTTTTACGGTGCTGGATGTTCGCCCATTTACTATGTCCTGCCATAACTCAGAATCGCAATGAAAAGCCAATATTGATGCCGTTGTCGATCACCAGATCGCTCGAATTCGTGAAGCGCGCAGTCACATGTCGGTAACCCAGATAGATGGTGCCGTTCGGCAATACCCTGTAGCCCGCGCGGACTTCTTCCTCGAGAAACCGCTTGCTCTGACCAAAACTCGTTACGCTAGGAGCCCAGTACACATAACCGCCAAAGACAATGCGGTTGTACTGCGGCAGCACCATATCCACTCCACCACCCAGGGCCAGCGCGGTGCCCTGCGAAGTGCCGGGATAGGACGGGTTGATCCACAGCGCCTTGACCCCGATCATGGCATACACCGGTGATCCGCCCGGATTGGCGTCGGCACGCAGCCCGAATCCAACATCGGCAAAATCACCATTGTCAGCGTTGTGCAAGCCTTCGAACGACAGATACAGGCCCGACAGTGTCAGCTCGGTATCGTAGGCAGCCCGTACGGAATGATTACTGATATTGACATCCAGCCCGCTCCCCTGCGCCAATGCTGTGATGGGGGCCAGGCTCAGCACAGCGGCAACAATCCAGCCACGTCGACTCATCGCATCCTTCCTCAAATCAACGAACAAACTAGGCTATATCATACTGGCTCGATACCGTTTGACGCCAAATCGGCTCCCGACACCATGACGCAGCGTGACAAGTCCGGCAGCGCGGAGGCATTGATCCTCCAGGCAAGGAACGCCAGCCCCGAGCTGTGTGCGCTGGCGCTCCGTGCGTCCCAATCGCTGGCTCCGCTGGAATTCCCCGCACCGTGGACGGTTGCCGCGGCCGCTGTACCGCTGCTCGGTGCCGGCGTACTGGGCGAACATGCCGCACGCGAGGCGCTCGGCCCCTATTTCGAACTGGCTCGGCACGCTGCCAAACTGCCCGACCCACGTCTGGCTGCCCCCGAGGCCATGCGCGCGGACGAGCCGGAGCAGGCAGAGAATCTGCGCCAGCTGTTCCTGGGATTGATTCGCGACATTCGTATCGTGCCGCTGGTACTGGCACAGCAACTGGCGCGTGCCGAAGGACTCAAAAACGCCTCCACCGACGAGCAACGCGAGGCGGCACACGTCATCTTCACCCTGTACGCCCCGCTCGCCAACCGTCTCGGCATCTGGCAACTAAAATGGCCGCTGGAAGACATGGCCTTGCGCCTCGCCGAACCGGATCAATATACCCGAATCGCTCACGGCCTGGCCGAACGCCGCGACGAACGTGAGCAGCGGCTGATGCAAGCCTCCAAGGACTTGCAAGAGACACTGACCGAAGCCGGAATCCAGGCTGAAATAAGCGGCCGACCCAAGCACATCTATAGCATCTGGCGCAAGATGCAGCGCAAGGACGTGGCACTCGACGAGCTCTACGATCTGATGGCACTGCGCATCATCGTGGCGGATGTAGCGGCCTGCTACGCGGCGCTAGGCGTTGTGCACGGTCGCTGGCGACATATCGTCGAGGAATTCGACGACTATATTGCCGCGCCCAAGGGCAACTTCTACCGCTCACTTCACACCGCCATACTTGACGAACAGGGCCGTGCACTGGAAGTGCAGATTCGTACCCGGGCCATGCACCGGGATGCCGAACTCGGCGTTGCGGCCCATTGGCGCTACAAGGAAAGCGATGCACCGGAAGGCGCACTGGACGAACACATCGCCTGGATGCGTCAGATTCTTAACAGCGAGCAGGATGCGGAGGAACAGGGTCCGGGGTTCGTGAGTCAGGTGACCGCGGAACTTGCCACTGAACGGGCCTACGTGCTGACGCCGCGCGGACGCGTGGTGGATCTGCCGCTGGGCGCCACCGTGCTCGACTTTGCCTATGTCGTACACACCGGGCTCGGCCACCGTACGTCAGGCGCACGCGTCAACGGGCGCATGGTACCGCTCACCCACCCTGTCGCTACCGGCGATACCGTACAGATTCTCACGCACGCTCAGGCACGCCCCAGCCGCGACTGGCTGCGCCCGGAAAACGGTTACCTGGTAACCCGCCGGGCACGACAGAAACTGCGTGCCTGGTTTCGCAACGCCGAATCCGGAATCGAAACCCCACCGCACTTGCCCGCTGCACGCCGATCACAGCCCGCACCGCAACCGCGCCGCGCTCCGGCAGCCGTATCGCCGGCACAAGCCGTAGTCAGCGGAATGCCGGAGCTCGCCACCGAGTTTGCCCAGTGTTGCAAGCCTCGCCCGGGTGAAGCGATCACCGCCTTCGTCACACGTGGTCACGGCATCCGGGTGCACCGGCGCGACTGCGCAAGCTTCTACCGCAGTGCCCAGCGTGCGCCCCGACAGGTGCTCGACGCGAGTTGGGGCAGCAGTGAAACCACGATTTTGGTCACGGCGAAACCACGCCCGAATCTGATCGAATCGGTCGTGGCCTGCCTCGCAGCCCAGGATTTGGTCTTGCGCGGACTCGAAACCGAACACCGGGACGAAGCTACCCGTCTGCGTCTGCACCTTGCTCGAGTAGACTCCGCTGTCCTGCCGCCGGCATTAAGCGCTCTGGCTCGGCTCGCGGGCGTAAACGAAGCACGGCTGGCAGCACCATGAAAGCCACTCGACTACAGCGTTGGCTACCGAGCCTGGTTGTCGGTGCAGGACCGGTTTTGATCGCCGCTGCGATCATCCTTCCCATCGCCCTGTCAGCGAATGCCGGCTCTGCTGACTGGCCGGTGCATCTGCTGCCGCTTCATGCGCGAAACGCCAGCCAATTGGCTGCAACGTTCAAGAACTATCGCTATACCTGGCCGCCCGCAGATGCAGTGCCGGCATTGGGGCTCAGACGATTGCCGACGGGATTGCAGGCGCTGGATCCGGACCTCAAGAAAAGCCTGTTCCTGCGCGCCGTGTTGCCGCTGGTACTGGCCGCGAACAACCGGATTCGGCGTCAACGCGCATACGTCATTCACGCACTCGAACAAGCCAAGCCCGGTTCGTGGCAGGGGCGGCTACTCGCTATCGCCGCCGCTTACGATGTGCACGCCCCACTGACCCAGGCCGCGGCACGGGCCGATCTCCTGCGCCGCTGCAATGTCGTGCCCGTCGCGCTGGTATTGGCCCAGGCGGCCAAGGAAAGCGGATGGGGCACTTCACGCTTTGCCCTGCAGGGCAATAACCTGTTCGGTGTGCATACGTGGGATCCGTCGCTCGGACTCAAGGCGGCCCGCAGCAAGCAACATCACGTTCTTATACTTGCCTATACGGACTTGCGTGCCTCGGTACGCGACTACATCCACAATCTGAATGTAGGTCACGCCTATGTAGCCTTTCGAAAATTACGCGCATGGCAAAAGAAGCATGACAAACTGAACGTTTTTGCGCTGGTAAGTAAGCTGGGCAGTTACTCGAAACTGGGAGAACGATATACCCGACAGCTGCAGCAAGTGATTCGCGACAATCATCTTAGCCACCTGCATCCGCTGAATCTTTCCGTCAACAGTTTAGGCCGCTAATCGCTACCCGCAACCTGCGTATTTGCGCTGCAAGATAGGGCCTTTAATTATCTCAGCAAGGTCTTGTTAATATCCCAATAATTCAGGGCCAACACATTAATGGGGATTAAATCGTCATGATTGCCAAGCAGGCCCTCACGGGAATCCACACGCACGGGAATCGTATTAACCGAATGTTGATCCGGAATCGCGTCGGAATCACTCGGATAACGCAGCCTGTTCTTCAGATACTCAACCCGCTGACGTACGGCTTCATGTCGATTTCTTTCATTTCTCGACAGCGTGGCCAACTCTCTAACCTTGTAGCCGATTTCAAGGCATTCGCTCGCCAGCCCGAAATTGGTGTCTTCTACCGGCTTTCTCGAAGCACGCAACGCCATTGCGGCAATTTGATCTTCCCTGTAGAACAGGTAAAAATACTGAGCAAGCGCGATCAACGCAATATTTATTGCGCGCCGGGTTTGGAGGTTAGGGCCACGGTGCCGTACGGGCGGTGACGGTAGCTGTTGTACATCTGGAGCCTTCGGTGCATTGTTCTCCAAATCCTTCAATTCCCGGGCTGCCTCATCCAACTGTTTTTCTACTTTCGCAGACTCCTCGGTCAAGGCCAGTTTCTCTCCCGGCTTGAACGGTTTTTCTCGCACATGTAATTCGTAATTGATCCGTTTTTGCTCATCCTGCAACGATCGCAGCCTTGCCTGGACCACACGCTGACGTGCGACAAACGCCTCATACGCCGCATTGGTAGTCGCCACTGTCGTATCGCCTATGGTCTCCTCAACGATATCTGCGTACTTTTCCTGAAACTGCTGCGACAGCGCCATCAGGTCATCATGACACATGTCCCAGATTGCTCGCAGTCTGAAATAAAGAATTGCATTTTGCCCCTTTTCCGGATCGGCAAGCATCGTTTCCAACCGCAAAACCCTTTGTGTCAAGGCATCACGTTCGGCTTGCAGTGTGTCCAAAGCTTTGGCATATTCCAGTTCAAGCGTAGAGGACGCCGACTTGTCTTGCCTTTTCTTTTTTTCGACACTGTCCGAATTCGCGAGTTTTTCCTCGGCCAGAGGCGTCGCGTCCAGATAGGCACGGGTCTGTTCGCCATCGCGCGAGACTAGCCGTTCCCGGATTCTTGACAAGATGCTCACTGTATGCCAACCACGCCTTTTATCACCATAACAAGGCCATGCACGACAAGCCTTTCTCCACTAAACGCTTGATTCTTGGTCACATTGCCCACAATTTTCTCCAGTGCCTCCCGTGACGGAAATGCAAGCCGCCGTATTCCAATCAAAGACGTTATTTTAACGCGAGAAGGACGACTCTCAAGCTCAAGCCCGGATTGTACACGGCTCGGCTGGCGGCGAGTAGGCGGCATTACAGTATTCGAGCCATTTGTAGAGCAGCATATTGGCGCGCCAGTGCCCCGGCAACCGGGCCAGGGGACGGTTTGGATA
>JBAUSV010000013.1:0-1565 GCA_049581885.1 Gammaproteobacteria bacterium | reverse complement strand
CCGCATTGCGCAGGCGTCAAGTTTCGATATCGAGCCGATTCGCTGGGATTACGCCGGTGTCTCATTGATCGAGAGCGACCGCACAAGGCCGCGTTACAAGGTGTTGGCGCAGTGGCCGGACCGCGATTTCCGGCCTATGGAATAATGGACAGCGCAGTACACTGGTCGAATACGACGGAGAGACAATAGATATGGATGACAACCGCAAAAAAGCGCTGGCAGCGGCACTGGGTCAGATCGAGAAGCAATTCGGCAAGGGTTCGGTGATGCGCCTCGGGGACGGCAGCGCGGTGCGCGACGTGGAAGCAATCTCGACCGGCTCGCTGGGTTTGGATATTGCGCTCGGCATCGGCGGTTTGCCGCGCGGCAGGGTGGTGGAAATTTACGGCCCCGAGTCTTCGGGCAAGACCACGCTGACCCTGCAAGTGATTGCTCAGGCGCAGAAACTTGGCGGCACGGCGGCCTTCATTGATGCCGAACACGCGCTCGATCCGACCTATGCAGAAAAGCTTGGCGTGAACACCGAGGAACTGCTGATCTCCCAGCCCGACACGGGCGAACAATCACTCGAAATCGCCGACATGCTGGTGCGTTCCAGCGCCGTGGACGTGGTGGTGATCGATTCGGTCGCAGCGCTTACGCCGCGCGCGGAAATCGAGGGTGAGATGGGCGACTCGCACGTCGGCTTGCAGGCGCGGCTCATGAGCCAGGCGCTCAGGAAGCTCACCGGCAACATCAAGCGCTCCAACACCATGGTTATTTTCATCAACCAGATCCGCATGAAGATCGGCGTGATGTTCGGCAACCCCGAAACCACCACGGGTGGCAACGCGCTCAAGTTCTACGCCTCCGTGCGCCTCGACATCCGCCGCATCGGCGCGATCAAGAAGGGCGACGAGGTCATCGGCAACCAGACGCGCGTTAAGGTGGTGAAGAACAAGGTCGCCCCGCCGTTCAGAAAGGCGGAGTTCGACATCCTCTACGGTGAAGGCTGTTCACGCGAGGGCGAGCTGATCGACCTTGGGGTGGAGAACGGCCTGGTCGACAAATCCGGCGCCTGGTACAGCTACGAAGGCGAGCGTATCGGGCAGGGCAAGGACAACGCGCGGTTGTTCCTGAAGGACAAGCCGGCGCTGGCCGATAAACTCGATGCGGCGTTGCGCGAGAAATTGATGCCGCGCCCCGGCCCGAAGGTCCAAGCGGAGGCCGAGGCGGGGCCGGTTGACGAAACCCGAGACTGAATCCGCTCCGCCGGAGGCCTTCGATGTAGGCCTCCGCCTGCTTGCGCGACGTGAACACAGCCGCGCCGAATTGGCCCTCAAGCTGGCTCAGCGCGGCATCGAACAGACCGAGATCGAACGGGCGCTGGATCGTTTGCAGGCGATGGACGCGCTCAACGAAGAGCGCTTTGCCGAGCAGTACATGCGCATGCGTCTGCGCCAGGGCTACGGACCGGCACGGATTCGCGCCGATCTCGCCGCGCGTGGAGTGGATACAGCCACGGCCGAGGCCGAATTGGCCGGCGCGGAAGGCGACGACGCGCACTGGCTGGCGCGGGCCGAGGC
>JBAUSV010000012.1:0-1754 GCA_049581885.1 Gammaproteobacteria bacterium | reverse complement strand
GCAGCGTGCGCGGCATTTACCGCAAGGCGCACATTCCCGACGGCCCCGGGTACCAGGAAAAATTCTATTTCACGCCCGGCAACACGGCGTTTGAGCCACGCGAAACGGCCGTCGGCAAGGTCGGCGCGCTGATCTGCTGGGATCAGTGGTTTCCCGAACCGGCGCGCCTGCTTGCCCTGCGCGGTGCGGAAATGATTCTCTACCCCACTGCCATCGGCAGCGAACCACCATCGCCGGAACTCGACTCCTCTGCACACTGGCAGCGTGTCATGCAGGGTCATGCCGGCGCCAACCTCATGCCGGTCGCCGCCGCCAACCGGGTCGGCACCGAGGAAGGCCGCGAATCCACCGTGACCTTCTACGGCAGTTCGTTCATCGCCGATGCCACCGGCGCCCTCGTAGCGGAAGCGGGGCGTGGCGAGGAAACCGTGCTCTACGCCGAATTCGACCTCGACGAGACGGCCGCACTGCGCCGCGACTGGGGCGTTTTCCGCGACCGCCGGCCGGAACTTTACCGCGGTCTGGCCACCTTCGACGGTCGGGATCCCGACCAGACAGGCTGACGCCCTGCAGGCCAATAGTGACGAACGAGGGGGTTTTGCGCTAATCTCCAGATACGGCTCTAGGCACCGGAGGATACGTCATGGTCAACGTTGCACAATTACTGGAGGGTAAAGGGAAAGCGGTACACACAATCGCACCGGACGATTCGGTATTCAGCGCACTGGAACAGATGGCCGAGCACAACATTGGTGCCCTGCCGGTAGTGGACAAGAACAAACTGGTCGGATTGATCTCGGAGCGTGATTACGCCCGTAAGGTCATTCTGCACGGGCACACGTCACGCGACATCAAGGTGCGCGACATCATGAGCGTACAGGTCATGTGCGCGTCGCCCGATGACGACGTCGAACACTGCATGGCCGTCATGACCGAAAAGCGCGTGCGCCACCTGCCCGTGATCAAGATGGGCAAACTGGTCGGGCTGGTGTCGATCGGCGATCTGGTGAAATCGATTATCAGCGAACAGCAATTCGTGATCGAGCAGATGACCAACTATATAGCCGGCTGAACAGGACACCAGGCATACAGGCTACGACGCTCAGGAAGACGCACGCAGACGTGCACGCAACGCCTCAATCTCATCGAGCAAATCCAGGGCCAGAGCGATGCCTGCAGGGCCGAGTTCCAGATCGTAACGCAACCGGGCAGCGATTCTCACCCGCCTGAGCACCACGGCTGAAAATTCCCACTGTGGCTGCGTCGGATCGAGCGGCTCCAGCGCACCGTATTCGACCAACTCCACCACCCAGTCGGTTTCCACTGTACACAGACCGGCCAGCGACTCCAGAGTCAGGGTTTCCTGCTCGCCGAGCACAATGCCGGTCAATGCCTCGCTTTGCCTCTCGCTCATATCTACACTCCCAACCCGGCACGCGGGTCGAAGTCGAACTCATCTGCCATCTTTCGATAGAAGGCCTTCTCCTCGTTATTTCTCGCTGGAGGCGTTACCACTTCCAGGCGGGCATACAAATCGCCCGGATGCTTGCCGGGCAACCCCCGCCCCTTGAGGCGCAAACTCTGCCCGCCCGTCGAGCCCGCCGGAACCTTCATCTCCACTGTGCCGGTCGGAGTCGGCACCCGTACCGTGGCGCCGAGCGCCGCCTCCCACGGAGCAACTGGCAGTTTCAGGCTGAGGTCGCTGCCTTCCACGCTGTAGAGCCGATGCGGATTGAAACTCACTTCCAACAGCA
>JBAUSV010000011.1:0-1608 GCA_049581885.1 Gammaproteobacteria bacterium | reverse complement strand
GTCGCCGGTCGCGGCCGAGGCGCTGGCCCGGATCGCGCGGCTCTATGCGATCGAGGCGGAGATCCGTGGGCAATCCCGCATCCGAGAAGCTCGAGATCATCCGGATCGTCGAGCTGTCGCACCTGCCCGCCAAGCGCACGCTGAACCAGCTCGGTATCGCCCGGCGGACGTTCTACCGCTGGTATGACCGCTATCTCGATGGCGGGCCGGAAGCGCTGGAGGATCGCCCCTCGGTGCCGAGCCGGGTGTGGAACCGCATCGCGCCCGAGGTGCAGGACCAGACAGGGGTTACGCATGAAATTTGGTGGCATATTTGACGGCATGGAATCGGGTGTGATTCGGGGAGTCTCCTTAAAATTGGGAGCCCCGCATGTCGGTGAGGAATTTGGTAGAAGAGTTCTCGGCGCTGAAAGACCCCCGTTGCAGCGGCAAGGTGGAGCACCGGCTGATTGATATCCTGGTGATCGCGGTCTGCGCAGTGATCGCCGGCGCTGAAAGCTGGGAGGATTGTGCGCTGTATGGCCGCAGCAAGCAGGATTGGCTCGGCACGTTTCTGGCGCTGCCGAGCGGCATTCCGTCCCATGACACATTCAGGCGCGTGTTCATGCTGATCGATACCGGGTGCTTCGAGGCATGTTTCGAGTCCTGGGCACGCTCATTCGGGGCGACCTTGGACCGGGAAGTTGTGGCGATCGATGGGAAGACGATCCGCGGATCCTATGACCGCGGCCGCGAACAAGCGGCGCTTCACGTTGTCAGTGCATGGGCCTGTGATCGGCGGCTGGTGCTCGGGCAGCGCCAAGTCGGAGACAAATCCAACGAGATCACCGCCATCCCGGAATTGCTCGACGTGCTGGACATCAAAGGCGCGATCGTCACCCTGGACGCGATGGGGTGCCAGCGATCAATCGCTTCCAAGATTATCGAGCGGGGTGCGGATTACCTCGTGACCCTCAAAGCGAACCAGGGGAAAAAGTTCGCCGCAGTGCAGGAGCTTTACGCAACCACCTGTTTCAGCCGCTCGCCCGTTCACCGGCCGCTTCACGACGAGTTCGATGATGGCCATGGTCGCCTTGTCCGGCGCCGCGTGTTCGTCTGCCCAGATGCCACGGCGCTGGAACCGCTCCGCGATTGGCCAGGTCTCAAAACCGTTCTGGCCGTGGAGACCATCCGCAGCGTCAACGGGTCCGGCAAGACCGAAACCGACACCCGCTATTTCCTGTCCAGCAGTGCCGACCAGCCAGAAATCCTGGCGAAAGCGATCCGCCGGCATTGGCAGATCGAGAATAGCCTGCACTGGGTGCTCGACGTCACCTTCAATGAAGATCACTGCCGGATACGGGACCGGAAAGCTGTCCAGAACTTCGCCCTGCTCCGAAAGATCGCAATCAATCTCGTTCGCCGCCATCAAGCGTCAAAGGCCAGCCTGAAAGGGCGGCGGAAAATGGCCGCCTGGGACAACCGATACATGGAGCAAGTTCTCACCGGCAACTTTCATGCGTAACCCCTGGCCGGCCTGTCAACGACCTGTCGCACCCGAGAGCGTGATTTTCTGCGCCACACAGTAACCGCACTCATGATGCTCGCGAATGCGCAGCCCTGCTCCCG
>JBAUSV010000010.1:0-5762 GCA_049581885.1 Gammaproteobacteria bacterium | reverse complement strand
AATATAAGGTTGAGTATGGCCCCATTGGGAGCTGAATCACTTGTCGCTGGAGGTAAAATAAATGCTGCATCTACATTATTTGATTTGCTGCAGCATGGGTCGGGATTAATTCTAGCGAAGGCTGAGTTTGACGAAGCCAAAGGACATTACCAGACTGCTCTCTCATTATATCGTAAATTATTCGATTCTAGAGATAACCGAATAGCAGGCGTGGCCCAAATTCGCGCAATTATCCTTCGTTACAAATTACACGAGATCGATGCCAAGATCGCTGCAGAGGATATGTCGAGACACATCTATGATTGGCGCGGGGAACGAAACGAATTGGCAGCGAGGCTATCTCTAGCTCAACTACAAGCGGCTTATGGAGCGTGGCCTGAGGCTATGACTGGCTTGAAACAAGCTGGCGTTCTCTTTCCTAATCAAAAAGTACAAATAGATAAAATTCGTCAGAAAATGTTTGATAAGATGGCGAATTCAAAGATATTAGGGAAAATGAGCCCTCTGGCTGCAGCCGCATTGATTGAAAATAATACTGATCTTGTGCCGTCAGGAAGTGCTGGGGTGCCTATTTTAAAAATATTGTCAAGTAAACTTCTTGATTTGGGATTAATAAATCCTGCAGCAAAAATTTTTCGCAGCCTAATTGATCGCGCTAATAATTCGGAAATTCGGGCTCGCCTTGGTCTTGATCTTGCTAGAATCGAATTGCGTTCAGGCACACTGAAAGACGCGGAGGATGCGCTAGAATCTACGGAATCGTCCGGCATTTCGCCGAATTTGCAGGCTAGACGTTTGGCGATGGCCACCGAAATTTCATTAGAATATGGTCATATAAAACCTATTCATGCCGTAAGCAAAAATATGAACGCTAAAAATCTTAAAAAATTGATTGAAATTTCAGATAAGAATGGAGATTTTGGGGCGGAAGAGAAAGAGTTAAATAAACTTATATCGATAACAATCCCAAAAAGCGGATATCTTAATAAATCACAGGCAAAAATTATTTTGCAACTTGCTATTGTGGAAAATAAGCAGATCAATAAAAATGATATTGGTCAATTGAGGGCGGTATATCTCCGGCGAATGCCGGCTGGCGCACAAGAGGCTTTGTTTGACGATATTACAGAAAAAACTCTCAGATCGCATTCAAATCTCACGCAGGCCCTTCATCAAATTAATACGATTGAAGATATTTCTAGTCGTCTGTGAATCGTGCGATCTGGCTGTAGCCTAGTGTTCTGACGCATTCTGCCGATTCACAACGATGGGCCGGCGTGCGAATCTACCTGGATGGCACAGACAGTATGCGTGCTGTTGAGCACGGCGGACAGACTGCGGTTGGAGGCGATCGCGGCGGATCGCAATCGGCAGCGCAAACACATTGAACGGGCGCGGGCCGTTCTCGCCTCTGTTGGCGGCGGCCCGGTGCAGCAGATCGCGCTGCAGGTCGGCATCAGCCGGCCGATGGTCTGGCGCTGGCAGCAGCGCTTTGCGGAAGAGGGCGTGGACGGACTGCTGCGCGACAAGACGCGCAAGCCCGGCAAGCCGCCGATCTCGGCCGAGACGGTGGCGCGGGTGGTGGCGCTGACCTGTGCCGCTCCGCCGCACCAGTCGACGCACTGGACCGGACGCGCCATGGCCAAGGCTGCCGGCATCTCGCTGCGCTCGGTGCAGCGCATCTGGGCGGCGCATGATTTGCAACCGCATCGCGTCCGCACCTTCAAGCGGTCGCGTGACCCGCGGTTCGCCGACAAACTCGCCGACATCGTCGGCCTCTACGTTGATCCGCCGGCGCACGCGGTGGTGCTGTCGATTGACGAGAAAAGCCAGATCCAGGCGCTCGATCGCACGCAGCCGGGGCTGCCGATCAAGCCCGGCCGCTGCGGCACCATGACACACGACTACAAGCGCCACGGCACGACGACGCTGTTCGCCGCGCTCAATGTGCTCGACGGCAGCGTGATCGGACGCTGCATGCAGCGCCACCGGCATGAGGAGTTCATCCGCTTCCTCAATGCCGTCGAGCGCGACGTTCCAGCCGGCAAGCTGATCGAGGCGGTGGTCGACAACTACGCCACCCACAAGCATCCCAAGGTAAAGGAGTGGCTCGCGCGGCATCCCCGCTGGACCTTCCATTTCACCCCCACCTCAGGCTCATGGCTGAACGCAGTCGAGAACTTCTTCTCGACGCTGACCCGCAAGCGCATCCGTCGCGGCAGTTTTCACTCGATCGTCGACCTGCAAGCGGCCATCAACCGATACCTCGCCGAACACAACGCCGAACCAAAGCCCTTCGTCTGGAAAGCATCGGCAGCCTCCATCCTGGCCAAGCTCAACAGACTGACCGCAGCATCAGAATGAGTCAGAGCACTAGGCGATTTATCCACCTTATCCACATTTTCCACAGCCCTGCTCCGAACACGCTCGTCTGTTGCCATCCGGCCCATCGCGCTAATGTCCTGAGATGGATATTACGGACTCCTCGCTCCTCGGTGTGCCCCAGAAGCTCCCCCCCACCAATCTCGAGGCGGAACAGGCGCTGCTTGGCGCGCTGCTGGCCAACAACAAGGCCTATGAGCGGGTATCCGAATTCCTGGCCCCCGAACATTTCGCCGACGCCATACACGGCCGCATCTACGAAGCGGTCATCAGGCGGATTGAGGCCGGCCAGATCGCCGACCCGGTCACCCTTCGCTCGACCTTCGAGCATTCCGGCCTGCTCGACGAGGTCGGCGGCACGGCATATCTCGGCCAGCTCCTCACCGCCATGGTCGGCATCATCAATGCCGGCGATTATGGCCGGATCATCTACGATGCCTGGATCCGACGCCAACTGATCGACCTCGGCGAACTCACGGTCAATCGTGCCTTCGGCGCCGATCCCGAACTCGACGGCCAGTCCCAGATCGAGGCCGCCGAACAGGCGCTGTTCGACCTTGCGACCAAGGGCGGCGCCGAAGGTGCCGCGATGAGCTTCGAGACGGCCCTGGCTCTCGCGATCGACACCGCCGCCAAGGCCTTCGAGCGCGATGGCAAGGTCTCCGGCCTGACCACCGGCCTCACCGATCTCGACGCAAGGACCGGCGGCCTGCATCCGTCCGACCTGCTGATCCTCGCCGGCCGCCCTGGCATGGGCAAGACCGCGCTTGCCACCAAAATCGCCTTCGGTGCCGCCCAGGCCCTGCTCAAGGAAGCACGCGCGGAAAATCCCAATGCAGAAGCGAAGCAGACGGTTTCGATCTTCTCACTCGAAATGAGCGCCGAACAGCTCGCCACCCGCCTGCTGGCCGAGGAAGCCCGCGTTTCCTCCGACCGCATCCGCCGCGGCGAAATCGGCCAGAAGGATTTCGACAACTTCGTCGCGGTCTCGCGGCGTATCTCCCGCCTGCCTCTGGTGATCGACGACACGCCGGCGATCACGCTCTCCGCGCTGCGCACCCGCTGTCGGCGCCTCAAGCGCACGCGCGGACTTGCCCTGATCGTGGTCGACTATCTCCAGCTCATGCGCCCTGCCGCCGGCACCAGGCCCGACAACCGCGTGCTCGAAATCAGCCAGATCACCCAGGGCCTCAAGGCCATCGCCAAGGAACTGGCGGTCCCGGTCATCGCCCTGTCACAGCTCTCCCGCGCCGTCGAATCCCGCGAGGACAAGCGCCCTCAGCTCTCCGACCTCCGCGAATCCGGTACGATCGAGCAGGACGCCGACGCCGTGATGTTCGTTTATCGCGACGAATACTACCTCCAGGCCCGCATGCCCAAGCAGATGGGTTACGATTCCGAGGACAAGTTCCAGGATGCCCTCGCCAAGTGGCAACAGGACATGGAGCAGGTGCACAACCGTGCCGAACTGATTCTTGCCAAGCAGCGCCACGGCCCCACCGGCAAGATCGATCTGTTCTTCGAGGCCGAGTTCACTCGATTCGCCGATCTCGACACCCAACATGACTGACCATAGATATCGTTGGAAGGAGTGGGAGTCATGGAGAAACCTGGGGCAAGTCCTGGCAGCAATGCCTGCGCCGGATTCTCGGGCGCCGACCGCGCGCTGATCGAACGGGCGGCTTCACGCTATGTCGCCTCACACGGGCTGTTAACTCGTGCCCTGAACCGTGTCGGCCGCACCGCGAGCGGCGCCGTTGAGCGCACGATCAATCTTTTCCTCCCCAACAGCCGCCGGGCGGTGGAAGAGTACGCATCCGAGGCGCTCTGGTCGCTGCTCGGCGCATCTCGTTTCGGCTTGGCGTCGCGCCACGAAGGCCCGGCCGATGAGCGGTTCTATCGCGGAGCCGTCGCGACCAGCGGCGCATTGTCTGGCATCGTCGGCGGGGTGGCCTCGCTGGCCGACATTCCCTTCACCATGACCCTGATGTTCCGCGCCATTGCCGAGATCGCGCGCAGCCACGGCGAGGACCTCGACGATTTCGAGACCCGCCGCGCCTGCCTCGAAGTGTTCGGCTTCGGCACGATCCACAACGAGGCGGAAGATATCGAGGTCAGCTATTGGACCGTGCGAGGGGCGCTCACCCATGCCCCCCTGTCGCTGTTCCTGCGAACGGTTGCTGCGCGTTTCTCGGTCGTGATCTCGGACCAGGCGATGGCCGCGATGGTACCGCTGGCCGGCGCGGTCGTCGGCGCGAGTGTAAATTACCTGTTCATGGGCTATTTTCAGGCCATGGCCCAGGTTCATTTCACGCTCCGCGCACTCGAACGCCGCTACGATCCCGCACAGGTGCGTGCCTGCTTCGACAACCAGGTCGCCGCCTATCAGCAGCGCAAACAACTGTTCCGGTCCACCGCGTGACCTATCCGACTCTCACCATCGACCTGGGCGCGATCGTTGCGAACTGGCACAGTCTCGCCGCCCGCCACCCCGGCGAGACTGCCGGCGTGGTCAAGGCCAACGCCTACGGACTCGGCATCGAGATGGTCGCCCCGGCTCTCGCTGCAGCCGGCTGCAAACACTTCTTCGTCGCCACGATGGAAGAGGCGGTCCGGCTGCGCGGGCTGCTGCCCGGACACTGGATTGCCGTGCTCAACGGCAGCCCGCCCGGCTCGGAACACGACATGATCACGCACAGGCTCATCCCGGCGCTGAACTCCCTCGAAGCTTGCGAGCGCTGGCGCGACGCGATCCGGAACCACGCCACGCCACCGCCTGCGCTCCTGCATGTCGATACTGGCATGAGTCGTCTCGGCCTGGATGCGGACGAATATGTTGCCGTGATGGCCGATCCCTCCCGCATCGATGGGCTTGGCCTCACCCATATCATGACCCATCTCGTGGCCGCCGAGGCCCCGGAAGCCTCGGAAAACGTCCAGCAGAAAACCCGGTTCGCAGCGATTGCCGCCGCGTTTCCACGGCTGCGGACAAGCCTCGCCAATTCCTCAGGCCTGTTCCTCGGCCCTGACTTCGTCTCCGGCCTCGCCCGTCCCGGCTATGCTCTCTATGGTGGCAACCCGACACCGCACACACTCAATCCGATGCGCCCGGCGATCCACCTCGCGGCTCCAGTCCTGCAGGTCCGTACCATCGCACCGGGCGAATCCGTCGGCTACAATGGCACATGGCGTGCCGAACGGCCTAGCCGTATCGCGACCATCGGAGTCGGCTATGCCGACGGCATACCAAGAAGCCTGTCCGGCCGCATGACCGCCCGCTTCGGCGGCGCTGTGATCCGGATGGCCGGTCGGATTTCGATGGACCTGATGACGTTCGACGTCACCGAGCATCCCGCCATCGTCCCCGGCGCGATGCTCGA
>JBAUSV010000009.1:0-39464 GCA_049581885.1 Gammaproteobacteria bacterium | reverse complement strand
CCGTAGCCTTCGATGCCTGGCAGGCGGCCCATGCCCGCGGCACGGACGTACTGATCATCGATACCGCCGGGCGCCTGCATACCCAGGATCACCTCATGGCCGAACTGGGCAAGCTGCGCCGCGTGCTTGCCCGCCACGATCCGAATGCGCCGCATGAAACATTGTTGGTACTCGATGGCCATACCGGGCAGAATGCACTCATGCAGGCACGCGAATTCACCGCCGCCATCGGCACCACGGGACTCGTTATCACCAAGCTCGACGGCAGCGCCAAGGGCGGCGCAGTGGTCGCCATCACGCGCGAGCTTGGCCTGCCGGTACGTTTCATAGGGCTCGGCGAAAACATCGAGGACCTGGAACCATTCAATGCCGCCGACTTCGCCGCCGCCCTTGTGGAAGGCGCGGCGTGATTCGTTTCGTCAACGTGAGCAAGCGCTACGCCGGCGGGCACGAGGCGCTCAACAATGTCGATTTCGAACTCGAAACCGGAGACATGGCCTTCCTGACCGGCCATTCCGGGGCCGGCAAATCCACCCTGCTCAAGCTGATCGCGCTACTGGAACGGCCGACCCGCGGCCAGATTTTCTTCGGCAAGCGCAACCTGGCGCACCTGCCTCGCTGGCGTATTCCGTATCACCGCCGCCACATCGGCGTGGTATTTCAGGATCACAAACTGCTGACCGACCGCACCGTGTTCGACAATGTGGCCCTGCCACTGGTCGTCGCCGGTTATTCGCAGCGCGAAACCGGCCGCCGGGTGCGCGCCGCGCTCAATCAGGTGGACCTGCTCGACCGCGAACGCGCCCGTCCGCTGGAGCTCTCTTCCGGCGAGCAGCAACGCGTCGGCATCGCACGCGCCGTCTCGACCCGCCCGCCCCTGCTGATCGCCGACGAGCCCACCGGCAACCTCGACCCCGAACTTTCGCTCGACATCATGCGCCTGCTCGAGCGCTTCAATGCCGTGGGCGTGACCGTGCTCATCGCCAGCCACGACCATGCGCTCATCGCACAGCTCGGCCACCGCGTGCTCTCGCTCGACCACGGTGCGCTGACCGCGCCACGACTGGTGACCCCGCATGGCGGCTGAGTCGCCGGTACGTCTGCGTGCACGCTTGCGCGCGCTCCCGGCGCAGCACGGACATGCAGCCTTTGCCAGCCTCGGCCGCCTGTGGCGCGGCCGCGGTGCCAGCCTCATGAGCATCGGGGTGGCCGCCATCGCCCTGGCCCTGCCGCTCGGGCTCGCGGTACTGGTGCACAACGCCAGCGGACTGACCGGTATTTCACAGGGTTCGGCACGCATTTCGGTATTCCTCAAACCCGCCACCGGCGATGCGGCGCTCGACTCCGCCCGGCAAGCGGCAAGCGCCCTGCCCGACGTGCTTTCCGTGCAGACCATTACCCCCAAACAGGCACTGACCGAATTCAAGCATCTGGCGTCCTTTCACCAGGCTCTCGATGCGCTGGGCGCCAATCCGCTGCCCCCGGTGCTGGTGGTCACGCCCCGCGACCCCCAACTCGGTGCGGTACGGAAGCTCGCAGGCCAATTGGGGCTGCTCAATAATGTGGACAAGGTGGTCACCGACAGCACCTGGATCGCCCGCCTCAACGCCATGCTTTCGATTGCGCGCCGCGTGGTGTGGGTGCTCGGCGCCCTGCTCGCGCTGGCCGTCCTGCTCGTGATCGGCAACACGGTGCGCCTCGAAATCCAGAACCGGCGGACCGAGGTCGAGGTCCAGAAACTGGTCGGCGCCACCAACGCTTTCGTGCGTCGGCCGTTTCTCTACGGCGGCCTGTGGTACGGCGCCTGGGGCGGACTGGCGGGCTGGATCCTGGTCGAAATCGCCCTCGCTCTGCTGGCCGCCCCAGTGGCCCGGCTGACCCATCTCTACGCCAGCACGGCCGGACTCGATGGTCCCGGATTCACGGGGTTGCTCGCCATGATCGTGATCGGCGCCGCACTCGGCTGGCTGGGCGCCATGCTTGCCGTCGGCCGTCATCTGCGCGCCATCGAACCCAGTTAAGACGCCCGTCGAAGCGGCAGGGCCCGCTCCTACTTGATTTCTGGCCCAATACCCTCATATATGAAGGAATGTTCCGTGCCCACGCGGGGAACCTGCGGGGGTCATGGCAGTCCAAGCTACAGAGTGCTAAAATTTCACGGTACGGAGGTATCACATGACTCAGGCTCTGACCGCCATCAACCGCAATCTGGCGTTGTCGCCCGCCGGCGGCGTTGAGGCGTACATGGCTGCGGTACGCCAGATACCGATCCTCTCCCCCACGGAGGAGCAGGCGCTCGCGCACCGCTTCCGCGACGAGGGCGACGTGGACGCAGCCCGTGAGCTGGTACTGTCCCACCTCCGTTTTGTGGTTCACGTGGCGCGCGGCTATCGCGGCTACGGGTTGCCGCTGGGCGATCTGATCCAGGAAGGCAATATGGGCCTGATGAAGGCGGTCAAACGCTTCGACCCCGAAGTCGGCGTACGCCTGATCTCCTTTGCCGTGCACTGGATTCGCTCCGAGATACACGAATTCATCCTGCGTAACTGGCGCATCGTCAAGGTGGCGACCACCAAGGCGCAGCGCAAGCTGTTCTTCAATCTGCGCGGGTCCAAGAAACGGCTCGGCTGGCTCAGCCGGACTGAAGTGGACGCCGTGGCCGCGGATCTGGGCGTACCCTCCCGCGAAGTGGTGGAAATGGAATCGCGACTGGCCGGCCAGGACGTCGGCTTCGACGCACCGTCCGATGCCGACGACGAGTCCACCGCTTTTGCCCCGGCCGCCTATCTGGAAGCGCCGAGAGAGAGCGATCCGGCGGTCGAGTTCGAACAAACCAACACCGTGGCCGACGGCCATCGCCGTCTGCACAAGGGCCTCGCCGGCCTGGACGCACGCAGCCAGAACATCATGCGCCGCCGCTGGTTGGAAGAGCCCAAGGCCACACTGCACGAACTGGCCGATGAATACGGCGTCTCAGCCGAGCGCATCCGCCAGATCGAAGCCGTCGCCCTGAAAAAACTGCGTGGCGCCATGGCCGCCTGAGCACGACACGAAACGAACCGATCAACGCCGCCTCAGGGCGGCGTTTTGATTCTGGACCAGTGCACACACTCCGTTTACGCATCAACCCCTGTCGCAGCAAAGACCCCGCTCCTCCAGCCGCACCCTGCAATAGTCCGGTTGGCAACTCCATGCTCGACAAAAAAGGGGTGGCTGATTTCACAGCCACCCCTATCGACTCTGATTGAGGTCGGGAGAACTAGCAGCTCGGACGCCGTCTACGCCCGACGCCCACAACCAGACCTAACAACAGCAGCAAAGCCAGCAAACCCATACTGCCGCCACCGCCGCTCGACGTCTGAGCCTTGTTGGATACGGTCGTTGCGTTCTCGACCGAGCTGTCCTGCGGTTCGCGGGCCGTGGCCGTAGCTGTCACCTTATAGTTGCCGCCCTGGTTCGCTTGCGCAACGATAACGACATCTGTCGAACCACCCTGGGCCAGATCGCCGATTGGGCAGGTGACCATTCCCGCATTCGACGAACAACTGCTGCCCTGTTCCTTGACGAAGTTCATGCTGGCCGGTAGCGCAACTGTCAGCATGGTCTGGGTGGCTGCACCGTCACCCTGGATTGCTTCGTTAGTCACGGTGAAGTCGAAGGTCACGTTGGTTCCCTTCTCGACCAAATCAGGATCGGCCGTACCCGATACCTTGAGGGCCACGGGCTGCGGATCCCAGTCCACGGTCACGGGCAACGTTATGGGACCGTACGGTGACTTGTTCGCGATGCTCAGGTACGCCTTGGAGCTCGTACCCGCCTGCTGCCCGCTGCCGTCGACGGTGAGTGTGACCTTCGCCGAAGCGCCTGCCTGCAACGTGCCGGACGCCGGCGCCGTGATGAGCCAGGAAGCCTGCGGCAATGCACCACACTGCTGCGTGTAACCCGCCAATATCCTCGACACGCTAGTGGTTACGGCACCAATGCCTATAGAAAAGCCCGTGATTCCGCCCGTTTGATACATACCACAGGCGTAACCACCCCGAATAATCGCCGTGGGCAAACTCGGCAACGGAAACCAACTGTCGGTCTGCGGATCGTAGGCCTCGCCCTCATTGACAAGGTTGCCGCTCCCCTCGACACCGCCATCCACCAGGAGCAGGCCATTCGCCGCCGTGTAGAAGGATTCGCCAAGCGGCACGAACATGGGCGCGATAGGCGACCAACTGTTCGATAGCGGATCGTAAACATAGCCATTCGCAACAGCACTGCTCCCCTCCACTCCACCGGCACAGTAAAGCTTGCCATCGATGGCACCGCAAGACGCGAACGTAATGGCGTGGGGATAATTTGCAGCCGAGGTCCAGCTATCCGAATAGGGATGGTAAACCTGCACGGCACTCGTTGGACTATTGCATGGGCCATCATTACATCCGCCCACGACGTACAGCAAACCATTCAGTACCGCGTAGGCGCTACCGCCTCCGGCAGGCACTGGATTCGGGGCGCCAACACTCCATTGACCGATGGTCGGATCGTAAATATCCGTCTCCGCAACCGGATTGGCTATGGTGCCCGCCGCCCAGCCGTTGACGACATAGTATTTTCCGTCGATAAATGCCGAGGCTGCCGCCTCCCGGGCCACAGGCGCATTCGCAATGGGTGTCCAGGCGTCGTTTTCAGGATTATAGACAAAGGCCGAATTGTCTACCCCGGCAACGGATCTGTTTGGACCCACGTAGGTTCCCCCCATCGAGTAGAGCTTGCCGGTGACCGGATCGCGCGCCATCGTGTTGTCGGATACCTCTTTCGGATAGGGGGCAAGCGCCTGCCATGCCGAACCGGCACTAAGCGAGCTGGGAGCAGCGGTCCGGCCTGTTCCGGCCGAACTCGGTCGGGGCCCGTAGGACATGACTGCTTGCGCTGCCACCCACGACAGACTCGCCTTTAGCCAGGCACGATTGGCAACCGGCACCCGAATCAGCGGCGTACCCTCGCCCACGGCAGGTGCCTGCTGAGTGGCTGGAGGTGGCGCATCGATGCCCAGGATCCGATACTGCCCAGGGGCAGTGCCGGTGTTGCTCAGCGCGAAAGAAGTGGTCGCCGAACTGTTCACCATGACATGCAGCGTGAACTGCCCCGGATCGACCCCTACCCTGGCCGTCTTGAGAGAAAAGTTCTGCGTGACCACGCTGTCGTTGTTCAGGGTTATCCCTGCCGTTTCCGTGGAATAATTACTGGGAGCAGTTGCGGTCAGCGTGTGCTGACCCGCCGCATCGAAAAACAGATAGAAGCCTAACGGGAAGTTCGGGTCGGCGGAATTTTCGACCGTATCCGAACCTGTGCCGTTTTCGTCCGCAACATGCGCATCGACAATACCCTTGCCGGTATTGGCATCAGTCACCTGACCCATGACGAGGCCACCCGAAACCGGCTCGCAAGACCCGATAACGACATCGTCGATTTGCGCGACCGCACTTGCATAGTCGGTCTCCAGCGGACCATAGATATGCCAACGCAGCTGGAAGTCCCCGCTCGACGGAAGATATGGTGTGAGAACAACGCTCGCAGACACTCCCGGGGTGTTGGGAGGCCCCTCGTGTGAGAAACCTGTCCAACGCAGAATGTTGGTCCATGTCGATCCGCCGTCCGTCGTGATATCAAGATCGAGTGGCAATGTGTCGCCTCCCGAAAACCAGGCCTTGTACCGTAATATCGGCGTACCCTGCAGCGCCGTTGTCGAAATCGGCGGTGTAATCAGCGAGGTATCGAAAGCCGGTATGCCACTAGGGGTGCTGACAAAACTGTTGGCCATGGCCGCCGTTCCCGTCCCGCCTGTTTGATTTGGCCATCCCGCTGTACTATTGAGTTCCCATTCTACCGCCGGGTTGTTCGCGGGATTGGTGACCGTCCAGCCAGCAGGTGGAAAAGAGGGGCTGTTGAAGTCTTCTCCAAATCCGCCAAGATTGAACTGATAACCCGGGGCCGAGCAAGTCGCCGTGACGGCCAACGGGAAATTCTTGCTCGTGTCCCCGGACAACATTACGGTTTTCGACGCCGTCTGGTAACCGTCGAAAGCCGCGGCCACGTTCATCGTGTAACCGTAGCCTTGTGGCAGTTTCACACTGTAGTCGCCGGTCTTCGGATCGGTCCACACATCTGCCACCTGAAGGTCCTTGGGTTTACCGTAACCTGAGGGGGTGTTGGCGATATCGACCGTGATTTCGGCATACAGCCCATAGCCATGTCCAGAACCGTCGCTTACCGTACCCGATATGATCGCGGTCGGTGCGGCATCAAGGGTGAAGTTCTGTGTCGTCGTGCCATCCGCTGTGACGCTGACCGATGCCGTACCGTCTTTGTAGCCGAAGGCAGCCACCGTGACGGTGTGACTGCCCGCCGGCAGAGCAAATGAGTAGCTGCCATCATTTCCGGCGGGCCCCTCGTAGCTACCGTCGACACTGATCGCGGCGCCAACAATCGGCATCCCGTTGGCATCCGTTACCGAGCCGCTCAGGATTCCTGACGGACTCGTTACGCCCAAGTGCGATAGAAAACTGGTCGCCTTGGGACTGCCCCAGCCGGTGGGATGATCCCAGCCTACACTTGCGCAGGACGGCGAACCATCGGGCAATTCACCGTTACATCCCGAAGTGATGTCATGGAAATCGGACGCGTAATTGCTGGAATTGACGTCGTCATAAATCAGCTTGTTCGACTGGCCCAGCGATTCGTCTCCGGGTTGCTGCGACACGCCAACGGCAAATAACGCTGCAAGCACGGGCGCCACAGCGCTGGTGCCGTATACATTGCCGAAGCCCCGCTGCGAATCGTATACAAGATAATCGCTGCCGGACGGGGCACCGGAATTCAGCGCCATGTCGGAGTTCATGCGCATGCCGTTATCGGGTACTCCCAAGCCAGTCTGCCACGAAGGCTGTGTGAACAACTGACTGATTGCTCCCCCGGTGCTGGGCGCGCCGGTATATTCGGGCGACCAGGCCGTCTCGCTGCCATAGGTGCCGCTGATTCCGGCAATGGTCAGCACGCTGCCGTTTGCAGCCGTGACATAGAGGCTGGAGGATGGATAGTCGGCATTGTTGCCGGTGCCGTCATTGTTGGGAATATCCGCCGCTCCGTTATCCCCCGCCGCGGCAAACATCGAGATACCTTCGGCAGCACCCTGCATGAAGATCTGATCGTCGGTTTGCGCCAACGATCCCATCGCGACCTCCGGCGCACCCCAGCTCGTCGTCATGACCTGTGAAGTATCGTCATTCACGAATTGATTGTAGGCGTCGGTAAACGTCGAAAGATAGGGCTGCGCAGCCACATACACGTTCTGTGTGATGCCCGGAGCCATGGCGCCGCTCCATTCCACATCAAGCAGTGTCTCGATCATTCCATCCGTCAAACCATCATCGCCGTCCACGGGAATCACGTTAATCGTATGGTTGGGTAAACCGTATGCTTCCCAGAAGGTACTGGGAGAATCGTTGGAGGCAAAGCCCGAACTATCCGCGGTAATGATTGCAACGGAAACACCTGCACCATTTTGCTGGTTGGTGATATCTGGCCAGTCATAGGCAGTGGCAATCTGCGAAGGATCAAAATAGGCGGACGAGGAGGTTGCCGCCGGCGGAGACACCACCGTGCTGGCGCCGTTGGGAAGCATCCTCAGTGACTTGAACTGAGAGTGAGGGAGCATCAACTGTGCGTGATCAAGCCCCAGCACACTGATCACGACACCGGACAGCGCCTGCGGAAGCTGTGGTCGGTCCTGCGTGCTCAGGAACATGCGTCCATTAAGCTTGTAGTTATTGATCTGGATATTTAAAGCACGCTCGAAGGCACCCGTAGTGCCCACAGCGTGGATCAGGGTATTGTTGGGCGAAACATCGTGAACCTGAATATTGTTCTGCTGCAGGAACTTTTTCACTGCATCAACCTGAGCCTGCGTCGGCCCATAGAGCTCCGTGAACCGACGAGGCGTCAGAAAATCTTGGTACTGCGCACTGCCAGAGCTCTGCACCTCGGCGAGAAACTGCTTCAACTGCTGCACATTGCGCAGCTTCAGACCAATGGTCAGCTTCATCGGGGCCGATTGCTCACGGGGCCCCACGTTCTCAGCCTTGGAAAGCAACGCCAAATTGCTTTGCGGCGACATTCTGACCACAGGACTCGGCGCACTGCTTTGACTGGCGTTAGCAATACTCCATGACGTCAGGCCCGTAGGCTTGGTCAGTTTCGTGGGCGGCGTTTGAGTCGATGCAGCATAAGCGGCGGAAACAAAAAAGATAACCGCCATTGCCACAAGGGCGGCAATAGATGTCACGGTGAAAAGAGGTTTGAATAGACGACTCATGTTTTCTGTGCTCCTGAAATACCTGATTCTCAAAAATGCTTGCAAGGTTCCCCCAAGCCCACCTTGTGGGCACTTCCGTGCAGTATCTCAGAGAGCAACCAAGGTTTTTGGGCGGCCTTGTGCCATGGCGGTTAACCGCCAACATTAGACGGCCCCTTCCGACTTCAGCGTAAACGCTTCAATCGGGTTTTCTCGCCAATTCCGGGCAAATTCCCGGAATCCGCCTCCGAAAGCCGCAAAGCAGCAAGCCAACCGACCTGAAACCGCGTGCGCGCATTCAACGCCTGCATCAACTCAGCAATCCGGCGTTCCAAAGTGCGCTTGGAGATATTCAAATCATACGCGATGGTCTTGTCGTTCAAGCCCGCCGCCATCAGGGAAATCAATCCCTTGATCTCTTCGCTGAATTCGGATTCTAACGCGCCGACTTGCGGCTCGTTTGACTGGCTGAAGGAAATAGGCGCAGCTCGTTCCCATAGCATTTCGAATAGTCCATAAAGCGCATCGAGCAAGGACGAAGACCGAACCAGCAATGCCGGACTATCCAATTCTCCCAGCTTCAACGGAATGAGTGCGAGTCGGTGATCCGCGAGCACCAATTTAAGTGGTAATTCCGGAACAACCCTTACCTCTTCGCCCGCTTTCATATCGGAGCGAATGCTATTGACAAAATCGGGAACCTCCATAAGTCCGGCCTCGATTATGGTTCTGTATTGCACTCCCCTTTTCAGCGCTTCCCTCTGTGCAGGATGATCTTCCTCGGCTGGCAACTCCAATCGAGAAACACGCATTGGTGGGCGCATCAGGGTGATAAATTCATGCTCAACGGTGCGATCCATCTGCTCCAGAATCTGGCGCTCAACCTCACGACTCGTGACCAATTCGACCGTTTGCTTATGCTCATCGCGGTGCCGCGAGACATTGACATGATCCTGGAGCTTCTGAATCGTGTGCTGTGCTTCCAGCAGGGATTTCTGTTGCTGAAGAAATAACGCTCCCAAGGCAATGTCGGGCGCCGAAGGCCAGTAACGCCGCGACCGTTCCGGCGAATGCGTGGCCAGGCCCTTGGTCTCTATGGACTCAAGCAGGCGCTGAGCCTGGCGCGGCGAGAGAGACAATGCGCGCGAGGCTTCCGGGGTATTCGCGCCGGGATGATCCAGCATCCACCGATAAACCCTTTCTTCCTCTGCGCTGATGCCGAGACTGGCTAACGTTCGCTCCTCGATGGATTCAATATTGGGTACAGTCATAAGTGTCTTTAATTTACCACCTGGAATAGTTTATCCAGCAAACATCTTCGTGGCCGTGAGCGGCTTTCTTCAGAGATCATCGAGACACTGAAAATCAGTGTCGCATCACTGCGACAGTGTACGCGACCGGTGACCGAGACAAAGGCCAGGTCATACGAATCAGTCATCGAAGTCGGTGTTCTGAAAAGCCGAGAAACGTCTAGACCGCCGAAAAGGTCACAAATAGATCACCATGCTTCCATTCCCAGCATGACGATTGTCACTCGCAAGTCCTGACGATCGGAACTACCGGCACACCCCGTATTGCGCGATCCTGTTGCCACACCAACATGGGGACACGCCATGTCAGTCCATACGGTCGCGAGACTTGCCGACATCACCAAACGCTACGGTAACGTAACGGCAGTCGATGACCTGAACCTAGATGTTCACCAAGGCGAAATACTCGCCCTGCTCGGACCCAACGGGGCCGGCAAGACCACCAGCGTGAATCTTTTGCTGGGACTCGCCCAGCCCACGGCCGGACAAGCCGAACTGTTCGGCCGGCCGCCACGGGAAATCGCAGTGCGGCGACGCATCGGCACCATGCTGCAGGACGCGCAACTCGACAGCCACGCCCGCGTGCGAGAAGTGCTTGCTCTGTACGCCGGTTATTACCCAGACCCCATGTCGGTGCGCGAAGCGCTGGAACTCGCCGGCATCGAAGCCTTGTCCGAACGCCCGGTTACTAAACTATCAGGCGGCCAGAAACAGCGCCTGATGTTCGCTCTGGCGCTGTGCGGCAATCCGGAACTGCTGTTTCTAGACGAGCCGACCGCGGGCCTCGACGTCGAAGCGCGCCGGGCCTTGTGGTCGACGCTGCGTGCACTCGCCGAAGACGGACGCACCATCGTGCTCACCACGCATTACCTGGAAGAGGCCGATGCCCTCGCCGACCGCATAGTGGTCGTCAACCGCGGCCGCATCGTTTCTGAAGGATCGCCGGAAGAAATCAAAAGCACCGTTGCACAGCGTCGCATCCGTTGCGTGACCCGCCTCACATCGGCACAGGTGCAGGAACTGTCCGGCGTAACGACCGTAAAACGCGACGGTACCCGGCTGGAAATAACCGCGTCACACCCCGAATCCGTGGTATTCGAATTGCTGAAACTCGACGCCACACTGCACAACCTGGAAGTGACCGGCGCGCGTCTGGAAGATGCATTTCTCGCACTCACCGAAGACAGCCACCTGGAGCAAGCCGCATGAATACTGCAACGATCAAATCCTGGAGCCGACGCGACACGCTCCGCGTGTACCTCCGCGAAGCCGCCTTCCAGTTCTGGAACGTACTGCGCAGGCCCGGTTTCGCCTTGCCGACGATCGCATTCCCCACCATGTTCTATGTATTCTTCGGGCTGATCTTCAACCGGGGCCATGGCGGCGACGTCGCAACCTACATGCTCGCCACCTACGGTACCTTCGGCATCATGGCACCATCGCTGTTCGGCTTCGGGGTCGGCGTGGCGACGGAGCGCGAACAGGGCATCCTCGCTCTTAAGCGCGTAAGCCCCCTGCCACCCATGGCCTATTTCTTTTCCAAACTGGTCATGGCCATGCTTTTCGCACTCATCATCGTGCTGCTACTGTTCGTGCTTGGCGCGCTGTTCGGCGGTGTCTCATTGCCGCACATCGAATGGCTCGAGCTGCTCGTTACTCTGATCCTCGGCACTCTGCCCTTTTGCGCGCTCGGGCTGGCCGTGGGCCTGCGTGCCGGCGCACAGTCCTCGGCCGCCATCATCAATCTCATCTATCTGCCCATGTCGTTTCTCTCGGGTCTTTGGGTACCACTGAAGCTATTCCCGCACTGGTTGCAGGATGTCGCCCCGGCATTGCCCGCCTACCACCTGTCGCAAGTCGCGCTCGGCATCGTAGATAAAGGCGATGGCAGCCATCTATTGCCCCACTTGATCTACCTCGTCGTATTCACCGCTGTCTGCCTGCGCTTTGCGCAACGCGGCTGGCGTCGCATTCAGGATCGCTGAAGAAGGAACGCCATGCCTGCACCCAACAGAGCTATTGCATTAATCTAACGTCCATGACGCTGACACAACGCCCGCAACCGCTGACCGCCCCGATCCTGTGGCTGCATCGCCGACTGGTGCCGCCGGATTCCCTCGTCGGCTGGACACCCTACCTGTGGCTGGTCTGGCTGGGATTTTTCTTTATTCCCTGGGGACTGCAATCCACTGCCGCCGAAACAAAGATAGCCACCGTCGTGGCGCTGGCCTTCTTTCTGCCGCTGTATTTCCGCTACTACTGGGCCCGGACCGCGGAGCGCCTGTGGATTATTGCCATCATCACGGCGCTGGGCTGCGCCATGATCCCGTTCTGCATCAGCGGCGGTGGATTGCTGATTTATGCTGGCGCCTTCGTCGGCTACAGCATGCGGCCACGTCTCGCGCTTACGGTCCTGACCGGTCTGGCCGCGGCTTGCAGCATCGAATACCTGTTGCTGGGAATTCCTCTGGGCCAATGGCTCTGGGCGCCAGTCGTAACGGTCATGATCGGCCTCGCCAACCTGTGGAGCGCGGAACGCCACCGCCAGCACTGTGCCCTGCAAAAATCACAGGACGAGGTGAAGCGGCTCGCGGCTATGGCCGAGCGCGAGCGCATCGGCCGTGACCTGCACGACCTGCTCGGTCATACGCTGACTCTGATCACGGTCAAGGCCGAGCTCGCGGCCACGCTGGCGGAGCGCGACCTGGCCGGTGCCGCGCGCGAGATCCGTGAAGTGGAACGCATCTCCCGCGAGGCCTTGCAGCAGGTGCGCGAAGCGGTGGGTGGTTACCGCAGCGGAAGCGTGAGCGGCGAACTCGCCAATGCCCGCGCCGCCCTGACTGCGGCTGACATCGATCTAACGGCAAAAACGGATTCTTGCGAACTTTCCGGCCTGCAGGATTCGTTGCTGGCCATGGTGCTGCGCGAAGCCATCACCAACGTGGTGCGCCATTCCGGTGCGCAAAACTGCCGCATCGAATTGGACGGCCGTAACGACGGCATCCGTTTGGTGGTGGAAGACGACGGCCACGGCGGGAAAGTGCACGAAGGCAACGGCCTCAAGGGCATGCGCGAGCGCCTGCGGGCAGTGTCCGGCCGGCTGGACGTCGCCTCCAGCCACGAAGGCACACGTCTCGCCATCCTGATTCCAGAGAATGAACAGGGGACCCCCGATAACAACTCCGTCCTGGGTGCACGCGCATGATCCGGGTATTGGTGGCCGAAGACCAGACCATGATCCTGGGGGCACTGGCTGCAATGCTGGATATGGAAGACGGAATCGAGGTGGTGGCGCGCGCCTCCAACGGAGGGGATGCCTTGCGCCTCACGGAAGAAGAGCGGCCCGACGTGGTCGTGACCGACATCGAAATGCCAGGCATGACCGGGCTCGAATTTGCCACGGCACTCAAGGAAAAACAGAATGCGGCGCGTGTCATCATCGTCACGACCTTCGCACGGCCCGGCTATCTGCGTCGCGCACTCGATGCCGGCGTCAAAGGATATTTACTAAAAGACGCACCGGCGCAGCAACTGGCCACGGCCATCCGCACGGTGCACGAAGGCGGCAAGGTCATTGCACCAGAACTTGCCACAGCCGCATGGGATAGTGAGGATCCGCTCAACGATCGAGAACGCCAGGTGCTGCGGCTGGCCGGGGAAGGTCATAGCAGCGGGAACATCGCCCGGCAACTGTTCCTGTCCGAAGGCACGGTGCGCAACTATCTCTCCGAGGCCATCGGCAAACTCGACGCCTCCAACCGCATCGAAGCCGCCCGCATCGCGCGCCAGAAAGGCTGGCTCTAAGCCCTCTTCACACCGAGTCCCGGAAAGTCTATTTTTCGAGCTTGGGATCAGGGATGTGGGTAAAGGCAATGCGCATGGGCGCGGCATCGAGTGCGCTGTGCGCGCCACCGAAGTACACGGCCTGGGCACCAAAACGATCGTTGACAGAATCCACCGTTCGGTTGAGGCGGCTGCGCTTACCGCCTTCCTCGAACAGCGAACCCTGCGCCCATTCACTCAAACGCGACAAACTCACACCCACGCCAAGAATCGGCGCCGCGTGTGCCGAACGACGTTCCCACAACGCTCCCATCACACGCTCCAGCACGCCCGTATCGGCGCTGGGCGCGAAGCGTTCGGCCTGCGACCAGTGTCCGCCATCCAGATAACGCAGGCTCAAACGCACACTGCCGGCCGCATAGTCCAGGCTGCGCAGGCGCCAGGCGCTTTTCTGCAACAACCGATGCAGCACCGCCAGCGCCGCCTGTGGCGTGCGCAGCTCCGGCGCCAGCACGTGCGAATGCCCAATGCTCGCCCGCGGTCCACTGTGCATCGCGTACTCCCGGCCGCGCAACTCGCCGTACATGCGCTCCCCGCCGATTCCACCCCAGATGCGAACCACTTCGCGGCGGGGCGCAGCGTAGAGCTGCTCCACGGTGTCAATGCCCGCCGCGTGCAGGCGCACCCGCATGCGGCGTCCTATACCGGTCAGATCGCCGAGCTTCAGGCCATACAGCGCCTCGGGGATATCCGCATCGTCGAGGATGCGCAACCCCCGCGGCTTATCCATCTTGGACGCCATCTTGGCGAGAAAGCGGTTGGGGGCGATGCCGATCGAACAACCAAGGCTCTCGCCGACTTCGGCCACTGCAGCCCTGACCTCCAGCGCCACGGCCCGTGCACGTTCGGGTTCGCGCCAGCTGCCGGTCAGCGTGCAGGCCAGCTCGTCGATGGAAGCCACGGCATCGATCGGAATGCGGCTTTCCACCGCGGCCCGCAGCCGGTGATGATATTGGACGTACTGTTCGTGGCGGGCCTCGACCAGTGCAATCCCGGGGCAAAGCTTTTTAGCTTCCCCGACCTGCGTGCCGGTGGTCACGCCGAGGCGCTTGGCCTCGTAACTGGCAGCGATGCAACAGGTGGTGTCGGCCATGACCGGTACGACGCCCACCGGCCGTCCTCGCAGTTCGGGACGCAGCTCCTGTTCTACCGAGGCGAAATAGGCATCGAAGTCGATGAAAAGGCAGTTGAGCACAACGACTCAGCCTGGGGTGATCACCAATAAAAGATAATGATCAATTAGCAGCGCCGCGAACAACAGAGACAGATACAGGATCGAGTAACGAAACGTAGCCATCGGCGCGCGCGCGTCGCGACCGCGCCACAGCTTCACAGCGTGATAAAGGAAGCCCGCGCCGAGTACCAGGGCCGCGGCTAGATACAACCAACCGCTCGCACCGAGCCACCACGGCATGAGGCTGATCGCCACGAGCAGAACCGTATACAGGAGAATATGCAGGCGAGTGAGATGAATACCGTGCGTCACCGGCAACATGGGCACGCCGGCCTTGGCGTAGTCATCGCGGCGATGGATAGCGAGTGCCCAGAAGTGCGGCGGGGTCCAGATGAAGATGACAAGAAACAAGGCGAGCGCCATGGGCGAAATATGGCCAGTCATCGCCGTCCAGCCGATCACCGGCGGCACGGCGCCGGCCGCTCCGCCGAGCACAATGTTCTGCGGCGTAATGTGCTTGAGGAACGCCGTGTACACCACCGCATAGCCGATCAGCCCACAGAAGGTAAGCACCGCGCTCAACACGTTGACGCCGAGCGTCATCACCGCCATCGACGACACACCCAGCATCGCGGCAAAGGCAAGCGCCTGGCGCTCCGTCAACATGCCGCGCGGCAACGGTCGGTAGCAGGTACGGCGCATACGATTGTCGATATGGCGGTCGATCACATGGTTGAGTGCGGCGGCTGAAGCGGCGGCGAGACCGATACCGAGCGTGGCCAACAGTACCCGCCCGAACGGCGGCCACCCGGGCACGGCGAGCAGCATGCCCACCACGGCGGTGAACACGATCAGCTCCACAATGCGCAATTTGCACAGACCGATATAACTGTGCGCCCTTGCCCTCAGACCGGGCATCGACAAAACGGAAGTGGACGAAAACTGCATCATGAATTCACATCGAGCAAGTGCCGCAAGTCCTTGAGCAAACCTTCCGGGTTGGCATGAATTGAAAAATGCATCATCAAGAGTCCGTTAGGGTCCACGATATAAATGCCGCCGGCCGGGTGCACTGCACTAAATTGTTGCACGAAGCGCGTACCCGCCGACCCGGTCGCCACCGCGACGGTGAGCCCCGGCCAATTCGCGGCAAAGCCGGACGGAGGCAGCGCATCTCCGGACGTCACATAAAGACGTTGCACCTGGCGCATGTGTTGGCCGGTGGCTAACCGCGCCTGACGCATGGCGTACAACTCGGCCTTGCAGTCGGCCTGGCAGTTCGTGCCCGCGATATAAACCAGCGTCCAATGACCCTGAAAGTAACTGGTCGGCAGCATGGAAGTCGAAGCCGGCTGCGCCAACCCCGCCACCTGTATTTTAACCGGTGGCCGCACCAGTTGCCCATGATTGGTGTGCCCCAGGGCAAACCAGGCTGGGCGCACGAAAACGATCACGGCGAAAATCAGCGGAATCAAAATAACCCCCAGAATCAGGACGGGGGTCAGCCAGGGGCGTTTTCTCATTTCCGTCATCGTTTCCTTTCTCCGTGAAGGGCTCGCAGCGTCAGTACCAGCCACACGATGAACACCGTGACGGCGAGGCCGATCCACTGCACCATGTAGCTGTAGTTCTCCTGCGGGCCGTGCGCGGGTGCGAGCCGCCAGGCGCGGTCATACCCGCCTTCCGCACCTGGAGACAGTAAAAGCACACGATGCAACAATTCAGTCCCGTATAGTTTATCGAGATCGGCCCAGCTCGGATAGAGCAGCCGCTGGGGCCATTGTGCGGCACCCGCGCTGCGCTCACCACCGAGACGTACGCCGGGACGCGGCAAAGAACTCAGATAACCGCTGACCCGCACCGTGCCTGTCGGCGGCGCCAACCGGACCGACGTAACCCCCTCGGGGTTGGCCGCCACCCATCCGCGATTGACCAGCAGCAACGCGCCGTGCGTGGTGCGCAGGGGGGTAAGCACTTCGGCACCGATACCATCGCCGTCAGGTTGCGGCATTTCGATCATGAGCACCTGGCGCCCCTGCTCGTAACGCCCCTCGCCGAACACCGAGGCGAAGCGCGGCAGGGCATCGACACCGGTCCCCGGCAAGGATCTGGCCGGCCCGTGCCGCGCCGCCGCGAGCGCCGCCAACATGGCCGTGCGCTCCTCGCCCCGATGATACTGCCACAGCGCCAAGCGGCAAAACAGGGCGACCACGGCCAGCATGAGCAGCGTCAACACCCAGAACCATTTGCCGCCCGGTGTGCTCATTGATGTGCGAACATAGCTGCTTCTGCCCGTGTGCCGAACCCTGCCGTGATAATCCACATTGTTCTGATCGTCCTGTTCCTGATCGTGGTCGCCATGCTGTTTCAGGCCTTGTTCTTTCTCGCCCGAGACAAAGGCGAGAGCAAGCGCACCGTGAAGGCGCTCACCTGGCGTATCGGCCTCGCGGTGCTGCTGTTCGTGCTGATACTCGTACTTTGGGCCGTGGGCCTGCTAAAACCCGCTGCATAGGAACATTTGGCCGAGCTGCAGGCTGCCGCAAAGCTACAAGCCCCGGCCAGCTTGGCTATAGCCAATAGACGAACAGGTAGAGCCCGAGCCACACCACGTCCACAAAATGCCAGTACCAGGCAATCGCCTCAAAGCCGAAATGATGATGCTCGTTGAAGTGTCCGCGCATTACGCGGATCCAGATCACCAGCAGTCCGATCGCGCCGATGGTCACATGCATACCGTGGAAACCGGTCAGGACGAAGAACGTCGTACCGTAAATGCCGGAGAGCAACTTCAGGTTCTGGACATGGTAGGCATGAATATACTCGTGCGCCTGGGAAATAACGAAGGCGAAACCGAGTAAAAAAGTCAGGGCCAGAAACACCTTGACCAAGCCGCGATGATTGTTCTTGAGCCCCCAATGCGCGATGGTGACGGTGACGGCGCTGGTCAGCAGCAGCGCCGTATTCATAGCCGCAATGCCGCCCGGGCCCATGCCCTGGAAGGCGCCATTGAGCGCGCCCGGACCGTTCGACGGCCAGCTCGAAAGGAAATGCGGCCACAACAGGACGCTGGTGAACAGGTTGTTGCTTGCGCCCGAAAGCCACGGTAGAGCGAACATGCGAGCATAAAACAGGGCGCCGAAGAAGGCGCCGAAGAAGCACACTTCGGAGAAGATGAAAAACACCATCCCCCAGCGGAAACTGCTGTCTTCGAGCGCACGGTAGGCGCCGGTCTCGCTTTCGTGGATCACGATACCCCACCAGCCGAATATACTCGTAACGAGCACGCTGAGACCGATCGCCATAATAACCAGCCCGAGCGTCTTATCGCCACTCAGCACGTTGGCGCCGCCGAACATCGAGCAAAACAGTCCCAAGGACGCAAGGAACGACCACGGCGAACTGTGGGGCAGAAAGTAACGGTGTGCGCTGGTGCTGCTGCTCATTTTCTAATTTCCTCGATACTCAACATTCAGTGTGCCGTCATGTCAGTGTGCCGTCATGTGTATGTAATCGGCCAGGTAGGAGGCCGCATAAAAAAACAACGCGAGTAGCGCCAACACGATAGCGGTCGCCAGGATGCGCTTGCGCCGTCCACGTTGCCGATCCATTACGCTGCTGGACACCAAGCTCAAGGCACGTCCGGCGCGTCTTCGAAGGTATGGTAGGGCGCCGGCGAAGGCACCGTCCATTCCAACCCGTGCGCGCCTTCCCAGACCCGGGACGTGGCATGCTTGCCCCGGTAGATGGTGCGGATGACGTTGTAAAGGAATATGAGCTGGGTCGCACCGAAGACAAAACCACCGATCGAAGACAGCAGATTCAGGTCGGCGAATTGCAACGCATAATCGGGCACCCGCCGCGGCATGCCGGCAAGGCCCAGAAAATGCTGCGGAAAGAACAGCACGTTGACCGAAATAACGGACAACCAGAAATGCCACTTGCCGAGGCCCTCGTGATACATGTGTCCAGTCCACTTGGGCAGCCAGTAGTAAATACCGGCGAAAATCGCCATGAGAGTTCCGCCCACCAGCACATAGTGGAAATGCGCGACGATAAAGTAACTGTTGTGGTACTGCATGTCAGCGGGCACCAGCGCCATCATCACACCGGTGAAGCCACCAATGGTGAACAGAAACAGAAACCCGATTGCGAACAGCATCGGCGTCTCGAAAGTAAGCGAGCCGCGCCACATGGTCGCCACCCAGTTGAATATCTTCACGCCCGTCGGAATCGCGATAAACATCGTGGAGTACATGAAGAACAGTTCGGCCGAGGTGGGCATGCCCGAAGTGAACATATGGTGTGCCCATACCACGAAAGATATGAAAGCAATCGAGGCAGTGGCATAAACCATCGCGGTGTAACCGAACAGCGGCTTGCGCGAAAAAGTGGGAATGACCTCCGAAATGATGCCGAAGGCGGGCAGAATCATCACGTACACTTCCGGGTGGCCGAAGAACCAGAACACGTGCTGCCACAGGATCGGCGAACCGCCGCCCGCCGCATCAAAGAAGCTGGTGCCGAAGAAGCGGTCGAACAGGAGCATGGTGACACCGCCGGCGAGCACCGGCATGATGGCGATCAGCAAAAAGGCCGTAACGAACCAGGTCCAGACAAACAGCGGCATCTTCAGGAGCTTCATCCCGGGCGCGCGCAGGTTGAGAATAGTGGCGATGATGTTGATCGAGCCCAGCACCGAGGAAATACCCATCAGGTGAATGGCAAAGATCATGAACGGAAACGCATAGGGCGTTTGCTCGACCTGCGGCGCATACATCGTCCAGCCCATCGCCGGTGCGCCACCCGGCATGAGGAGTGTGGAAAGAAGCATCGACATGCCCGCCACCAGCAGCCAGAAACTCCAGTTGTTGAGCCGGGGGAGTGCCATGTCGGGCGCACCAACTTGCAACGGCACCATCCAGTTGGCGAAGCCCACCAGCGCCGGCATCAGTACGCCGAAGATCATGATCAGCCCGTGCAGTGTCATCATTTCGTTGTAGAAGGGCGGATTGACCAACTGCAGGCCGGGCTCCGCCAATTCGGCGCGAATAACCATGGCCATGGCGCCGCCCACAAAAAACATGATCAGGGCGAACACCAGGTACAAGGTGCCGATGTCCTTGTGGTTGGTGGTGGTAATCCAGCGCATGACGCCCTTGGCTGGCCCGTGATGCCCTTCGCCGTGCCCGAGTTCCGCCGTCGTGTTGTAACTCATTTCGTTCCCTCCGCAACCAATGCAGGTGTGTGCGCCACCGTCTTCGCTGACGCCGCTTTTCCACCCAACTCGTGCGCTTGAAGCCATTGCTCGAATTCGCGCTTCGGTTTCGCCACCACCACAATCGGCATGTAGGCATGGCCCGCGCCGCACACCTGATTGCACACGCCGCGATAGGTGCCAGGCTTCTCCACGTTGATCCACATCTGGGTCACAAAGCCGGGAATCGCATCCTGCTTGCCGCCCAGATCCGGCACCCACCAACTATGAATCACATCGCCCGAAGTAATCAGCAACAGAATCTTTTCATGCGTAGGCACCACGAGCGGGTGATCCACATCTTCGAGATAATTCTTGTCGCTCCACGGCGAAAGTTTCGAGTCCAGCGTCATGCGCTTTTCGCTGGCCAACGCAATACGGCTGTAAAAACCGTAAAGCGGCTTCGCGGACGGCGACAGATACTCGTATTTCCACAGCCACTGATACCCAGTCACACGGATTCGCAACTGCGCATGATGGTAATTCTGTTCGTGCACCAGCACGATGGTTCCGGGGATAGCGAGCGCCACAAGAATCAGAAACGGTGCGATGGACCACACCACTTCAAGTTTAGTGTTCTCGTGAAACTGAGCAGCCTCGTGTCCTCGCGCGCGACGGTGAAACACAATGGACCAGGTCAGCGCCCCGAACACCACCACCGCAATGCCGACCATCATCCAGAAGGCAAACATATGCAGGGCGAAGACCTGGTGACTAATGGGAGTAACGCCGCGCGGCATGTTCAAATCCATGGCCCATGCGCCAGGCGCCATTGCCAGACCTGCTGTCGTGGCCACCCCACTTGCCAGCGTCCATTTCCTCATTTTTGTCTCTCCATATTCATGTCTTGCCCGCCGAGTGCCGGCCGTGCCATCCAATTCGCTTCCGGCGTGGCGCCGGATCCAACCAGCCCACGCAACCGTCGTCCCAGCGCCTTGCGTTCCGCGTCACCGAGGGCGCGGCCTATCTCCACCGTCACCCCGCGGGAGCTGAGCACCAAGGCCGGACGCGACGATTCGCGCCGCTCGACGCGTGCCCAGTAGCGATCCATTTCGGTGCGCGTCTCTGCCCGGCAGCGGCCATATTCCACCACAATCGTGTGCGCACGTATCGTCACCACCTCACGCACCCGACTCAACGTCAAACCGAGCAAGGTGCCGGCGAGCACCAGGAAAGCCGCGGCCACAAAGCCGGCCACCGGCCACCATCCCGCTATTCCCGCCGCCAGGACAAACGCCAGATTCACAGCAAGACCTGCCGTCAAAAAGACCCCCAACCCTTGCCAACTCAGCGATTGGTTGCGTCGAATGACGATGCGGGTGATGATGGGGTCAGGCGAACTCACGGCACCAAGGGCGTTCAATCCGGAAAATGATACTCCAAGCCCCGTTTCGCGGCAAACTACGGGCCTTTTCCCAGGCCGGTTTCCGACTTGCTGCGCAGCCCTGTCTGCTATGCCGGGATCGCGCCACCGGGGACCTCTGCCCGGCCTGTTTCCGTGATCTGCCCTGGAATGACCATGCCTGTGCCCAGTGCGCCCAACCGCTGCCCCCGCTGCCGAGCGCGATCTGTGGCGCCTGCGCGCGCAAACCACCCCAAATCGATGCCGCCTTCGCCGCGTTCCTCTACGCTTGGCCCGTTGACCGGCTGCTGCATCGGTTCAAGTTTCGCGGCCACCTTGCAAATGGCCGCACGCTGGCGCTCGCACTAGGCGAATACCTCGACCTGCGAGGCGCCCCGCGCCCCGACCTCATCCTGCCTGTCCCCTTGCATCGGCGTCGTCTCGCAGAACGCGGCTTCAATCAGGCAGGCGAAATCGCTCGTACGCTCGGTCGTTGTCTGGACGTGCCGGTAGCGCATGACGCGGCGCGGCGTATCCGCGCCACGCCCGCGCAACGCGGACTCGAGCGCAGCGCGCGCCGTTCAAACCTCAAAGGTGCATTTGAATGCCGGCGCCGCTTCGACGCGCAGCATGTCGCCGTGGTGGACGATGTCGTCACCACCGCCAGCACCGCCGACGCGCTGGCTCACGCCCTCAAGAATGCCGGTGCCGCCAAAGTCAGTCTCTACGCCCTCGCCCGCGCTTGAGGGCGCGAGCGAGCTGTAAAGGGCGAAGGTTTTTTTCACCCTTTCTAATTACTTTCTCGCCCGATGAGGCGACGCTGGATCGGGCGGCTCACGAGTGCCAATGTGGCACCGACGCCAATACCCACGGCCGCGATGGTGAGATAGATGTGCGGCATGTCGTGCACGTCATGCGCGCTGAACCGCCCGGCAATCAAGCCGGCGAGCAGTTCGCCGAGCGCGAGAAACAGAAACCAGGTGCCCATCATGCGCCCGCCATAGCGGCGCGGCGCGAGTTTGGTGGTCGCCGAGAGTCCTACCGGGCTCAGGCACAGCTCCCCGATGGTGTGTAAAAGATAGGTCAGCGCGAGCCAGATCGGCAGCGCCTTGTGCCCGGCTACCACGACCCAGGCAGCGCCGGTCATGACCAAAAAGCCGATGCCCATGAAGACCATGCCAAGGGCGAACTTGAGCGGCGTCGAGGGATCGAGGTTGCGCCGTCCGAGCCAGATCCACAGCCAGGCGAAAAACGGCGCGAGCAGGATGATCAGGAGCGAGTTTTCGCTCTGGAACCAGGACGCCGGAAACCCCCAGCCGAATACATGCAGGTCCGTATAGCGCTCGGCGAAGAGATTGAAGTTGGAACCCGCCTGCTCGTAGCCGGCCCAGAACAGCACCTGCACCAGAAGCAGAATGGCGAGTGCGGCGAGCCGGCGTTTCTCCTTTGAGTTCAAACCTCCGCGAAAAAACACCCAGGCGAGAAACCCCAAGCCGAAGGCGAGAATCACGAAGCCCGACCACAGGGCAAGCGCGAGCGGCGAATAGACGATCACACCGAGATAGCCGAGCGCAACCAGCACGGCAAAAACCGCAAGCCCCCCGCCCAGAGCGAACCAGCCGCGACACCGTGAACGCCACTCGGCGGTCACATCCTGAAAGCGACTGATCACTCCGCGTCCGGCTTCACCGAGGTGGCGGATCGTCAAGCGGTACTGAATGAGGCCAAACACCATACCAACGCCTGCCGCCGCGAACCCGTAGTGCCAGTTCACTTTCTGACCGAGATAGCCGCACACAAGCGGCCCGACGAACCCGCCGAGATTGATGCCCATGTAGTAGATCGAGAACCCGGCGTCACGCCGCGCGCCGCCCTCGGGATAGAGATCGCCCACCATGGTGCTTGCGTTAGGTTTCAGCAGACCGGTACCGAGCACGATCAGGATGAGGCCAATGAAAAAACTTTTGTGGCTCGGAATCGCCAGCGTGAAATGCCCAAGCGCAATGATAATTCCGCCATAGAACACGGCACGCTGCTGGCCAATCAGACGATCGGCAATCCAGCCACCGGGCAGCGAGGTGAGATAGACGCCCGCCATGTAAAGTCCGTAGATCGCGGTCGCCGTCTTGTCGCCGAAACCGAGCCCTCCCTTCTCCACCGCCGCCACCATGAACAACACCAACAGCGCGCGCATGCCGTAGAAGCTAAAGCGTTCCCAGGTCTCGGTGAAAAACAGCGTAGCCAACCCGCGCGGATGCCCGAACCAGGTTTTCATTTCGCCTGCAGGTGCTTGATCGGTCATGTCTCGATACCGGACAGTTCGATGCAGCATCCCCCATCCAGCGCATCATCGTCAACAATAGCGTGCGATGGTCCCCACCGCTCCTACGCAGATAGACATGTCCCCTCAGGGCCGCCGAGCACATCAGTGCAACGAGGCCCCGGGACACGCGGGGGGCGACAAAACAATCAAGCGCGGCCGGAACGGCCGCTACTGCTTTCTTCCCGCCATCACCGAGAAAACGGAATCTGCAGGATGATCCCCGCGAACACGGCGGCGCCAAACCAGTTGTTATTGAGAAAGGCCTGGAAGCAACGCACGGGTTCGCGCTTGCGGATCAGCCATTGCTCGTAGACGGCGAAACACGCCGCGGCACCGAGGCACCAGTAATACACCGGCAGCAGATGCAGTCGCAATCCCGCCAGCGTCAGGCCCAGCAGTACCGTCACCTGCAAAATGCCGACGATGACCCGATCCATTTCGCCGAACAGGATGGCGGTGGACTTCACACCGATCTTCAGATCGTCGGGACGGTCGGCCATCGCGTACATAGTGTCGTACGCCGTGGCCCAGAGGATATTGATAATAAGCAGCAGCCAGGCGACCGGCGGCAATCTGCCCGTTTCCGCAGCGAAGGCCATGGGAATCCCCCAGCCGAAAGCAACCCCCAGATACAACTGCGGCAGTTGCGTATAACGCTTCATGAAGGGATAGCTCGCGGCGAGAAAGGCGCCGGGGATAGCGAGCAGCAATGCCAACCGGTCGAGCGTAAAAAAGGCGAGCACAAATGCCGCGCCCGCGAGCACGACAAACACACCGACCGCTTCGGCGGGACGAATCTCGCCACGGGCAAGTGGACGCGCCTCCGTACGCCAGACATGGGCATCTATCCGCCGGTCGGCAAAGTCGTTGATCGCGCAACCCGCCGAACGCATAAGAAACGTACCCACCACGAAGACCACGAAGTAAAGCGGCGCGGGGTGACCGTCACCCGCCAGCCACAGCGCCCACAGCGTCGGCCACAGCAAGAGGAACGTGCCAATCGGACGGTTGATGCGCGTGAGTCGGGCGTAAGCACCGAGGCGCGTGATCAGCCACGGCAGATTTTCGCGCGCCAGTCGGCTGCGTCGCCAGCGATGACGCAGGCGTCGGGACCAGATCTCGCGCACCGGCGACAGTGTCTCCAGATCCAGCGTACGCCGTTGTTTTGACAGCCATCCGGCCAGCCGCTTCCACCCGGCCGATTGGGGTTGGACTGAAGGCTTTGGCGGCGGCTTTTTCGATGGCTCAGGGCCGGCCTTGGCCAGTGCTCTGGACGGCGCTTCGGTCAAGGCGAAGGATGCTTGCTGACCCGTCTTTTGCGACGCTTTTTGGCGCGCAGACGTTGCCGTATCACTGCCTGTGTCCTGCTTCGTATGCGGTGCGGCCGCCGGCTTGGTAACAACTGTCTTTTTTTTCTTGCGCGGCGGCGCTTTTTTGCGTGACGCAGTCTTGCGCTTGCGCGGAATTTTCGGTTCTTCAGGCGTCGGCATAGCGCACATCCTCTCCCAACCAGAACTGGATCAAGCGTTCTATCTCGGCCTCTGGCACACTGGCGAGAACCCGCTCGGCCGCATGCGGCAAGCGGGCAATCAGCCTCCGGTCACGCGCCAGATCAGCCACCCTCATGCGCGTAAACCCGGCCTGATGGGTCCCCACCAGTTCGCCCGGGCCGCGCAACTTCAAATCCGCCTCGGCAATGACGAAACCATCGTCACTGTTACGCACCGCCGCCAACCGTTCGCGGGCCCGTGCACCTAGCGGCGGCTTGTAAAGCAGCACGCAGTGACTCTGCTCTGCGCCGCGACCCACCCGCCCACGCAACTGGTGCAACTGCGCCAGCCCCAGCCGTTCGGCATTCTCGATGACCATCAGTGTCGCATTGGGCACATCGACTCCGACCTCGATCACCGTGGTCGCCACCAGCAGATCAATTTCGCCGGCCACGAACCTGTGCATGATCGCATCCTTTTCCGCTGCCTTCAGCCGGCCATGCACCAGCGCGACTCGCACGGCGGGCAAAGCCGCGGTCAGCGCGGCCTCGGTTTTCTCGGCCGCCTGGGCTTCAAGCACCTCGGATTCTTCGATCAGCGGGCACACCCAGTACACCTGTCGCCCCTCTCCCACCACGCGGCCGATGCGCGCAATCAACTCGTCACGCCGCGCTTCGCTCATCACCGCCGTGACCACCGGCACCCGACCCGGCGGACGCTCGTCAAGCACGGAAACATCCAGATCGGCGTAGAGCGTCATCGCCAACGTACGCGGAATTGGCGTCGCGCTCATCACCAGTTGGTGCACGGCGCCGCGTTCACCGCCAGCGAGCGCTAGACGCTGCTCGACCCCGAAGCGATGCTGTTCATCGACTACCGCCAGCGCAAGACGCGGTAGCGGCGCCTCACCGGCGATCAGCGCATGCGTACCCACCAGTACCAGCGGTTCGCCGCCAGCGGCACGTTCAAGCCAGCGCTGACGGTCGGGGATCGACACCGTCGCGCTCACCAGACCCACCGGAATGCCGATGACCTTGAACCAGGCGTCGAGCGTGCGCATGTGTTGCTCGGCAAGCAGCGCCGTAGGCGCCATGAACGCCGCCTGCCAGCCCGCACCCACGGCGCGCGCGGCGGCCAGCGCCGCTATCACCGTCTTGCCACTGCCGACATCGCCCTGCAGCAGGCGACGCATGGGGCGTTTTGCATCGAGATCGGTTTCGATTTCCCCCGCCACCCGGATCTGCCCCGCCGTCAGTGTGAACGGCAAACTATCCTTCAACGCCCGGGCTTGAGTGCGCCCACTGGACAGCACGTGGGCGGTGCCGTGACGATCCTGTTCGCGCAAGCGGCGCAGCAGCAGAAAGTGCGCCAGCAATTCATCGAACGCCAGACGTTCGAGTGCCGGATGTCCCGGTGCGGGCGGGCCATCTTCCGGCCGTGGATGATGAATGGCCTCGACGGCGTCCATCAGCGATGGCCACCCGGCGCGCTGCGGCGCCATGTCATAGGCCTCCAAGCGGCCTTCACGCAAACCTGAAAACGCCTGCTCCACGGCACGGCGCAGACTGGCCTGACTCAAGCCGTTAACCGTCGGATACACCGGCGTCAGCCGCGATTCCACCGGCGGCGCAGCGTCCGCGTCGAGACGATACACGGTCGGATGCACCATTTCCAACCCACTCTGCCCTGTACGCACTTCGCCGAAACAGGCGAAGCGGCTGCCGCGCCCGAAACTCTGGAGCAGACGTTGATGAAAATGGAAAAAACGCAGCGTCACGTAACCCGTCCCGTCACCGAGACGCACCACCAGCATCGCGCGGCGGGCTCGTACGCGCTCGGCCACCAGCACCTCGCCCACGACCAGCACATTCATGCCGGGGCTTAAGGCCCCCATCGCCGTCACCTGCGTGCGATCCTCATAACGCAACGGAACATGCGTCAGCAACGCCTGGGGTCGATCGATACCCAATTTGGCCAAGCGCTCGGCGATCCGCAGCCCGATGCCGCGAAACCCTGACCAGTTCGCGGCCGCATCCGGTCGGCGTTCGCCCTCAGTCATCGTCGGTGCAGGCCTTATGCGCGTGCGGCGCCATCAGGATCGAGAGACAGAAATGGAACGCCACGCCCAGCGCAACCGTCAGGCCGATGGCGCGCAGCACCGGAATGGTGGACCACACCAGCATGCCGAACACCAGCAGCGCCGAGAGCACACACACCACCGTGGCGTGCAGGGTGCGGCGTTGCTCGGCGGGATCGCCGGTATCACGCTCGAAGAATAGCGCGTAGTGCAAACCCAGCCCGGCAGCGAGAATCAGCGCAATCAGATGGAAAAGCGAAATCTCGATTCCCGCCAGGCGTTCGACGGCAAGCACCAGAAACGTCGCCAGCGTCATCGGCGCCAATACATGCCAGGCGCGGCGAATGCTGCGCAAGGCGAACGTTACGGTCAAGGCCAACAGGAGGGCGGCTACGGCCAGCGCCTGCAGGATACGCACCCGGTACGCCGAGACCAGCGATTCGGAGGCCGCCTTGATGTCGAGCAGACTAACCTGTCCGTCGGTTTCCTTGTTCAACACGGCAAATGCCGCTGGATCGTTGACACCGCTCAACGTCGCCAGACCGACCCAACGCGCACCCTGCTGCACCAACATCGAGTTCAGCCGCTGGCCGAGCGGAGAGTCGGCAAAAGCTCGCGGCGTAACCGGTGGCGCATGGCGCACCGTCTCCACATCATCTATGAACGGCTTGAACAGCCCCTTGCGGAACGGCAACCCGGCGCTCGCCTGATCGACTATGCGGGTCAGTTGGGCACGGTCGGGCAGCTGCCCCTGGCGCGCGCGCTGGGTGGCGATGCTCGGCAGGTAGCGCGACGGCAGTTCGACATCGGCCAACACACCCCGGCTTTCCAGTGTACGCATTTGCGGTGCGATTTTTTCCGAAAGCTGCAACACGCCCTGCGCGCTTTTCGCCTTGAGCAGCAACAGGTAGCGCGCATCGGGCGCGCCCAGCGCAGCGGCAAGCCGTGTCTGCGTGGCCACCATCTTGGGCGGCAGCGGCGTCAGCGCGCCCAGGCTTTTCTGCCAGAACACGCCCGGCGCGAGCCACAGCGCGAGGCCCACGCCCACTGCGATTATCCACGGCAGCCAGCGCGGGCGCGGCAAGCGATCGAGAAAGTCGCGAAAAAGCGCCAGGCCCGGCGCATCGGCACTGTCGATGAAGCGAGCCGGCAACACCCGCGCCAACAGATAACGGGTGCTGAATCCGGCCACCATCAACCCGGTAATAGTGAACACGGCCAACTGCTGCAGACCGGGCACGCCGGAGGCGTAGAAGGCCAGGTAGGCAATGCAGGCCGAAGCGATGGCGGTCAGCAGCAACGGCCACAATCCACGCATGCTCTCCAGCGCCGTGGTGCCCGCGCGGCGATGACTCAGCAGGCGGATCGGATATTCCTGGGCCACGCCGAGCAGGGTAAAACCGAAGGCCAGCGTAATGCCGTTGACCAGCGGAAATGCCAGAATAAGCGCGGTCAATCCGACCAGTGCACCGCTCACGATGGGCAGCCCGGCCAGCACCAGGGCGCTTGGACTGCGGTAAGCCAAAAGCAGCAACAGGATGAAGCCCAGGGTCGAGAGGCATCCGATCCAGTTGGCCTGAGCGCGGGTGTTGCGGCTGATGACCACGCTGAAATAACCCGGACCGCTAAGCGTCAGGGTGGCCGCGGCACTGCCGGGCAAGGCGCTATAACTCCGCCGCAGTGCTTTAACGGCAATGGCCTGCGCATCGGGGTCGAACCCGGCGGCTTGAGTCTGCACCAGCAACAGCGCTTCGCCGCGTTTATCGAACCACACGCCATCGCGCGTCTCGGGCGCGTGCGCGGGTGTCCAGCGCTGCGCCAACTTCAACACTTCCAACGTAGGGTCGCGCGGCAACCATTTCTGCAGCATACCGCCGGCGGGCGAGGCCAGATCCTGCAACCTCTGTTCCAGCTGCTGATGCAGATACGCGGCGTCAAGCCGCTGATGATCGAAGCTGGAAGTAAACAGGTAGCGATACGGCAACCACTTCGGATCGAGCGCAGACAGATCAAAGTCGCCGTTCACCACCTGCCCGAAGCGCGAATCTCCACGCAAAGCCTTCGCCAATCCCTTGCTGAGTGCCGCCAGCCGTGCTTTGTCGGTACCGCTGATGGCGACCAGCAACAGCCGCGCCCCCGGACCGTGCCCAATCTGGTTCATCAGCAGTTTCTGATCGGGCGTGGTGGCGTTCGGAATAAAGCTGCGCAGATCCGTTCCGACCTTGAGCGAATGCACGACGTAGAACCCGAGTGCTCCCAGCACCAGCACCCACAACGCAATCAGGCCCAGACGCGCGCGCCGGATCATCGCCTATACTCCACCATCCGGCACATACCCTCAGCATTAACGAACGGGGCACTCACCCCGCCCGGCACAACGTCTTGAGCGCCGCCCGCGTCGGGCGGCGCGTGACGTGTACGGCCAATTTTCCCAGCACATAAATACTTGCCGCACCTTCCGACTGAGTGATCTCGATACAGCGCAACGTACCGGCATACCCGTCCAGCGTGAGTTGTTTCAAATCGTGGGCGAGTTTGGGGTCGCGAGGCACGAGCAGCAACGTCCAGTAGGCGTCGGCACGGCCCTGCAGCGTGGCATTGAATACATCATGCAGTTGCGCGGGATCGCCCGAAAGGACAGCAATCAAACCATCGAGCAGCGCCTTCATCGCGGGCGCCCGGTTAAGCGAATACTTTTTTGTACCGTACCCGGCGCGGGTCACGCTTACTTCGGTTCCCGCGATCACTGTATGCCCGCTATAGGGCTGCTCGACTATTCGTTCCAGCTTCTGCCCGCCGTCCCAGGCAAGCTCTCCCTTGAGCACCAGCGCGCGGTCGAGCAGCGGCGAGAACTGCGCCTGTGCAAACGGCGTGCGCGTGGGCGGTTGTTTGGCCAGGCGACGCACGATGCTCAACGGCTGCGCGGCACTGAACGCGGCCGGTGCCGGGGTACCCGTGGCCCACGCCGGAACGCTCAAAGTCATCAGCACCGCAGCGCTCGCCAATCCGAGTGCCTTGTCCGACTTCCATGCATGCCGCATATTCAGTCGTTTCTCCCGGTCACAGCAATGGCTTCCACCTCGACGCAGGCGCCTCGCGGCAAGGCCGCAACGCCTACGGCAGCACGCGCCGGATACGGACCCGCAAAAAACTCCCGCATCAATTCGTTGACCATAGCGTAGTCGCCCAAATCTGTCAGATACAGCGTAAGCTTGACCACCGATTCCAGATCGGCGCCGCCAGCCACAGCCACCGCACGTAGATTGTCGAATGCGCGGCGGGTTTCGACTTCTATACCGCCCTCGACCAATGCGCCGGTGGCGGGGTCGAGTCCGATCTGGCCGGACAGAAAAATCCACTCGCCCGCGCGAACGGCCTGCGAATAGGTGCCGATTGCCGCAGGCGCATTGGCGGTCGCAATAACTTCTTTTTCCACTGAGTGAGTTCCCGGTTTGGGTGCAGCGCCCATTGTGCCGTAAACGCGGGCCCAGTCCCACCCATTCTCTCTTTTTTGCTCTGGTACAGTGCGATGACCGCTCAGCAAAGCCGGCCCTCTGCACCGCCCCGCACATCAAACTCAAGATCGCGTATCCCGCCGCAGGTGCGTTACGCGCCGATCTCTGCCAGAATGAGCGCTTCGATCCGCCCTGGAGCGCCCGTGACCCGCGTCAGCGACATCATTCTCTACACCTTCGCGGTCTACATGATCGTGGTGCTTTTGATTTCCTTCGTCGCCTGGTTCCGCAACAAGAGCCTCAAGGACTACATCCTGGCCGGACGCGGTTTGGGCAGCTTCGTCACCGCACTCTCCGCCCAGGCCTCGGACATGTCGGGCTGGCTGCTGCTCGCGCTGCCCGGCGCCGCCTACGCCTTCGGCCTGGGTTACATCTGGATGGTGATCGGCCTGCTCGTCGGCACCTACCTCAACTGGCTGATCGTGGCGCGGCGCCTGCGCGAGCAGACCCAGCACTACGGCGATGCTCTGACGCTCCCGGACTACTTCGCCAACCGCTTCGGCGACAAGACGCGGCTGCTGCGCGGCATCTCGGCTCTGATGATCCTGGTCTTCTTCGCCATCTACGTTTCCTCGAGCTTCGTCGCGGGCGCGGAACTGTTCAAGTCCCTGTTCCACGTCTCCTATTTCTGGGCCCTGGTGTTTGGCGCCCTCACCGTGATGTCCTACACCTTCATCGGCGGTTTCCTCGCCGTGGCCTGGAACGACGTGCTGCAAGGCGCCCTCATGTTCTTCGCCCTGGTGGTCGTCGGACTGCTGGGTCTCGCCTTCGTCGGCGGCATCAGTGGCCTGGAGCACACGCTCAATGCGGTCAACAACGGACTGCTGCACCCATTTTTCAACGTCGGTACCAATACTACGTATACCTGGATCGGCATCGTGTCTCTGCTCGCTTGGGGCCTGGGCTATCCCGGTCAGCCCCATATCCTGGCGCGTTTCATGGCGATCAAGGACCCCAAAGGCATCCCCGCTGCCCGGCGTATCGCCATGTTCTGGGTGATCGTGGCACTGCTGGCCGCGATGGTCGTGGGCCTGACGGGACTCGGCGTGGTCAGCCATCCGCTCAACGGCAACGACCGCGAACGCGTATTCATCTACATGGCACTGAAACTTCTACCCTCCGTTGCGGCCGGCATCTGCCTGTCGGGCATCCTGGCCGCCATCATGAGCACCGCCTCGGCCCAGCTGCTGGTTGCCGCCAGCGCCTTCGCCGAGGATCTCTACCGGGGATTCTTCCGCCACAAGGCCGGCCAGCGCGAACTACTGTGGGTGGGACGCCTCGCCCTGCTCGGCGTGGCCGTGGTCGCCTTTCTCGTCGGCATCAACCCCGACAGTCTCGTACTGGGACTGGTGGCCTATGCCTGGGCCGGTTTCGGCGCCGCCTTCGGCCCGGCCATCATATGCGCCCTGTACTGGCATCGAATGAACTGGCAGGGTGCACTCGCCGGCATTGTCGTCGGCGGCGCCACCGTGCTTATCTGGCATATCTGGCTCACCCCGCTGGGCGGGCTGTTCAACCTGTATGAGATTGTTCCCGGCTTTATTTTTTCGATACTTGCCATCGTGGTGGTAACGCTGGGCACGCAAGCGCCGAAGGGGAAACCCTCACATCACGGCATCCACGCCCGTAACTGATTAAAGCGGCACGGCGCCTTATTCCGGCAACAACCGTACCGCCGGACGTACCTCGGGCACCGGGATGCGTTCGGGGTCGCCTTCCACGCGACCCATGCGGTCGTCCCGCCAGGCTTGCCGCGCCCGTTCGATCAGTACCTCGCTGCTGGCCACGTAATTCCACCAGACGTAACGCGGCGCATCGAGCGGCGCACCGCCGAGCAGTACCACGTGCGTATCCGTCGTCGCCTCGATGTCCATCTCCGCACCCTTCGCGAAGACAATGAGTTCACCCGTTCCAAGGGTTCCCTCGCCGGCCCGTGATTCGCCTTCGATCACATAGGCGGCCCTTTGCTCGTGATCAGCGGGTAGCGGCAGCTTCCCTCCGGCGGGAATGTACGCATCCACATAGAGCAATTGACCCAGAACCGGCACCGGCGACTCGACGCCGTAGGCGTTTCCGGCGACCACCCGGACTTGTGCATCGCCCACCGCCAATTGCGGTAACTGACTCGCCTCGGTGTGGTGAAAGGCGGGGGCAGCCTGTTCATGATCCAACGGCAAGGCCACCCACGACTGCAGTCCGTGCGCACGTTGTTCGCGTCCCCGATCGACCGCGGCCGTGCGCTCGGAATGCACGATGCCGCTGCCGCTGGTCATCCAGTTAACCGCCCCCGGTTCGATCAACTGCGTGTTGCCCAGGCTGTCGCGGTGCTCTATGCGGCCTTCCCACAGGTAGGTCACGGTAGCCAGCCCGATGTGGGGGTGTGGGCGCACGTCCATGGCCTGGCCCGGCGCAAAAGTCACCGGTCCCATGTGGTCGAAGAACACGAACGGACCGATTGCGCGATGTTCGGGCGATGGCAGCACGCGGCGCACCTGCATGCTTTTGTCCAACTGGTGAACGCGGCCATGGATGCGTTGGAGAATGGGCGATGACACGCTCAGCCCACCTGTGCCTGGCGGGTAATCTCGCCCATGCGTCCGGAACGGAAATCCTCGAAGGCCTGGCGCAGTTCGGACTCGGTGTTCATGACGAACGGTCCATAGCGGGCCACCAGCTCGCCGATCGGTCTGCCGGCAAGCAACAGGAAGCGGGCCTGTTCGCCGCCGCTGTTGGCCAGGCGAAGGGCCTCGCCCTCTCCGAGCATCGCCAACTGCCCGTCGGTAATCGTATCGCCGCTGGCACCGGCCTGCATGCGGCCGCCGAAAACGTACACCATGGCCCGTTCCTCGGGCGGTACGTTCACGCTCACGTCCGCGCCCGGATCGAGCGTCCAGTCCTGAAAAACGATCGGGATTAGCGTATCGATTTTGGCCCGTACACCCAGCGCCTCGCCGGCGACCACCTTGACCCGTGCCAGGCCATCCTCGCTGCGGGCCGTGGGAATATGCTTCGTGTCCAGCTCCTGGTAACGCGGGCGCATCATCTTGTCCGCGGCAGGCAGGTTGACCCAGATCTGGAAACCATGCACGCGCCCGCCCCGCTCGCGGATTTCCGCCGAGGGCATTTCGGAATGGATGACGCCGGCACCCGCCGTCATCCACTGCACGTCGCCGGGGCGCAGGGTACCCCGGTGGCCTGCGGAATCCTCATGCTCGAACTCGCCCTCGAGCATGTAGGTGACGGTCTCGAATCCGCGATGCGGGTGATCGGGCGCACCGACCGCCTCGCCCGGACCATAATCGGCAGGCCCCATTTCGTCGATGAGCAGAAACGGATCCACGGCATCGAGTTCCTGCGTGGGAAACGGACGGCGGACAATGAAACCACCGCCTTCACGTTGACGGTGGGCATTGACGATACGGACGACATTACGCTCGGCTCTACTCACGATGACCTCCAGAAAAGCGCTTAGGCTTCCGATCAGCGTACCTTATCCGTCAAATGCGAGGGCACTGTCGAACATTGTCAAGATCGGGACTCAAAGCGAGTGCAGGCATGAGTGGACGTTCCCGCGATTTAATCGTCGTGCCGAATGTTGGGGGCCAGGCGTTGGAGCAAACGGCCACGGCCTGGCGCCAACCAGTTGCGCTCACGCATCACCCCCAGCAAGCCGCTATGCATGACGATATGCAAGCGCACCAGATCCATCAACGTGAGATAACGGCCGTTTGTTCATGCGCATAAACAAATCGAGATCGTTGGGCCATACGCGCCGGTTCAACCGCGAAGGAGATAACCGCGCTTGGACCGGTTCACGCCGCGTCTTCTTCTACCACAACCAGAAAAGCCGCAGATAAAGATTCATGACCCCATCCACATCTCATCAAGCCATGCCAGCGTTGGTTCAAGTTCCGCCGCGTTTGCCACACGCTCCAGTTTGGGCAAGGCATTGGCGTCATCGAGCTGGATGGATTCGCCATCGAGCCACGGATTGAGCCGGTGATAACGGCTGCCGAGTAGCTGACGGCATTGATAGTCCACCATACCAACCCCGGCATCGAACATCACGCCGAGCAGCGGCTTGGCCCACTGGCTGAGTCCCCACTGCAGCCTCTCGCCTTCAATATGCTGGGGGCAGCGCCCGGTACCCACGGAAAATACCCGCACCGCATCCAGCGCCGCGGGTCGCGCCTGCACGGCCGCATCGATACTCAGAGTCAATGCGCACAAAGCGGGATTGGCGGCAAATACGCCGCCGTCGATATACCCATCGGCGGTGGCGAATACGGCGGGCACGGCACTGGAATACAGCGCCGCACGGCGCACCAACAGATTACTTTTCGCCTGTGGTCCCGGCAGGTTGTGAAACAGTCTTGCCTGCCAGTGACGCCGCGCGGTATCGGGGTTTTCGTCGTCTAGATCGAAGGTGGGCACCAGTACCCTGCGCGGCAGATCGCTAAAGCGCACATCGTGAAACACCCGGCGCAGGATGGCCGCGAAACGGCGCACGTTATAGCGGGGGCCGATCAGCCCCCCCGCATCGAGCAGACGATCCGCGAGACTGGGGGTGAAAATGTTTTCGGCTTCGCGGGCGTAGATGCCTGCGATGTCCACGGGCGCCATGTCCAGAGCCAGACCCAGCGCAATGATAGCGCCGGTGGAGGTGCCGGCAATCAGGTCCACCGTCGCCAACCAACTCGGATTGGCCGCCGCAAGCCGCGCAATCAGCAGCGCAGCATAGTAGCCTCGTACGCCTCCGCCATCGATACTGAGAATGCGCCAGACGCGATCGGTGTTCCCCACACCGGCCACCGTGTTCATTCTCTATTTCTTGCCCGTATCCGCTTCTTCGACTTCAGTAATCGGCACCTCTGTAAACAGGTAGGTTCTAAGCTGTTTGTCGAAGTGCTCACTATTGCGCCGCAACCATTCGAGCACCATCGCGGCGTGTTCAATTTCCTCGCGCATGTTGTGCAACAGCACCTCTTTGAGTGCGTTATCGGTGCAAGCATCGGCACGCTGCTGATACCAGTCCACCGCCTCCAGCTCTTCCTGCAACGAAGTCAAGGCCTGATGCATGCGACGCGTCTTGGGCGAAAGCTCTTCCAGCGGTTCATGATATCCGGCACTGTTGGCCATGAGTTACCTCCTTGGTGTCATTTCGGGGTTCGAAATCTCCACGTTACGCCGAGCATCTACCTGTTGGAGAGATAACGCTTAGCCGTCTTCGCGGAACCCGCACTTGCATGTTCGGCTCTCCTGTTCCGACGTCTCGGCAACAAGACTGAAGGCTTACATACTAACCCCAACTCCGGTAGAGCCTTAAACAATGAGCACTTTGGATGGGTTTAGCATGGGAGCACCCTGCACTGTCACTCCCTTTACTCACGAGTCACGGCATCAATTGCGGCCCGCGTGACCCGCCCGAGATGAGCAATTTCTTCCCGGTTTACCACATAGGGCGGCATCCAGTACACGGTATTGCCCAACGGGCGCAGCCAGCACTCGTGTTCGAGCGCGTACTGGTAAACGCTGATGCCTCGCCGCTCCTGCCAGGGGTAGCTTTCGCGCGGCCGTTTCTGCACCAATTCGACGGCCGCAATCATGCCCGTCTGGCGCACATCGGCCACGTGCGGATGATCATGCAAGGGCGCCAGTTCCTCGGCCATCCACGCCGCGCGTTCGCGGTTCTCCTCAATCACCTCGGTGTGGGCGAAAACATCTAGCGTCGCGAGCGCAGCCGCGCAGGCCAGCGGATTGCCCGTGTAGCTGTGCGAGTGCAGAAAGGCGCGCTCTATGTTGCGGTATTCATCGTAGAACGCGGCATAGATTTCCTCGTTCGTCATGACCACAGCCAGCGGCAGAAAACCGGCCGTGATGCCCTTGGACAGACACATGAAGTCGGGGCTGATACCGCCCTGTTCGCAGGCAAACAGGGTGCCGGTGCGGCCAAAGCCGACGGCAATTTCATCGGCAATCAGATGCACGCCGTAGCGGTCGCAGGCTTCGCGCAGCAGTGTCAAGTACACCGGATGATACATGCGCATGTTGCCCGCGCACTGCACCAGCGGCTCCAGAATCACGGCCGCGATCCGCTCGTTCTGTTCGGCAAGGATCTTTTCCATCGACTCAAACTGGCGAAGGGCAAAGGCTTCGGCGCTTTCACCCTGTTCCGCGAGGTAGGCATCCGGCGACGGCGCGATGATTGCCTCGTTGATGAGTGGCCGGTACACCTGCTTGTAGAGCGCGACATCGCCCACCCCCAGCGCGCCCAGGGTTTCTCCGTGATAGCCGTTACTCAACGCAACGAAACGTTGCTTTTCGGGTTTTCCGACATTGCGCCAATAGTGAAAGCTCATCTTGAGAGCGACCTCCACCGCCGCCGAGCCGATGTCGGCATAAAAGCAGCGCGTGAGGCCGGCGGGCGTCAACTCGACCAGACGTTCGGAGAGTTCAATCACGGGCTGATGCGTCGCGCCGGCGAGCAGCACGTGCTCAAGGGTGCGGGCCTGCTCGGCAATCCGCTCCGCAATCAGCGGGTGCCCGTGGCCGAACAGATTCACCCACCACGAGCTGATGGCGTCCAGATAGCGCCTTCCTTCGAAGTCGTACAGCCAGGACCCCTCGCCGCGCTCGATGGGCACCATCGGCAGCCACTCGTGATCCTTCATCTGCGAGCACGGGTGCCACACATGGGCCAGATCGCGGCGCATCCAGTCGTCGTTCATCATCGCTGCACCTCCAGTGCGCGGATCAGGGCGGCGCCGTCGAGATGCCGGGCCACGCCCGCTGGCGCCAGCGTATCGAGATACGGCACCACGCCCCAGCAAGGAGCAGGCAAAACCTGCTTTAACGTCTTCACATTATCCGCAAGGCGCGCCATGGGTTCGGTCTCCACCGTAGAGCCGATCCATCCCGCCAAGCGGCAACCGTGTGCCACAATCGATTCGGCGCTGAGTTGGGCATGGTTCAGGCAACCCAGGCGCAGACCAACCGCCAGCACCACCGGCAAGTCCAGACGCCGCACCAGTTCGGGAATGTCGAACGTATCGGACAACGGCACACGCCAGCCTCCCACGCCTTCGACCACCAGTGCTTCAGCCTGCGCGGCGAGCGCGGCGGTAGCAAGCAGTATGGATTCGGCCTCTATCACAACGCCCGCATCGACAGCCGCCAGGTGCGGTGCGATCGGCGGCTCGAAACAATACGGATTCACCTGCGCGTAGCCGGCCGCGACATTGGCCGCCGCCATCAACTGCAAGGCATCGCTGTTGCGCAATCCGTCCGCAGTGTGCACGCCACCGCTCGCAACCGGCTTCATGGCAACAACCCGCAGTCCATGCGCCGCCAATGCATGCACAATCCCGGTACTCACCACGGTCTTGCCGATCTCGGTATCGGTTCCGGTCACGAAAAAACCTCTCAATGCGGCACTCATCGGCGCGGCAAATCCAGCGGTGTCCAGGCCGTACCGTAAACCACTTCGTAGGTGGCAGGCAGACGCCCCTCGTAGCGGAAGCGCTCGTAAGCCCGTTCGACGGCGGCGAGACGCCGCGGCGCGGTAAGTCCGCGCGCCCGTTCGCTGCTCGCATTGCGGGCGCCGATCACGCGCAGGTCCCGCATCAGTTCACGGGCTGTGCCGTAGGTCATCGTCAATTGTTCGACATCCATCACCGGTTCAACGAAGCCGGCGCGGATCAGCGCATCGCCGATATCGTGCATGTCGATGAAGGTATGGACGTGTTCGTGATCGTCCACCTCGCGCCACGCCGCACGCAACTCGCGCAAGGTATCCGGCCCCAGGCTCGTGAACAGGAACACGCCCTGACCGCTCAACACACGCCGCGCCTCGACGAAGACGCGATCGGGGTTCGGGCACCATTGCAGCATCAGGTTGCTGAACACCAGATCGAAAGCCTTGTCCGCGAACGGCAACTGCTCGGCCGCAGCAACGGCGAAGTTCACGCGGCGAAAACGCGGCTTTTGACGGTGTGCCCGGTGCAGCATGGCGGCGGCCAGATCGACCGCGCTCAACTGCGCGTGCGGGCACTGACGCGCCAGCGGCTTGAGCGCGCGCCCGGTACCGGCACCGAGATCAAGGATACGGGTCGGAGTGTAGCCCAGCAGATCCACCCGTTCCAGCAGGCGCGACTGAACCTCGGCCTGGAGCACAGCGGCCGCATCGTAGTCGTGCGCGGCCGCCGCAAAGCGCGCGCCGACCGTGCGCCGGTCGAACCCCATCACGGCACGTCCCGCCGGCGGAGAAAATCGTCCACGCGCTCGGCAAATTCACTGCGATGCGAGAGGAACGGCGCATGCGCTGCCGAATCGAACAGCGTCATTTCACCGTTCGGCACCAGCGCCGCCAGCGCGCGTACCGCAGCCGGTTGAACGAGCCGATCGCGTGCCCCGGCCACTGCCAACACCGGCGTGCGTATGGCCGTGAGCGCCGGACGCAGATCCAGCGTCTCCAGAAAATTCAAGCCATCGCCGAGTGCTTTTGCGCTGGCCATGCCGCGTGCATTCAATGCGGACTTCAAATGCTTGAGCGCCTCACGTCCGCCCCGGCTCGACAACACCTGCAGCGTCAGAAAATCGCTCACAGTCTGCTCCGGGCCCTCCCGCAACTGCTCGGCCATGCGTTCCAGGTTTTCGCGCGCCATGCCATAGGGCCATTCGGCGCGCGCCACGAACGACGGACTAGCGGCCACCGATACCAGCGCGGTCACCCGTTCGGGCGCAGCGGCGGCCGCAGCCAGCGCCAACATGCCGCCCAGCGACCACCCCAGCCACAC
>JBAUSV010000008.1:0-1764 GCA_049581885.1 Gammaproteobacteria bacterium | reverse complement strand
GTTTATATTCGTGATATTTTCCCAGGGCGTATCGATCCTGTTTCACCGCCTCCTGCACATTTCCCATGGCGGGAAAAATACGGCCCCATCCCCTGACAAACGGATAAAGCTGCTCCGTTTCATCGCCAGGCTGAATATAGGCGGCCCGTCCATACATGTTTATCTATTGACCAAAGGACTTAATCCGAGGAAATTCCACTCCATTCTTGTGACCGGAAAGATCTCCCATCAGGAAGGCGATATGAGCTATCTGTTCGATTCTCTGCGCGAAAAGCCCATAGCCATAGATGAGTTGCAGAGGGAAATCAGGCCTCTGATGGATATAAAGGCCTTCTTCAAAATCTTTTCTCTCCTTCGCAATGAAAGCCCCCGGATTGTGGATACGCATACGGCCAAGGCCGGAACCACTGCAAGACTGGCCGTTATCCTGTATAATTTGTTTTATGGGAAGAATATCCGAACGGTTCATACGTTCCATGGCCATGTTTTTGAAGGATATTTCAGTAAGCTGAAATCTTCCGCCTTCGTATGGGTCGAACGGCTGCTGGCAAGGGGCACCGACGTGATTGTGGCGATCAGTGAATCCCAGAAAAGAGACCTGTCCGAAAAATTTAAAATCACAGCAGCCCGTCGAATCAAGACCATACCCCTCGGGTTCGATCTTAAACCGTTTCTCTCGTCGTCGAAATTCAGGGGACAGCTCAGGCAGGTGCTTGGAATTGACAAGAGCACCGTGGTCATCGGTATTATCGGCCGGCTTGTCCCAATAAAGAACCACGAGATGTTTTTTGAAGCGGCAAAACAGCTGATGGAGTGGAATCCGGAAAGAACGGTCATTTTTTTGGTGGTGGGAGACGGGGAACTGCGGGGAAAGCTTGAAGATTATTGCAGGAATGCGGGCATTGATTCCCACGTGCGGTTCCTGGGGTGGATGAGAAATCTGCCCATGGTCTATGCGGACGTGGATATCCTGGCTCTTACCTCTCTTAACGAAGGAACGCCTTTCTCCATCATCGAGGCCATGGCATCTTCCGTTCCCGTGATTGCGACGGAAGTGGGCGGTGTTCCAGACCTTTTGGGCGGACCGACGGAGGAACGGTCGGGAGATCGTTTCAAGGTCCATGAAAGAGGAATCCTCTGTGAAAAAGGGGATGCCGCCGGATTTGCGGAAGGTCTCAGATTTCTCATGGAGGTGAACCCGGATGAAACCTCCGCCCGCATAGAGCGGGCCCGCCTGTTCGTTGAGGAACAGTTTTCGGAAGCGCGGCTCCTCAGGGATATGGAAACGTTGTATCTGCAATTGGTGAAGAGTAACGAGTAACGAGTGGCTCCTCTCACTGCTTTTCACTTGCCACCAGTTGAACCGAATCAGAAAAGGGCGTAGATGAAGGGAGCCACGGCGCTTCCTTCCGTAAAGACAATCAGGGCGCCGAAAAGGGCCAGGGTGAGCAGGATGGGGAGAAGCCAGTACCGCTTTCTGATTCTTAGAAACTCCCAGAATTCTCCTATGAGGGATTGTTTGGCCAAAATCCTATCTCCTTGTCTTTAATACCGTTTTAAAAATCTCTCTTTCGGTTGAGCCGTTTCCGTTCGTTTCACCCAGTAGGATTCCGCTTTTTTGTCAAATTTCAGTGGAATCGGAGTTCCTCCGAAAAGACGTTTGATGAGAGCAGAAGGGGTGATCACGAAATAATAGGCTAAAGTGAGAATGACCGTCGTTATGATTTTTCCAACGAAGTGGGTAACTCTCAGCCAGCCTGAATA
>JBAUSV010000007.1:0-6576 GCA_049581885.1 Gammaproteobacteria bacterium | reverse complement strand
CTCGCCCTCGGGGAAGACGCCGACAAGCGCCTGGTTGCCTATGTTGTTGCCGATGCATCGCCCGACCTGGCCACTACCCTGCGCGAGCATCTCGGTACGCGCCTGCCCGACTATATGGTCCCCGCCGTCTTCGTGCGCATGGATGTCTTTCCGCTCACGCCTAACGGCAAGCTCGATCGACGCGCCTTGCCCGCGCCTGCAGATACGCCCACGGCGGCCGAACGCGTCAAACCGCGATCCGCCAGCGAAGCATTGGTCGTCGCCGCGTTCAACGATGTGCTGGAACGTTCCGACGTCGGCGTTTTCGATAATTTCTTCGATCTCGGCGGGCACTCACTTTTGGCCGCGCACATGATCGCGAATCTTCGAGCTTCCACTAAGGTCGATCTGCCGCTGCGTAATCTGTTCGAACAGCCGACACCGGAACGGCTCGCGGCCGCCATCGATGCGTTGGCCTGGGCGGCGGGCGGTAGCGATCGCCCAACCGCGAGCGAACAAGGTGATCGCGAGGAAATTGAACTGTGAGAGTCGTCGAGTTGCTCGAGGAACTGCGCAGATTTGACGCGCACATCGAGCTCGACGGTGATCGTTTGCGTCTGAATGCGCCGGCAGGAGTATTGACCGACGATTATCGTCGGCAACTGCAGGAGCACAAGGCGGAAATCGTGTCGTTCCTGCGTTCCGCGCAACAACTCGCGCAGCAGCAACGGGCGATCGTTCCGCTGCAACCACAGGGAACGGATGCGCCGATATTTGCCGTTGCCGGCCACAATGGCGATGTCTTTTGCTACCGTGCGCTGGCGCAGCACATCGACGCGAACCAGCCTTTTTTCGGCCTGCAACCGCCCGGCCTCGAGGAAGGCACCGAGCCGCACACCAGTGTCGAAGGCCTCGCCGGTTACTTTGCCGCACAAATTCGAGAATTCCACCCCAACGGCCCGGTGACGATAGCAGGCTTCTGTGCAGGTGGCACGATAGCGTTCGAACTGGCCAGGCAGCTTTCGGAATCGGGGCGCGATGTCACACGTCTCATATTGTTTGGTGCGCCGTATTGCACGTCCTACCGTTTCCTGCCGGAAATTGTCGCTGGCTGCAGCCATTTCGTGCAGCGTGCAACGGCTCACGCGCGGGCGCTGATCGGCTTGCCGGTTACCAAGTGGCGGCGCTATCTTGCCGACCGATCAGAGGCGCGGCGTACGGCGGCAGGCAACGTGCCCCAAGGCCCAGTAATGGTTCGCAGGGCCGCCGTCGAGAATGCGACGGTGGCGGCGATTCGCCACTACACTCCGCGGGCATTCAACGGCCATGTGGACGTCATGTTGCCGTGCGAGTCAAGTAAACGCTCGCTGGACGCACCCTTGCGCTGGCACCGCCACGCAGTGACCAGCGCCGAGTTTGTCGGGCCGGATGGCTGCACCGGAGATACGATGTTGCTGCCTGAGCATGCGGCGACGTTTGCTTCATTCGTCAAGGTCGCCCTGAACGCACGTCACGCAGGAATGCGGTAATGAAGATCCTTGCCCGGTGATATCTATCGGAATGACATCAAGTCACTGGGCCGTGACGTGTTTCGCAACTGATACCTGATATCGCAATGACCGGTGGCGATGTCAAAAAATCAGAGTCAGAGTCAAATTATTGGGGTGAGTTCAAGGTGCCGGTGAGTTCGGAGACATGGGTGTTGCCATGGCGGACGAGGTAGTCGCGCAGGCCGCTATGACTTGGTGAGGAAACGTGGCTGGGTCAAAAGGGATTGAGGTTAATCTTGAAGCGGCTCTTGAGCAATTTCTGGAATTCGGGGCTTTCGCGAATCGGATCCCAAGTGGGATCGACTTTAAGAAGCGGCTTGGAGACAACGGTGCCGGCCGGAGTTTGCAGTAATTTCTTGAGTAAGGCCACGGCTTGGGCGGGCTTATTCAGCCGGGCGTAAATCTGGGCGAGATTGCCCATATTGTCAGGTGTCAGAAATACGTCCTTGTTTGATGGGGACAGATTCACTGCGCGCTGTCCCTCGTTTATAGCCAGCCCAGTGTCGCCGATGTTTGCATAGACCATGGCTATTTTGGCATGCATCAAGGAGTTGTTTGGTGTTTTCACCAAAGCGGTCTTCAGCTCTTTTACCAGTGCGAGGTTTTTGCTGTGAGCTTCCGCCTCCTGTCCGCATAATCTCTGTGCCTCTGCTTGCAGCGACAGTACTAGCCATGAAGGGAACTGGCCATTTGCATGCATTTGCGACGCGCTTGCACAGGCAGTGGCAAAGTGGTGAGCAAGTATCTGGGTCTGCGATAGCGCATAGAGGACATATATATTTTTCTTGTAACGATTGGGCACGGCATGAAGCGTATCCAGTGCCTTGTTGATCTGACCCATGAAACTGTACTGGTAGGCGATGTTGGTTAAGTCGATAGGCGAGTTGGGCTCGATAGCGAATATTTGGTTATCTACTTCAAGCGCCTTCTTGTAACGCCTGAGCGCCATATAGGTTAGTGCCAGATTACGCAGTGCGAATATGCCGCGTGGGTTCAAGGAAACGGCTTTTTCCATTTCCTGAACAGCCGCCCTCCAGTTGCCCTGACGCCGATATACTGACCCGATCGTCATGTGCAGGAAAGCATCCTGCGGTTTTAGTTCCAATGCTTTCTGGAATTGCTGCATGGCCGCGGTATAGTCGCGCTCTCCCCAATAAAGGACATAGCCTTTCGCGCTGTGTGCCTGGGCAAGGTTCGGGTTGAACGTCAGCGCTTTGGTGGCGGCGTCTTCGGCTTCCAGCAGACGCTTCTGCGTATGATGGCCCAGGTAATTGTAGGTTATGCTTAATGCATAGGAGAGCTGTGCATAGGCAAGGGCAAATTTTGGATCGTTTTGTATGGCTTCCCGATAATCGTTGATGGCGTTGTCGAGCACACTCGGGCTCCCCGACAAGAAGAACTGATTGAGGGAGCCGTCTGCGCGCAGAAGAAGGTCATAGGCTTGCGGATTGCTCGTAGAGACAGTCTGAATTCGTTGCCGGACCGACGGCAGCAGTTTTACTTGCAGTTGATCGGCTATGCGTTGTGATACGTCGCTTTCTACATTAATCACATTGCTCAGTGTGCGAGTGTAGGCTTTCGCCCAGATATGCTGATCTTTGCGAGCATTAATCAGCTGAACATTGATTAGCACCTCATCGCCGGATTTCTGGACGCTACCTTCGAGTATGTTTGCGACGCCCAGTTCCCGGGCAATGGTGCGAAGGTCTTTGGGGTGACTCTTGTATAGGTTGGCGGACGTGCGCGAAATAACCTTGAGGCCGCCGATATCGGCGAGCTTGGTCAGGATCATGTCCTGGATGCCTTCGGCGAAGTAGCCGTTGCTTTTGTCCGTGCTGAGGTTCTCGAACGGCAGTACGGCGATCGATTTGTCCGATGTATGGTTTGTCCCGGTGCCGGCGGCTATGTGCCAGAGTAAAATGGCGCCCGCTGTCGCTAATAAGGCACAGGCGGTCAGTGCCCCCGCGAGAACTAATCGCTTGTGTGGCTTGTTCGTCCGCGAGGCTTGCTGCGGGACCGATGCTTCTATCTGCTGTGCCTTGACGTCCGCCACGAAACGATAACCCTGGCCGCGGACGGTCTCGATGTAGCGGGGCGGATCTTCTTCGTCGCCGAGCGCCTTGCGTAGTGTGCTGATGCGCGAGGTGAGGCTGTGTTCCTCGACGATGGTGTTCGGCCAGAGGGCATCGATCAGGTCGTTCCGGCTCCGCAGATTGCCCGGAGATTCCACCAGCAACAGGAGCAGGTCGAAGACCTTCGCGGTCAGTGGAACGAGTTTGCCCTCTCTGAGTAGCCGACGTTCATCTACCTCGAGGGTGAACGGCCCAAATTCAAATAAACGTTTGGGGTCAACGTGTAATTTTTCGGTCGACATGGGTTTGTAATGGGCTCGGGACCAAATCGGGATCTAATTTACACACACACCAGACCTAGTCAGGAGGTATTTGGCTGGCGAGTCTACCAGACTGTCACGTGCCTGTCATGGATCTGTGCGCCTTCGACTTCGATGCCGCAGTTCCGACGGTACAGTAGCGCGAGTTCAATTGTCGCTTTCGATAATGAATACACGCTAAGAATATTCATTTTGTGATGAGGTCAGGGTTCACGGCCCTGGAGTGGTGACATAAATGTCATTCATTACTCATTGGGGTGCAACGTCCCGAATATGGGATGGCTTTAACTGGAGACTGCAATAATGACGAGCCGAATTTGTAATGCATGCGTCAACCTGGGGTGCGCATTTGTTCTGACGGCGATGGCCGTTTTCGGATTCACTGGGACCGCTCGTGCGGCCACGATGCCCGAGGTGACGGTTGTTAAAGCGGCGCGTCATGATCTATCCAAACCGTTGGCGGATACGAATTATCGTTATTCGCCGATAATGCAGAAAGTGCTGGCCCGGAAGCCGAAATTTACGAGCAAGCAGATAATGCGGTTTCGCAAAGAGTTGGAGCACTCGGGTCAGCTAATCGTACCCGGCTCCAAACCGGGGAAATCTCTAAAAGGCCGCGCAAGCCTTAGCGGCGCTTATAAGACGGCTCATGATTCGGTGCTCCAGGCCACGGCTTCGGCTACCCAGTCTGGTGGTTTTACAACGCCGCTGCTCAGTTTCGATGGCTTGGGCTTTTCGACCCATACGAATCGATATGTATTGGAGCAAACTCCACCCGATATCGGAGTCGTACCGGGTATGAAATATGTTGTCGAGATGGCCGGAGTGCAATTTTCCGTTTACAGCAAGAGCACTGGCAATATGGTATTAGGGCCCGCTCTCGTGCAATCACTTTGGACCGGCTCAACCGGATACTGCGCGACCGTCACCAATGCGTTTCTCCATCCCGTTGTGGCTTACGATGAGTTGGCGCATCGCTGGATATTCGAAAGCGCGATACCTTATGACTCCGCGTTCTGTGTGGCTATTTCAAAGACGAATAATCCCCTTGGGTCCTATTACCGTTATGAGTATGACAATCTGCCACCGAAATTCGTGAACTCCGGCTATACCTCCCTGGGGGTGTGGCCGAATTCCTATGACGTGGCTATCAATAGGGTCGGCGGTTGGCCGGTGACCATCACCAGCGAGGATTTCATCGCGCTCGACCGCAGCGCGATGTTGCAGGGCGAGTCGGCACCGATGGTTGTCATAAACAAGCCCAACGCCCCCGGTGTCTATGCGGCCAGGCCGGTGACCCTCGAAGGTCCCACGCCTCCCCCGGCCGGCGAACCCGGACTCTTTGCCAGCTACATCAGTCCTAATCTGTCCGGCCCGGGGCAGCCTTATGCGCTGGCCCTCTGGCAACTGCATGTGGACTGGTCCAATCCGGCCAACGCCAGCTTGACAGGCCCGAATACCGTGAGCGTACCTGCATTCAATGACATGCTGTGCGGCAATCAGCCAGCGTGCATCCCAGAGCCGGCTCCCGGCGAGGCGCTGGATGCAATATCCGATCGACTGATGTCGGTTGACTATCGCAACTACGGCAATCATGAAGAACTGGTTGCAAATCAGACCGTGACTGCCTCCGCAACCGGCGCTTTGCCGGCGGGAATTCGCTGGTACGACCTGGGAACATCGTCGCCCGGCGCCGAGGATTGGTCGCTGTCCCAGTCGGGCACGTATGACCCTGAGGATGGTAACAATCGTTGGGTGGGTTCGCTGGCTGTCGACCGTAGCGGGGACATGGCGCTGGGCTATAGCGTTTCCGGCCCCAACCTGATGCCCTCCATTGCGTATACCGGGCGCAAGAACGGTGCCCCCGCCGGCAAGATGAGCGAGCCCGAAACTATGTTGATGCCAGGTTACGGCGTTCAGGAGAATTCATTTAACGCGTGGGGGGGGCATTCCTCAATGAATGTTGATCCGGCGAACGGCTGCGCCTTCTGGTATGGCAATGAGTATTACGCCTCCACGGGCATGGAACACTGGTCCAGTCACCTAGCCGACTTCAAGTTCAGCAGTTGCGTGCCCTCACCGGCAGGTGCGGTGCAGGGGGCGGTGACCAGTGCCGCAAGCGGTCAGACGATTTCCGGGGCAGCGGTCGCGGTCACCGCGGACAATATTGTTAGCGACACGGGCGCGGACGGCAGCTACCAGATGAAGCTTCTGGGTGGCACCTACTCAATCACGGCTTCGCATTGGGGCTACACGCCCAAGACCATTTCGGTCACGGTCTCCGGCGGTACCGTTTCCATTGAAAATTTCAGTCTCCAGGAAGCGCCGACCGCAACCCTGTCCGGGCATGTGACGGATGGTTCTGGACATGGTTATGGACTTTATGCCGACGTCATAATCACCACGCCGAGCGAGGGTCTGGTCGCCAACGTCTGGACCGATCCCGAGACCGGAGCCTACAGTGTTTCCTTGCCCAAGGGCTTCGACTACATGCTAACCGTTAAGCCTTACATGGACGGTTACAGTCTGCCTAAACTCACGACTGTTCAACTGAAAAACAATCAGACACAGGACTTTTCGCTGACGGTAACCACTCCCTGCGCCGCGCCAGGATATGCGTTTACGAAGGGCTATGGCGAAGATTTCAACGGAGCG
>JBAUSV010000006.1:0-2220 GCA_049581885.1 Gammaproteobacteria bacterium | reverse complement strand
CACGACGCCTTCGATCGGAATCGCAATGTATCCTCAGGACGGGAGCGATTTGCCGACCTTGCGCCAGCATGCCGATAGCGCTCTCTATCAGGCTAAACAAAGCGGCAGGGCAAACATCGCCTACTTTGCGCAAGAGTTAAACGAACAGGCGCGGCGTCAGATGCAAATAGAAAACGCTCTACGTCAGGCTATAGAGCGCAACGAAATGAGCGTGTACTATCAGCCGCGCGCCAACGTTAGAGACGGTACTTTGAGCGGCGTGGAGGCCCTGTTGCGTTGGCATCATCCCGAATGGGGCGATGTCGAGCCTTCTGAATTCATTCCGATTGCCGAGCGAACGGGGCAAATCGTTGGTATCGGCAACTGGGTCCTGGAACAAGCGCTGCAGGAATGGAAGAGATGGTCCGAGAAATTTGATTTGCCACCACGGGTTGCCGTTAATGTCTCGGCCCGCCAACTGCAGGACGACAGTCATTTTTCCGATGCGGTTGTGGCCTTGCTGAGAAAGCATGATGTTGCGGGAGAGGCTCTGGAGATTGAGATCACCGAAACCATGCTGGTCGATCATCTGCAGAAGCGTGCCGCTACGTTATCGAATATCAAGGCACTCGGCGTGAGCGTTGCATTGGATGACTTCGGCACCGGCTATTCGAGTTTGAGTTATCTGTCGCGCTTTATCGTGGACGTCATAAAGGTTGATAAATCTTTCATTCGAGGGCTTTCGGTGGACACCAAGGACACCGCTATCGTGCATACCGTTTCGATTCTGAGCCGGGCCATGGGGATCGAATTGGTCGCCGAAGGCGTCGAAACAACAGTTCAGATGAACGCGTTGCGCCGCATGCGCTATCAGGCCGTGCAGGGTTATATCTTTGCTCCGCCGATGACCGCAGCCGCATTACTCGACTTCATGTTGCGGTTGCAGAAGGAAGGGCCGCCAGACGAATTCATGCCCGTCTGAATCCGCCTTTACGGCCGTGGGAGTGAACGTGCTCGCGATTCCTCTTGGCAGTCTTAAGCCTTGGTGAGAAGCAATTCGAACCCCCGGGTTTTTTTGTGTAGGGTCGACTTTCACACGGCAGGTTGTGTGAAAGGTGCAAGGCGTTCACGCACTGCCTGTTCGGCGACCTCCAGATCGATCGTTGACAGCCGTTCGTGACCCCGCGTTAATTCGCCAAGCAGCGTTTTCTGAATCGCACCGCGTCGCTCCACTTCCGCATACGGCAGGTGGTGAAACATCACCATCGAATAGCGCGGCACGAACCGGTCCGGACAACGCCGTTCCAGTTCGAACCCGAGCGACTTGCGCAGGGCGAAGCTCGGATCGCGCACGGTATCGCGCATCTCCACGTAGTTTTCGAGGGCCATGCGGGCAATGGCGTCGGCATCGGCCTTGTGGTCGCGGAAAAAAGACTCGAATACGGCTCCTACGTCGACGTCCGGCACCAGTCGTTCGGCCAGCAGGCGGCAATCCTCGAAAGCCGCATTCATCCCCTGGCCGTGAAACGGCACGATGGCGTGCGCGGCATCGCCGAGCAGCAGCAGCTTGCCCCCGACCTGCCACGGCGTGGCATACACCGTGCCCAGCACGCCCGTCGGATTGGAGAAGAACGTATCGGCCAAGTCCTCTAGCAGCGGTGCCACATCGCCGAATTCGCGCATGAAAAACGCTTCTACCGAAGCCGCGTCGGACAGGCTATCGAAACCGGGTGCGCCTTCGCGAGCCAGGAATAACGTCACCGTGAAACTTCCGTCAAGATTGGGCAGGGCAATCACCATGAACCCGCCGCGCGGCCAGATATGGAGCGCCTCGCGTTCGAGGCGGTGCGTGCCGTCGGCAGCGGGCGCAATGGTCAGTTCCTTGTAAGCGTGGGCCAGCAGCTCCTCGCGGGCGGTTATCAGTCCGCGCGACTGCAATGCGCGGCGCAGCATGGACCCCGCGCCGTCGGTTGCAATCACGGGGCCGACATCACGGCGTTGCTGCCGCCCGTCGGCATCTTCCCATTCCAGCATTCCGGTGTCGGGATCGTAATCGCTTACCCCGCAATCGAATTGCAATTCGACCCGGCCGGTCGCGGCCGCCGCATCCACCAACAAGTGGTTGAGACCTTCGCGCGAGACCGAGTAAATGACTTCATCCTCGCGCTGGCCGTAGGGCAGCAGTTCGCTTCCGCCATCGCGTTCATGGATCAGGCGGCCGCGCATGGGGATCAGCAACGG
>JBAUSV010000005.1:0-1525 GCA_049581885.1 Gammaproteobacteria bacterium | reverse complement strand
CGATTAACTTGTGTTGTTTCTATACTCGTTTGGGCATATTGAAGATGGTTAACTTTGGAAACACAATATTAATCGGAATTAAGTTATTGAGTTTATTTTTTTGTTCCTGAGAATACGGGCAAAAACTTCAAAAGAAGGAAAAAAAATGATAAATTCATAGTTTGTACCGAAATAGGAAAGGAGGTCAAACCAGATGGATGTAATATTAGATTATCCGGCACTTACCAGCAGGGAGCGAGAAGTTCTGCAATACGTAATTCAGAATTTTATCATTACGGCTAATCCTATAGCATCCAAAACACTGGTATCCCGGCACAAGTTGAATGTGAGTCCCGCTACGATAAGGAATGCGATGAACAGTCTGGAGCATAAGGGATATCTGGATCACACGCATATTTCTTCCGGACGTGTGCCGACGGAAAGAGGGTATCGCTATTATGTGAATTTATTGATGAAACAGAGCGAGCTTTCTAAAGATGAAAAGAAGGCCCTGGATGCCTGGGAAGAAATTTTAACAAGCGGAATTGAAGATGCGGTCCATTCGGCAACCCGGTTATTGGCGAGACTCTCAAATTTGCTTGCCGTGGTCATATCTCCAAAATATGCGAATGGGATTTTCCGAAAGCTCGAACTCATCGATTTGGGTGCACATCGTTTGATGGTGGTATTAACTATTGAAAGCGGAATTGCCCGGACCGTGAATATTGAGGTGGAAAGTGAATTGACGAGGGACGATCTGGATAAAGTTTCCCGAATTTTAAATGAACGGTTATCGGGTTTGAGCCTGTACGAAATCGCTCAAAAGATAGACGACATGCTGGCTGATTATAAAAGTCAGGACGAAACCGGTTTAATTCGGGTTTTTATTGATTCGGCAGATACGATTTTTGAGGATCAACAGTTTAAACGGTTTCACTTCGGTGGGGTCGAATACATCGCCATGCAACCGGAGTTCAGTGATTTGGGCAATTATAAAAGTATCATTGAATTTGTTGAAAACGAGGATCTTATTATCCACTTATTTGAAAATGAACAGAACGTAACAGAAGATTCGGTGGTTCAGGTACGCATTGGAAAAGAGAATAAAATACAACAAATAGAACATTGCAGCGTTGTTTCAGCGAACTATGCTATTGGAAATATTAAAGGAACGATAGGCCTTGTGGGTCCCACAAGGATGAATTATCCAAGGATGATTAGTTTGGTGGAACAGCTTGCGAACCGGTTTAAATCACAAAATAAATTATATTCGTAAGTCTATGATAAAGAGTAGGAAAAACGTGAGTGAAGATCACAAAAAGACCGAAGCAGGTAAACAAACTGAAAAGGATTTAGACGAATTGAAAAATGCAGAAAAAGGAACCGGTGATGAAACGATAACACCGGTTGATGAGGAATTAGTAAAATTACAAACGGAACTGGAACTTAAAGATGCCCAGATTGCCGGTTTGAAAAGCGAGTTTGAAGAATCAAAAAATCAATTGCTTCGTAAAGTTGCGGAATTCGAAAATATGAGAAAACGTGT
>JBAUSV010000004.1:0-1796 GCA_049581885.1 Gammaproteobacteria bacterium | reverse complement strand
GGCACGATCAGCCAGTGCTTGAAAAAGTTTTCGTAGCGCTGGATAAGAATCAGCGTTTCGGGGTCGTTCAGGTTTGCCGTGGCGACGATGGCGTAGTCGATGCCGTGTGCTTTGGCGTGGGCGAGTGCGGGGCCGGGGCCGTGCAATTGGGGCAGGCTGGAAGTGGTGCTGTCGCTGGTGTCGTTACCGGTCGTGAGAATGGCCGTGGGCCGCAGGCCCAGGCGCGGTTGCTGCTGCAAAGCCCTGACCAGCCGGCTCGCGCTGGCCGTGGTGTGGCTCAGCACGATGGCCTTGCGGCCCCACCAGCGCTGGTGGGAGAACAACCCGCGGACTATGGTTCTGCACGCCGGCACGGTAAACAGGGCAAATGACCAGGCGATCAGGTAGGCAAAAACGTGGATATCGAGGCGGCTGCGGCTGACATAGGTCACGATGATCATGACGAGGGCGAGCGTGGTGGTGGTAAGCGTGAGCCGCCGCAGCTCTTCGGGGCCACTGCGTGCGACCGTGCCGTAAAGTCCGACGGCAAAATAGGTCAGCAGCATAAGACCGCAGTACACAAACATCACCGGGTAGAGATGTGCGTCGAACTGGGCCGGTGCGAGGAGGTGACGCAGCCAGATGGCGATCTGGCTCGCGGCTATCAGTCCCGCCAGATCGCCGAGGATGAGCAACAGGCTCGGAGTGATGCTGCGTATGCTGCGCACCACGGCAAGGGCGAGACGTTCGACTCGTGAGTTATTGGAGTCGAGTGAATGGAATTGGAAGAATCTGGGATCTGTAGATGCTTGACCGGTATCGCGCGCATCGGTCGCGGCGGTATTGTCCTCGACGCGCTTGTCGTGCATGGCCAATTCCTCTAGGTAGTGACAGTTTCCACCCGTGCGACGCCCCCAGCACAAGCACGGAAACGTTTTTATTATGAGTAGGTTACCGTTTTTTTGCAAGGAATCCGTAGTAAATAGAGCCTATGTGCTCCTTGTGGTGAAAGAAGTGGCCTGAGAATACCGCGTGGACATCAGGGTTTTGCCAATTACTGCGCATGGGCTGTGCTAATATTTTCGGCTTGAAAATGATTCCAGACCGATGAGTAACCCGCAGCATTCGGCCTTTGAACCGATCCGCGAGCTATATGCTTTGCCCGATGAGCGGACGTGGCTGAAAAATGAGTCTGCCGGTTTGCAGGAATGGGGGCTGACCCACCGCCAGGAGTGCGATCTGGAGCTTTTGATGAGCGGCGGATTTGCTCCGCTCGACGGGTTCCTGCGGCGCGCGGATTACGAGGGCGTCGTCTCCGGCATGCGCCTCGCTTCCGGCGCCCTGTGGCCGATGCCGATCACGCTCGATGTGACTCGTGACTTTGCCGAAAAGCTCTCGCCGGGCGAGCGAATTGCACTGCGCGACGCCGAAGGAGTGGCGCTTGCGCTTATGACCGTTGAGGACATCTGGGAGCCGGACAGGACGATCGAGGCTGAAGGTGTGTTCGGCTGTGCCGATCCGGCGCACCCTGCCGTGCGTTATCTGTTCGACCGGTCCGGTCCGGTGTACCTGGGCGGTCCCGTGGTGGGTCTGGTGCCGCCCACGCACTACGACTTCCGGCACCTGCGCCTGACGCCGAATGAACTGCGCGAGCGCTTCGAGCGCCAGGGCTGGGGTCGCGTGGTGGCCTTCCAGACCCGCAATCCGATGCATCGCGCGCACATGGAGCTGACGTTCCGCGCCGCGCGCGAGATCGAGGCGAACCTCCTCATTCAGCCCAGCGTAGGCATGACCAAGCCGGGCGATATCGACCACTT
>JBAUSV010000003.1:0-2579 GCA_049581885.1 Gammaproteobacteria bacterium | reverse complement strand
GAGTGTAGGCGCACAGCTTGCTGCATGGTGGACTTCGCTGAGTGCTAAAGGCATGTTTGGGCAGAGGCTCTATAATGAGCGGCGATGAAGCCGGGGGAATAGGAAGCATGCGCCGATTGGACTGGATTCTGGGACTCGCGCTGGGCGGCTGTGCCGTACTCGCAGGTACGCACATGGCCATTGCAGGCAGCATCGCGGGCGAGGCCGTGCAATATCCGCCGGTTGCGATGAGTGGTGCCAGTCCGGCCCAGGTCAAGGAGATCCGCCAGGGCGAATACCTCACCAAGCTCTCTGACTGCATGGCCTGTCACACTGAACACGGCAATGGCAAGACCGGCAAACCCTTTGCCGGTGGCTTGCCGATCAAGACGCCTTTCGGCACGATCTACTCGCCCAACATCACGCCCGACAAGCAAATGGGCATCGGTAACTGGACCTTCAAGCAGTTCGATGATGCAGTCCGCTACGGCGAAAGTCCGCGGGGCTATCTGTTCGCCGCCATGCCTTACAACTATTACCAGGTGATGAGCAAGGCACAGGTGCATGCCATCTGGTCCTACCTGCATCACGTCCCCGCCGTCGAGAAAAAGAACAAGCCGCTCGGTATTTCGCCACCGTTCAGCTGGCGCTGGCTGCAGATCGGGTGGCGGTTCATGTTCGTTAAACCCACCGCGGGTGAATTGAAGAACGACCCCAATCATTCCGCGGATTGGAATCGGGGCCGGTTCATTGTCCAGGGGCCGGAGCATTGCGGCGCCTGCCATACACCACACAACATGCTCGGCGGTGCCGAAAAGCGCTATTTCCTGGGTGGCTCCGATATCACCGGATTCTGGGCCCCCAATATCACCGGTCTGGCCACCAGTCCGCATTCGGTGGATACCATCACCCGCGTGTTCCGCGAGGCGAAAGGCTTGGGCGGCGGCGATCTCAAGGGGCCGATGCTGGATGCGATCGCCAATAGCATGCGCTACATGACGCCCGAGGACATGCACGACGTTGCCGTCTACATCCAGAGCATACAGAGCGAGGTGCCGCCGGGGCCACGACCGACGGCGATGTCCGCCGTCAATCTGGCGCACGGCCATAAGACGTATCAGGCCGATTGTGCTGCCTGTCATTCGACGGGCATCGGCGGTGCGCCGCGTGTCGGTGTGGCGAATGACTGGGCCGCGTTGGGCAAGGAGCCGCTGTTCGTGTTGTTCGAGAACGTCTGGCACGGCGTGAGCATCATGCCGGCCAAGGGCGGGTGCCAGGACTGTTCGCACAATGACGTGACATCGGCGATCGTGTACATGCTCGACCAGAGCAAGAAGGGTTCGGTCAAGGCACCGCCGGCTTCGACTGCGGGTTCCGGCGGTGGGATTGCGGCCCACACTGTCAGCCTCGCGGTGGGGCAGAAGATATACCAGGCGCATTGCGCCGCCTGTCATGCCAGCGGTGCGGCGGGTGCCCCGCGATACGGCGATGCCAAGCAGTGGGCGAGCCGCATCAAGCTGGGATTGGATATGCTGCATCAAAATGCGCTCAATGGCATCGGCGCCATGCCGCCGAAGGGCGGTTGCAGCAATTGCAGCAAGGATCAGATCATTTCCGCCGCCGACTACATCGTGGCCGGCAGCGGCGGCAAGGCAATGGTGAAAAAAGCGCTTGCAAACAAACAGGGAGGCCGACAATGAGCGGGGACACGGTACTCAGACTGTTTTGGTGGTTGGTGCTCGGCGCCTGGGTGGCGGGCATTGGTATTTTTCTCACAACCGAATTGGGTCTTGCCGTGATGTTGCGTTACTTCGGGCGCACTGAAGCCGAACGCCGCGACCTGTTGGCGCATCACATCGACCGCCTCAGCGAAGGGCATCAAGCGTGGCTGCTGCTCGGCGGCGGGGCGCTGGTCGGTGCGTGGTGGCCGCTGTTCGATGCCACCTTGTTCAGTGGCCTGTGGCTGGTGCAGCTTTTTATAGCCCTGGCCGTGCTCGTGGGGCCGGTAGCGCACGGTTATCGCCATCGCCTGAGTGCAGGGCTGCTTGGACCCTGGGACGCTGCGTGGGCTCTGATCGGCTTGGCTGGCCTGCTTGTGTTCGGCATCGGAATAGGCACCGTGGTGAGTGGTGTTCCGTTGCATTTCGATGTCCATGGGAATGCACTGTGGGGTAGTTTCGGTGCGCGATTTACGCCGTATGACCTGCTCGTGCCGGGTTTCATGGCCATTGCGTTCGGCCTCTGGCTGGCCTCGGCTCGCGCTGCCGTATGTTGCACGGGTGCGGTGGCTTCCCGGGCCCGGAGTCTGCTGCTGCCGGTTGGCGGGCTCGTGTTCTTGATTTTTCTTGGCGGCGCGGCCTGGGCCACGCAGTTGCCGGGTTATGCCGTGGGCGGCTTGCCCGCCGCCGGCGCCAGTCCGGCAGACGGCACCGTGTTTGCTGTGGGCGGCGCCTATCTGGAGCAGTTCCTGTCCCATCTGCCGCTGGTGATTATTCCGGTGCTGACGGCGCTCTCCATCCTGGGAGCCTTGTTTCTGACTTGGCGCGGGCGCTTGCAACGGGTATGGTTGCTGGCGACCTGTGCAGTGACCGGAATGGTCG
>JBAUSV010000002.1:0-2207 GCA_049581885.1 Gammaproteobacteria bacterium | reverse complement strand
CTCTCAAAGACCTCCAAGCCACACACAAAGAAAATAGGCGGCCGCTTCCATACGGCGAACGATGAAGCGTGCCTATCGAAGCGAGCGGAAAAGCGCCCATGCCGACAGGATTGCCAAGGCCGGCCAGATCACGAGAAGATCGACCCGGATGTTCGCTTCCGGCGTCTTGGTCTGAACCAGCCACTCCCAAGCTGCATAAAGTCCCCAAGCGATGGACGCGATGAGCAACGGGTGAGAATGACGGACACTGCCGAGCGCCGCAAACCGTAGCACCAGGTAGCCCGCGAGAAATACGACGGTCACTACCAGGATGTTTTGCGGTTTCCCAACGAACAGGTGCGCGAGAGGTTCCATGGTTTGTCCTTGGATAATTGGATGTCAGCCGCCCAGGACGACTGCGTCCGGAATTTCGTAGCGTTCGTTACCTACTTGGATCAGGTGTAGATCATTTTCCTTGGTTGTGCGGAATTCGGCGTAGCCGTTCGCCTGGCTGGTGTCTGCACCGATAGGTTTGCCCATGCGAAAAAAGATTGCGCGTGTGCGGCCATCGGGCTTTTTGATGACAACCGTGGCGTAGCCGCCACCGGCGCGGGCAACGCCGAATTCACATTGCATCATCGGTTGGCCGACGGACTGTGCACAGGGGATATTCCCGGTTGCATCGAACTTGCCCTGACCTGCGCGTAGTGCCGAATCGTCGGGACCCGTTGCGATACTCCCGTCGGGCGATACCGCGGGCTTCAGAAACTCCGCAGACACATAGCCGCGCGGACCTCCGCCCAACTGCTGAACATCGCACCAAACCCGGCCCTCGGCGCGCTGGCATCCCAGGTTGTCGAGAATCGTGCCGGGTGTATAGCTGGCGACGATTCTTGCCGCGGTGGACGGCTGTTCCCGGAGATTCAGCGTGCGGGTGACTTCCCAGTCGCGAGGTCCGCCATCCTCAGGGGTGGCAGGAACGCCTGCAGCGGAAGATTTGCCTGTGTTCGGCTCCCACACATAAATGCCACCATCGGCCATGAGACTCAGGTGCAGCCTACCGTCCTCCAGCAGGTAAGAACGGATGAACTTGGCCTGCGCCGCGATGCTCTCATCCATGCTCGGGGGCGGGCAGAGGGCACGCGTCGCCGCGAGTGGGCCAAATTCGAAGCGGCCGCTGGAGCGATCGGGGCCGGCCTCGGCGGACCAGGTACCACTAGCATGATTGCAGTTGAGACGCATCGTGACGGTGCCGTCCTTGTTCAAACGCATGGTGTAGAGGGAAGGGTCGTCCGGGCGGGTGGCGCCGACCGTGTCGTTCATCGACTGGAACTCCACCAGGCGCCATTCCGTACCCGCCAGCGGGGTGTGCAGCGCGTCCGCAACCGCCCCACGTTCACTGCCCCCGAACCCGGGCGCTGTCGACTGCACCTCGGGCGGCGCGGAGCCGGCTGCACCTCCCGTGATGCCGACGGTCAGTGTGTAATTGGCTCTCTCGTTCCGGCGTGCGGCATCACGCATCAAGTAGACCCGAACCGTGTAATCGCCGTCGACTGGAAGCGTGCCGGTCCATTCGTTGCCCGATGTAGAGCCGATGAACAGCGCAGACTCCGAACCAGGCGGAAGAACGTTGAAGTAGAGGCTGGCGTTGCTGGTTTTGAGCTTGATGCTCATGGTCTGGTCGGCTTTAGCGCCAAGCTTGTAGTCGACTATCTCGTCTCCAATAATCGAGCCCTTGACCATTGCCGAAGAGGACCCTGCAGCAAAACGGATTCGCTGAATTTTGATGGACTGTGCGAAAATTGACACCGAACACCCAAGAAGAACAGCCCACGCCACCGTAAGCACAATAAAACGCCTTTTCATAACAATTTTCCTTTTTTGATTTCCTGGCCATGTAGTTTGCGCATCTCCTTCCCGTTCCTGGCAAATCCGTTCTTGCTGATTGATGATGCAGCGATGCAGTCACCTATCTGCTCGTTATATCCGACCAGTAATGTGGCGATGACAAGCATGATGCGGATGAGTTGCTTATTAATCCGGCTTCTACCTTCTTTATGCCAACAATGATTAATCAAATTCTACAATCCGTAAGGTAACAGGGCAAACGCCAAATACATGAACAGTTCTCCCGGTGTTCTATCCCAATGTTGTTGAATTAACGTCACCCCGGCGGAAGCCGGGGTCCAGAAAACCGCATACAATCTGGATTCCGGCTTTCGCCGGAA
>JBAUSV010000001.1:0-3253 GCA_049581885.1 Gammaproteobacteria bacterium | reverse complement strand
CTCTTATACCGTTCCTTCATCCGGACCGGCGACGCTCCCAGCAGAAAGCTAAGAATGAACCAGGGCCTGCGCACCCACGAATGGTTTTGGCCGAAGGAAGCGTAAAATGAAAAAGCTCGTTCCTGTTACGCCGCGTCGGAATTTTGACCTGACTGATCTTCTCAGCCTAACGGCATGATTGCCTTGGGCTATGTGCTCATTGCATGCGGGCATACGCTTTGAAGCAATCAGTGTGCCTTGCTTATTTGCGACCTCACCCGTCCTGTGCGGCGCGAGCAGGACTTCGCATATGGGTCATTCGTGACTGAGGTGATCAAGGACCGAAGCGTTCGAATCTCCTCTTTGCCCCAAAAGAGACCGCCGGTCGTCGAATGTTTAAACTGTGGCGAAGGGCAGCAATCGGACAAAAGTGATTCTAATTTTTCTGCACATCCGCGACTCTTTAGTAGCGCGCTTTTAAATCGGCATCTCGATAATTTTGGTCAGGCGAGCGCCTTGGAACGTCGAAAACCAACAAAGACTCTTGATCAGGATGCCAGAATTTCTACGGCGCTTGTTTTGAAACAATGGCATGGAATTTACGTCCGTCTCACCGAATTGGCTACAAGTTGGAGGGCGCAGCATGACAGAAACAGAAGAACTAGACCCGATTAAGGCTCTGAAAGCTGCGCGGGAGACATTGGTTAAGGAGCGTCGTGGCTTGGCTATCGCCTTAGCGCTTGGCTATCGGCGTCGCCGCACAGATGATTTTCATGCGACCGAAATGCGTGAAAGCTTCGTTGGGCTTCAAGCACTTATTGAAGCAGTCGAACGGGCAATTTCGCACGAGGATCTCCTTTCAAACGAGAGGGCGCAGACCGCTGTCCATCAGGAGGCCGGCTCAATTAAACTGGCCATCTGCTAAGCCCAACGCGTAGCCAAGGTTCGCGCTAGGTCTGCTTATCCTCATTTTGGCGACGCTCCAACACAGCCCGGCAGGCAGAAGCTTGGGACTTCAATTGCAACGGGGATTTATCCCGCATTCCCCGGATGAACCACTGAACTGCACCGCTCTCGCGCCGATTCAGATATAGGTACTTTCGGGCCGATGCAGCCTTCGCCATGCCGGGCGTCTACGAGTGCCTGGAAGCTGAACGGATCAAATACGCGATCCGCCTGCCGGCTAATCAGGTCCTGCAGAACAGGATCGGCTATCTGCTCAAGCGCCCGGTCGAACGACCACCGAACGAGGTCCGGCGGTACTACGCCAATTGCACCTACCAGGCGGCAAGCTGGACCAAGCCGCACCGGGTGATTGCCAAGGTCGAGTGGCATCCGGAAGAACTCTATCCTCGGGTCGGTTTCATCGTCACCAATATGAGCCGACCGGCCGAGCGAGTCGTCGCCTTCTACAACAAACGCGGCACATGCGAGCAGTGGATTAAGGAAGGCAAAGGCGCGATCAAGTGGACGCGGCTGTCATGCCGGACGTTCGCCGCCAATGCGGTCCGGCTTCAGCTTCATGCGCTCGCCTACAATCTCGGCAACTTCCTGCGCACGCTGGCAACGCCGGAGCCGATCAAGGACTAGTCGCTGACGAGCCTGAAGGAGAAGCTGATCAAGATTGGCGCAAAGGTCGTCAGCCACGGCCGCTACGTTGCCTTCCAGATGGCCGAGGTCGCCATTCCACGGCAAATGTTCCATGAGATTCTGCGGCTGATCGCGGAATTGCAGCCGCCGCCCGCGCCCGCGCCCACGCCCACGCCCACGCCCACGCCCACGCCCACGCCAGAATGAGACACCGATGCTAATGTGTTCAAGAGCAACTGACGGGAGGAGTGCGTCCAGATGCCAGCAAAAATGGCCAGATCAGTCCCTCGGCCGCCGTTCGAGGTGCCAGGGTTACGGCAGTCCTCCGCGCCACCAGGCGGTCTTGTCAGAACGTCGCAAAAGCGCAAAGATACAACCACGTTTGGGGTTCATATGGGGAATCCCGGTTTAATCAACGTGTTTTGCAAATCGGCGTCTGGATGGCGCCGGGGGGGGCGCTTATGAAATTCTTCTCACGTGCAATTTCAGTCGTATTGCCGGCAGCTTTGGCCCTTGCTTTATCGACGAACCTGTCGGCAGCGAACCCGATCACCATCAAGGCCGACATCACCAACATTATCGGCGCCGACAGCGGTGGTCCAATTGCGACCATGTTGGGGCTCAGCAGCTCCTTGAATTATCTTACCGGCTATTTCACGTTCGATGCAGACCAGTCGAGCGGAGCAGTGACGCACAGTGGAACAACATCTGCCGGCGGCCTATACAACTATTCTATCAATCATAATTCTTATGCCAATTTTTCTCTGGTCACACCAAACGGCACTACGATTCATACGAATAACGAACCCATATACAATGGTATAGATACCACGGATACGGTTATCTCAAACCCAGATACCAGTCACCTAGACCAGTTTAATGTGATTTCTAATGCCGACTCTTCGGCATCTCGTCCTTATGATCAAATCCGCATAGATTTAAGTGATGCCGATGTATCATTCTGGAGTCGCTCGCAGCCAATTACCGCCGCGATTCTGAACAGTCTACGAGCAAAATATTTCGTTTATTCGTATGGTCTTGTCGGCCAGCCCGGTTCCGACTATATCCAATCGCGTCACATAACGTTCTCGGAAATCTCGGCGGTTCCCCTGCCGGCAAATCTTGTGTTGTTATTGAGTGGGCTCGGCCTGCTTTGGGGGACCGGGCGGATGAGAACGCGGAGCTGGCCTGCCCCAATCGGGTGGTCCGGGTTAAGTCTTAGTGCATGACGGGTTTGGCACCATGGCTGGTGCGGCCGGCGAAGCTGGGCCGCGGAGCGGAAGCTGGCCATTGCACGGCCTCTGGTGCTGGTGGTCTGTAGCCCAAAGATGAGTGTGGGCGTTCGGTATTGCAATGCCCACGCCAGGACTCAATAATGACGATTCTTGTCTCGGCCAGGCGTAGAAGATTTCGGCGTTGAGGAGTTCGCAGCTTGGAATTGAAGCTCTCGCAATAGCCGTTCTCCCAAGGGCTGCCCGGCTCGATGAAGGCGCTCCTGGCCCCGACCGCCACGATCCACTCACGCACCGCCTTGGCAATGAATTCGGGGTAGATGTAGGTGTGCCGCAGGCCGGAGAAAGTCCTCGGCCTCCCCTCGCGAGCATGTTTGAGGTCTAGCTTTTCCAGGAGCGTGCGGAACATCCGCCGCTGCAACACTGGAAATATCCGGATTTATGGCATTCAA